>NZ_JAAIYB010000449.1 GCF_010894475.1 Myxococcus vastator
GTCCCCATCCGCGCGAGCAGCGCGTCCCTTCGCGCCTCAAGCTTGGGGTTCTTGACGAGCGACCGCAACGCCCTGGCCCCAGCCTCGCGAGCCTCGGACGACAGGGACACCAGCCGCGGCAGCCACTCCTCTTCAAACACAGCCAGCACCTGCTTCTGCTCCAGCCTGTCAGCGCGCCGGGCCCCCACCCACGCCAGGAACTCCGTCAGCGCAGGCGAGGCGCGCACGGGACGCCGGGGCTGCTGGATGGCGCAGGGCCCTTCCCGCTCAAGCCTGCCGTACCCCGCCGCCGTCTTGCCGCCCACGCCCCAGTGGCGCAGCGCCTCGTCCAGCCGCCGCGCGGTCCACGCCAGGAAGTCCGCCGCCTGCGGGTCCGCCTCCGTGCCCGGCGCCAGGCTCAGCGCCACGAGGAACCGGCCGCCGGGGCGCACCGACAAGAAGGACACGGGGTTGGGCGACTCGTAGTCGCTCGGCCAGTCTGCCTTGCCGCCGTACCAGGCGGGGTGATGGACCGTGAGCACGTCCCGGGCCAGGAACGACTGCACACGGTCCGGCCCCGTGGCGCGCGCGCACGGCACCCACTGCGCGTCGTGGAAGATGACCTCGCCTCTGTGCGCCTGCTCCGGCGCGCCGTCTTCCCCTGGCACGCCGAAGAGCCTCCGGCGCTCCTCCTTCGCGCCATCCCCGTACACCGCGCGCAGGTAGCCCGCGAGCACGCCCTTCAGCGACGAGCCCGGCACCACGGGCACGCCCCACGTGTGGTGCAGCGTCAGCCCCACCCCGGTGGGTGATGCATTGCCATGCCCCACCAGCAGGCGGCTCACCGCGCGCGCCGTGAAGCTCGCGGTGTAGGACTGCCGGAGCGTCTCCTCCCAGCGCTTGAACGCCTCCGCGTAGTCCTCCGGCTCGGGGTGCGCCTCCAGGCGGGACAGCCATTGCTCCCAGGGGCTGTCCGGGCCGTCGTGCTGCTTCTCCGGGGCATAACGCTCGTACACGAGCCCCGCGTGCGCGTTCTCCCCGATGGTGCCCGCGACCCGCAGCAGCGCCTTACGCATCGCCGAGCCCCTCCGAGGGGAAGGTGGCCTGCACCGCGCGGCGGAACCACACCAGCAGCCGGAGCGACTCCCGCGTGGCCAGCATGTACGCGTCCAGCTCCAACTCACGCACCGCGCCCGGCAAGCCCTTCTCCTTCAAGTCCCGCGAGGACAGCCCCGGGAGCCGTGCCCGCTCCAGGCACCACTCCAGGTCCTTCAACAGGCGCTGAGCGGCCGTGTTGCTCCCGACCTCCCGCTCCAGGAACGCGAGCGCCGCCGCCAGCCCGTCGCGCAGCACCGCCGCCCCCAGGCCATTCACCCGGGGCTTGTAGTCCGCGCGCAGCGCCGGGACCTTGACCTCCCGCACCCGCGCATACGCATCCAGCGCGCGCTGCTGCTCCCGCGTCTGCCCCGTCATTGAGCACCTCGCGCATCCGGAGCGCGCCACGTCAGCAGCCGGCAGCGCCCGCGACCCACGGTGGCCTTGCCCCCCAGTTGAAGCACCGTGCCCTCGCCGCCGAGCGCCGCGTCCAGCACCGCGTCCGCCGCCAGCTTGCGCGGCGCCGGGTTGAAGGTGCCCGTGGCCCCCATCACCCCCACGAGCAGCGTCTCCGCGGGCAGGCTCTCCTCCGTCCAGAGCTGCCCCTTGGCCGCGGTGCCCGTGTCCGGGCAGATGCTCACGCGCGTGTCCACCTGCGTGGCCGTCTCCCACAGGAAGGACATCGTCTCGTCGTCCACCAGCACCAGCCGCTTCGTCAGGAGCGCGCGCTCGCCCTCCGGCAGCATCCCGGCCAGCCCCTGGGCCCAGGCGTCCAGGGCCGCGTCGTCCTCGGGCGTCACCGGCAGGTCCAGGTCCTCCAGGTATACGCGAGGCTCCGCCGTGTCTCCACCGGACACGACGGTGCAGTCCTTCACGGAGGCCACGCGCGCGCGGCGCTGGGCCAGGGGCTCCACCTTCGGCCAGGCGCCCGCATCCCCGCCCAGGTCCCGCCGCGCGAGCGCGAGCAGCAGGGGCGAGGTCACCAGCGCGAAGGTGCCCACGAAGCTGCGCACCGGCAGGGCGAGCAGCCGCGCGTCCCCCACCACCAGCGCGCCCGCGTAGTCCCCGGGCTCGTCGCCCTCCGGGCCCGGCTTCGCCCGCCGAGGCCCGAAGACGGCGTCGTGCAGGCCCCGCGCGTCGCTCGCCGCGTCGCGAGGCCGCCGCAGCTCGCGCAGCACGCCCTTGAGGGACGAGCCCGGGATGAAGGGGATGCCCGTGGCCTTCAGCCGCGCCAGGGGCAGGTCGATGACACCCACGCTCTGCCCGGTGCCGACGTGCAGCGGCGACAGCGCGTGAAGAAGATAGGGTCGGCTCTCCATGTTCAGGCTCCTTGTCCGTGACGGGGCGGTTGCCACACGCCGGGCAGCACCTGCCCCAGCGCCTCCGAGTGGCCGCCGCCCCAGGAGGCCAGCCACAGCGCGCGCAGCTCGTTCGCGGTGAAGTCCCCACCGCCGTGCTTCTCGAAGAAGTAGACGGCGCCCGCGGGCACCCACCGCCGCGTGGGCCGGGGGCGCCGCCGCACCATGTCCCAGCCCGACACCTCCAGCGGCCGAGGCACCAACGCGGCGCGCAGCACCACGGGCGCATCCAGCCCCGGCAGCCGACCCGCGTAGCGCGGCGGCGTCCCGTCCACGCGCTCGAAGCCGTCCGGCAACCAGCCGCGCTGGAACTCCGCGGGCGTGGCCAGCACCAGGCGCAGGCCGCGCGTCGCCCGGGCCAGCCCCTCCGGCATGGCGAAGAGGTCCGCGTCCAGCCGCTCCACGTCCGACAGCCGGCGCCGTCCGCCCAGCCCCAAGGGGCCGCGAGGCAGCCCGCTCGCCGGGTCCGGCCACGCGCAGGACACACCGAGCGCCCACTCCTCCAGCGTGAGGCGCCCCGCGTCCCGCGACTGGACGCGCAGCCACTCCACCACCTCGCGGGAGTGGAGCATCGAGTCCTGCGAGGACTGCGTCTCCACGTCGATGGCCAGGTGGATGTCCGTGCGCGGCGGCGACGCCTCCCGCTCTGGCGCGGACGCGTCCGGCGCGCCGCTCAACCACGCCACCATCCTGGACTCTGGCCAGAACAGCGGAGACGGCAGGGGCTTGCCGCTCGCGCTCCGGCGGGGGTGCCACAGCGCCTCGCGGGCGTCGTCGTCATCGGGCCCCAGCGTCGCGGCGCCGCCGGGGTGGGGCTCCAGGCGCACCAGCCGCTCCGCGCCCTCCTCCTCGAGGACGCGCACCGCGTCGGCGGGGGCGGGCCACATCCGGTGGGCCCGCGTGAAGGACGTCTCTCCCAGCACACGGCGCAGCGCCACGAAGCGATGGAGCGCCACCGGCGCGGAGTCCCGCTCCCACGCCCCCGGGGACAAGGAAGTGCCCTTGTCCGCCATGACGTCATGGCCCCAGGCGGCGCGCAGGGCGCCTCTCACGGTGGTGGGCAGGGGCCATGGCAGCGAGTACCCACGCCCCACCTCCGAGGTGTACCAGCCCCGCCCGTCCTTGGCCGACAACCCGTCGCGCGGCAGCAGCGCGAAGCACGCGTCCCTCATCTCGCACCTTCCTTGTCCTGTGCTGAAGCGAGCCCGCGTCCCGCGCGAGCGAAGGTGTCGGCGACCAGCAGCCGCGACGCCCAGCGCTCCAGGGATTCCCGCGGCGCAGTGGAAGAGGACAGCTCGAGCCCCACGTCCGCCGGCTTGAGCGGCGTTGGCGCGCGGCCCGCCTCGGCGCGGGCGAGGATGCGCCCGGCCTCGTCGTGCAGCAGCTCCATCAGCCCAGGCGCAGCGGCGCCGCCAGCGGGGAAGCGGCGCGCGAGGGCCTCCACCTCGTGGACCTTGCCCAGGGGGAGCGGCTGGGCGTCGCGCGTGAGCAGCGCCACGTCGGTCTCCAATTGGCCCACGGGGTTGGAGCCCCAGGGCGCCGTCCACAGCCGCTCCCGGCCGGCGTGCTTCGCCACGAGGATGGCCAGCGCGTCGCGGCCCGCCTGCTTCGCGGCGAGTTCCGCGCGGCGCCCCAGGGTCAGCAGCTCGCCCAGGCTCTCCAGGACGTGGCCGATGCCCAGCCCCACCGACAGCGTGGGCACCGTGGCGCCCGTGCCCGCGAGCGCGCGCTCCAAGGACTCACGGAAGGCGACCGCCAACGCCCGAGCGCACGCGGGCGCGTCCATGGGTGTGACGAACGCGAGCACGTCGTCCCCACCCGCGTAGACGAGCACGCCCCGGTGCTGCTCCTCGACGATGGCCCGCGCCTTCCGGGTGAAGTCCGCGAGCGCCTGGGAGACACGCTGGTGCGCCAGGTGTCCGTCAGGCCGCGACGCGAGCGCCTCCAGCGCGCGGCCCATCCTGTCCCCGTCCGCCACCAGGCACGCCACGTAGGGGAAGGGCTCCGCGTCCAGGCCCATGGCCTTGCGCAGCGGCTCCACGAACTCACGTCCAAAACGCGCGGCGGCGGCCCGAGGCTCCGGGACGGCGTATTCCTCGAAGTAGGGCTGCCAGCGCTCGGCGAGCAGCAACTGGCCATCGAAGGGGAAGGACTCCACCCAAGGCCGCTGCTTCGCGCTCACGGGCTGGAAGCGCCGCGCCTCGCACTCGGCGCTGAGCCGGGCGAGCAGCTCCGGGTGCCGCGCCCCCGCCACCTGGAGCCAGGCCGCCAACCCGATGGAGGGCACGGGCACGAACTGACCTGGCTGGCCTCCCGCGCGCTTGAGCACACCGAGCGCGTCCAGCTCCTCGCGCAGGCCCACGCGGAAATCGCGCCAGAGGCCGCCCTCCTGGCGCTCGCGGCGCAGCAGGGACGGACGGGCGCCGTCGAGACTCGACTTGTGCGTCCCGTCCGGTGGTTGTTGTTTCCACGGCGCGAACTCGCGCAGGCCCCGGCGGGACTCCAGGGCGCGCTCGGCCTCCACCAGCGCGGCGGCGTAGCCCGTGGGTGTGACTTCCACCGGCGCCCAGGCGGCGTGGACCTCAAGGAAGGAGTCCAACTGCTCCGCGGCCAGCGCCTCCGCGTCCGGGATGAGCAGGGACTGGCACGCCTTGAAGACGCGCGCCCACTCGGCCCGCAGCCGGGACTTCGCCGCCTCCCGGGCGCTCCGGGCCGCCTGCTCCGGCGCGCCCTCCACCAGGGCGACGACCTTGTTGGCCACTCCGGCGCGAGGGTCCCGCGCCTGGTCCGGGTGCGGGAAGATGAGCGTGGCTCCGAACTCCAACAGGGAGACAGCCATGGCCCGGGCCAGGTTCGACAAGACCTGGCTGCCGTACCAGAGGTCCCGCGTGCGGCGAGCCTGCGCGATGTAGCCCTGCACCGGGCCCACCTTGAGAACGAGGACGTGTTTCATGGGCTCACGCTTCCTGCGCCTTGCGGGTTTCCTTCAGCCACAGGAAGAAGGCGTCGCGCAGGTTGTCCGCGCGCTGGAGTGACTTGAAGAGGGGCTGGTCGTCCTGAGCACGAAACGCACGTGCGAAGGGCACGCGGGTGAGCGGGACGGCGTCCTTGAACTGCGTCATGACGACGTGGCCTCCGCTGGGTGCTCCGCGCTCCAGCCACAGCGCGATGGGCTCGAAGCGGCCATCCGCGAGTGGCAAGGCCTTGACGATGAGCGGTGATGCGAGCCGGTCCATCTGCTCCCACTTGCCGCCCACCTGCCGCTGCCACTGGAGCTGGACGTCATCCGGCTCCTTGGGTTGGTAGTCGCCGCCCTCGCGCCGCTTCTGCTGGAAATGGAAGACAATGGGCAGCCCGAAGCCCGCGCGTGGCCACGCCGGCGTCGCCGAGTGCTGTGGTCGCGGGGCGTGGACCTGTGGATAGGCATTGCCCGCGCTTCTGGATTGGCGGGACGCCCGCGCGAAGCGGCGAAGCTTGTCGGCCTCGGGCCAGTTGGAGCGGCCCGCGCGCTTCCCCTCGCCAGGGCTCCTCGCCACGCCCAACAGCTCTGCGTCTCCGGAGGACACAGGCAGCGTGCCCTGACGAAATTCACGCAGCCAGCCAAGCGCGGCCAGCCAGGCCTTTTCGCCGTCGCGCTGCCGCGTGCTCGCGCCTCCCTGGAAGAGCTGCGCGCCCCTGAGCAAGGGCAGGTCACAGGGGTGCTCCGCCATCTCGGGAGAGAAGAGCGGCACGTCTCCGAAGAGGCGCCTCAACGAAGCCCGGTCCGCTGAAGCCGGCAGCCACTGCGCGATGTCGGGGGCAGAGGGCTCCAGACAGACGGAGCCACAGCCACGCCGGGGGCGAGAGCCATAACCACCGAACAGAATCCAGGCGCGGACCGCGTTGCGCACCTGCGCCATGGCGTCACCTTCGGGCGCGGTCACCTCCAACTTGAAGCGGAGGCCCGGCTTCCAGCGAGGGACATCCGCCTCCTGCTTGCCGTTGCGAGCCGGCCACAGCGCATAGGCGTGCGGGGCGCCGAGGTCGATCTTCCCCGTGTCCGCGCCCGCGGGCTGAACCTCCGTCACCCGGAGCTCCACCTGGGAGCGCCAGGCACGCGCGGCGTCGCCATCAGACGCATTCCCGGCCCGCCCCATGCCGCCCCAGAG
>NZ_JAAIYB010000044.1 GCF_010894475.1 Myxococcus vastator
GGGGCACCGAGCGCCCCAGCAGCACCAGCCGCGCCTGGCGCGTGCGCGCGAGGTGCTCCGCGAAGACGAGCCCCAGTCCCCCCAGGCCGCCGGTGATGAGCCAGGTGCGCCCCGGCAGGCCGCCCTCGCCCGGCAACGCCACGGGGGAGATTTGGGGCCCCCACCGGCGCGTCCCGCGAAGCGCCACCACGCCCGCGTTCTCCTCGGCGCGCAGCTCCTCCACCAGCGCGCGCGCCAGGGACTCCGGCCCCTCCGCGGCCACGTCCACCAGCCGGCACGTCAGGCCCGGCGCCTCCAGCGCGATGCCGCGACAGACCCCCAGCAGCGTCGCCTTCTCCGGGCGGACGTGCTCGCCCTCGCTGACGGCGTGGACACCATCCGCCACCGCCACCATCGACACGGGCCGGCCACCGCCGTGCTCACCCAGCGCCTGCGCCAGCCACAGCAGGCTGTAGAACCCCAGCGCCTGCGCGTGCCCGAGCGTCTCGGACGAGAGCGGCGCGTCCGAGGGCCCCGTCACGCTCCAGGCATGCACCACGCGGTCCGGGAGCCGCCCCGCCGCCGCCAGCTCCCGCACCAGCCGCTGGTGGTCCTCGAGGCTGCCAGGGCGCAGGCCGTACAGCCCGTCCTCGCGCCGCTCGAAGGCCTTGGCCGGCACCACGCGCGTGGCGTGGGAGGCCGCCAGCCCCAGCCCGGCGAAGGTCGCGCGCGCCAGCCGCGAGTCGCCCAGGAACAGGAGCCACCGCTCCCCCTCGGCGGGACGGCGCGGCGTGGGCCGCGGCAGCGCGGTCCACGTCGTGGCGTGGAACAACCCCTCCTGCGCGTCGCGCGGGACGGCGGGGCCCTCCGCGGGCGCGTCCACCCAGTGGCGCTGCCGCTCGAAGGGGTAGGTCGGCAGGTGGACGCGTCCGCGGGGCTCGCCGCGCCAGAGCGCGGAGAGGTCCAGCGCGCCGCCCGCCTCCCACAGCCGCCCCAGCGTCTCCAGCAGCACCCGGCCATCGTGGACGGTGGCCTTCGGGTGGCGCATCGTCGACAGGACGGTGGCCGTCGCGCCCTTCTCGGGGAGCATCCGCGCCAGCGCGCCCAGGCCGTTGCCCGGCCCCACCTCGAGCAGCGCGCGCTCCTCGCGCAGGAGCGTGCCCACGCCCCGGGCGAACTCCACCGCCTCGCGCATGTGGCGCACCCAGTAGTCGGGGGAGGTGGCCTCCTCGGGGGTGATGAAGCGGCCCGTGAGGTTGGAGACGAACGGGATGCGAGGCGCGGACAGGGAGACCTGCTCGACCACCTGGCGGAACGCCGCCAGGGCGTCATCCACCATGTACGAGTGGAACGCGTGCGAGGTGCGCAGCATCCGGGCAGCAACGCCCCGCTCCGCGAGCGAGGCCGCCAGCGCCTCCACCGCCTCGGGGTGCCCCGCCACGACACAGGAGGCCGGCCCATTCACCGCGGCCAGCGACAGCCGCGCGCTCAACAGGCGGCGCACCTCGTCGCGCGGCAGGGGCACCGAGAGCATCTTCCCCGGCGGCAGCGCCTGCATCAGCTTGCCGCGCTGGGCGATGAGCCGCAGCCCGTCCTCCAAGGGGAAGACGCCCGCGAGGCACGCGGCCACCCACTCCCCCACGCTGTGGCCGAGCATCGCCGAGGGCTCCACGCCCCGCGACATGAGCAGCCGCGCCAGCGCGTACTCGACGACGAAGAGCGCCGGCTGGGTCAGCTCCGTGCGCTCCAGCCGCGCCATCGCCGCGTCGCTCGCGTCCGCGTGGAGGACCTCCCGCAAGTCCAAGCCCAGGTGCGGCCGCAGCAGCGCCGCGCACCGGTCCACCGTGTCGCGGTACTCCGGCTCCGCCTCGTACAGCCCGCGGCCCATGGCCGGGTACTGCGAGCCCTGCCCGGGGAACAGGAACGCCACCGGCGTCCGCCCGGCCGCCACGGGCTCCGCCGACGGGCCGGCCTCCAGCGCCCGCGCCGCCTCGGCCGCGTCCGAGGCGACCAGCGAGGCGCGGAACGGCAGGGCCTTGCGGCCCAGCGCCAGCGTGAAGGCCGCGTCCCCCAGGTCCACGGAGGGCTCACGGCGCAGGTGCTCGGCCAGCCGGCTCCGGACGCGCTCGAGCGCCTGGGGGCTGCGCGCGGACAGCACCAGGAGCTGCTCGCGGCCGCTCGGCGGCACGGGCTTGGGCGCGGGCGCCTCCTCCAGCACGACGTGCGCGTTGGTGCCTCCGATGCCGAACGCGCTCACCCCGGCGCGCCGAGGCGCCCCCAGGTCCGGCCAGGGCGTGGGCGCGGTGATGACGCGGAAGTGGCCCGACTCCAGGTCCAGGTGCGGGTTGGGCGCCTCGAAGTGCAGCGACGGGGGGATGGCGCCATGACGCAGCGCGAGCGCCACCTTCATCAGCCCGGCGACGCCGGCCGCGGCGTCCGTGTGCCCCAGGTTCGACTTCACCGAGCCCAGCAGGCACGGCGTCGGGCGACGCGTCCCGGAGTCGAAGGCCCGCGTCAGCGCGGCGACCTCGATGGGGTCCCCCATGGGCGTGGCGGTGCCGTGCGCCTCCACGTACGCGACGCTCGCGGGGTCCACGTCCGCCACCGTGTACGCCGCGCGAATCACCTCCGCCTGCGAGTCCACGCTCGGCGCGGTGAAGCCCACCTTCGAGGCCCCATCGTTGTTGACGGCGCTGCCCTTGATGACCGCGTAGATGGCGTCCCGGTCCCTCACGGCGTCTTCCAGCCGCTTGAGCACCACCGCCCCCACGCCATGACTGAAGACGGTGCCGCCCGCCTTCGCGTCGAACGTCCGGGTGGAGCCGTCGCGCGACAGGATGAAGTTCGGGTTGTGCAGGTAGCCGGTGCGCAGCGGCAGCGTGATGGCCGCGCCGCCCGCGAGCGCCAGGTCCGACTCGAAGCTCAAGAGGCTCTGACAGGCCAGGTGCACCGCGACGAGCGACGTCGAGCACGCCGTCTGCACCGTCAGGCTCGGGCCCCGGAGGTTCAACTTGTAGGAGACCCGCGTGGACAGGAAGTCCTTGTCGTTGGAGATGAAGGCCGCGAAGAACTCCTCGAGCGGCACCGGGACACCCGGCCGCGCCAGGTGTGTATAGAGGTAGCTGTTGAGCCCCATGCCCCCGAAGACGCCCACCGGCATCCCCGTCAGCCGCGCCGGGTCATAGCCCGCGTCCTCGAACGCTCCCCACGCGCTCTCGAGGAACACCCGCTGCTGGGGGTCCAGCAGCTGCGCCTCCCTGGGACTGAAGTCGAAGAAGCCCGCGTCGAAGCAGTCCGCGTCCGCGATGACGCCCTTGGCGCGCACGTAGCCCGGGTTGCGCAGCGCCTCCGCCGACACCCCCGCGGCCAGCAGCTCATCATCACGAAACCGTGAGATGGATTCGACACCACCGATGAGGTTCTCCCAGAACTCGCGAGCGCTCTCTGCCCCCGGATAGCGCCCAGCCATGCCAATCAAGGCAATGCCTTGCAACTCCTGCCCCCCTGTATCCATCGACATCAGCCCCTGATGATGCGCGTGTTCCCCAGGCACACGATAACACGGACTATTCGCTTTTGAACGGATCTTTCCGATTTTTCAGTACCATCAAATTGAGCAAAAATATCGAAGGAATCGGGCGCACTGCGTTAGGCGAATTCAGCCTGGATTGCTGGGTGAGGGCCGTGTCCCTGCAAGTGTGTAGACATCGAGGCGGAATGAAGGGGAAGCGGGGAAGCCCCTCGGTGAAATCAACCGAGGGGGTCTCCTCGGTACGTCGAGGCCGCGGCAGGCAGCGCGTCAAGACGCGCGAGTCGAGCAGCGCCTCAACGGCGAGCCCCGAGGCAGGCCGCGACCGCCGCGGCCAGGTTCGACGCTCGCGGTTCGCCGATCCGGAATGACCAGAGGTTCATGAGGTAGCCGAAGCCGACACCGGCATCGGGGTCGGCGAAGCCGACCGAGCCGCCGGAGCCAGGGTGGCCGAATGACCCGGGCCCGACAAGGGGCATCGGCGGGCAGGCGCGCCAGAACCCGAGCGACATGTAGAAGGAGCGGTTGGCCGGAACGTCCAGTCCTGGCGGCAGCCCGTTCATCCTCGTCTTGTCGGTGTGGACGACGGTCATCTTCTCGACCGTCTCCGGATTGAGCAGCCGCACGCCGTCGACATTGCTCACCGTGGCCGCATACATCCGCGCCAGCGAGCGCGCGTCCGAGAACATGTTCCCGAAGGGGAACTCAGCAGCGCGGAAGGCACGCGTGTTCATGTAGCCGCTGGCGTGATCGAAGGCACCGCCGAGCTGGCCGGCGCGGGCTTGCACGGAGTCCGGGCCCCACACGGCGTTCATCCAGGCGATGACCGTGTCCCTATCGAGGCCGGTGGTCTCGATCATCCCGGCGGTCATCTCCTCCAACGTGAACGGAGCGGCGTACTCGATCCGCGCCACCCGCCCCTCCTGCTCCTCGGGCAGCCCGATCCAGGCGCTCAGCCCAAGCGGGGCCGCGACCTCATCGGCGAAGAAGGTGCCGAGCGACTTGCCGGTGATTCGCCGCACGAGCTCCCCGACCAGGAACCCGAAGGTCACGCTGTGGTAGACGTGCTCGGTGCCCGGCTGCCACTCCGGCTTCTGCGCCTCGAGCGCCCGGATGACCGGATGCCAGGCGCAGGCGTCCTCGAAGGTCAGCGGACCGTCAACGACCGGCAGCCCGGCCTGGTGTGAGAGCAGCCAGCGCACCGGGAGCTGCTCCTTGCCGGCAGCGCCGAACTCCGGCCAGTACTTGACCACCGGGGCGTCCAGATCGAGCTCGCCGCGCTGTGCCAGCAGATGGGCGCAGATCGCGGTAGCGCCTTTGGTCGTGGATGCGACCAACGCGATGGTGTCCTCGTTCCACGGACGGTTCGCCTCGCGCTCGGCGAGGCCGCCCCACAGGTCGACGACGGGACGGCCGTCCACGTAGACACAGCACGCCGCGCCGACCTCGCCGGGAGTCCCTTTGAAGTTCGCACGGAAGACATCGGCCACTCTCCCCCAGCCATCCTCGACGTGACCCCGCACCACGGTTCCGCTTGTCGTTTCCAACATGTTTCACTTCCTTTTCTAGAGGATCTGAAACGCATTGAGGGTGTCATCAACCGCCCTTCGCTTCTTCTTCGGCGGCGCGCTCAAGAGCGTTGGTCAGCCGTTCGCGCTCCCGGATGATCCACTGCCCCCTCGGGTAGTTCCGGACGAACGTCTCGATGAACTCCACGGGGTCTTCCCCGACAATCTGGCGAATCGGAGTCCGGTTCGCCGCGCTTTGTTCGAACAGGTCGACGAGGTCCGCGTAGATCTCAGTCCCGTCGCCTCCCGTTCCGAAGTACATCAGGTACCGCTCCAGCGCTTCGACCGCCGTGCGATAGCTCGCGGGAAGTTGTTTCGTGCGCGCCTTGTACTGCCGCCATTGCCCCTTCTCGCCGATCACCTTCGAGATAAACTTTGAGACGAACATGTCATCTGCCTCCGTCGTGGAGCTGTTGGAGCCGTTCAGCGAGGAAGCTCCAGGTCCTCCAGAACTCTTCGAGGTATTCCCGCCCCTGCGCGTTGAGCGAGTACACCTTGCGCGGCGGCCCCTTCTCGGACGGGACCTTCTCCACGCCGACCAGGCCGCGCTGCTCGACCCTGACGAGCAGCGCATAGACGGTGCCCTCGGCGATGTCGGAGAAGCCCATCTCCCGCAACCGCGCCGTGATTTCGTAGCCGTACTCCGGCTGCACGGACAGGAGCGCCAGGACGATGCCCTCCAGCGTGCCCTTGAGCATCTCCGTCATCTGCTTGCCCACGAATCGCTCCTCGAACTAATCAGCGTTACTATCTACCGGTACATAGTAACGCAGAATAGCCGCCGCGCAAGTCCCCTGCGTGAGCAAGACGCGCACGAGCCCATCGAGTCCAACCTCGTGATTTCACCCCGTTGAACGTGTCCGCTTTGACGGAGGCAACTCACCATCCAGGCCTCCTGCACAGGACGCGCTCGCTGAATGAACCAGACTGACCGGGCGCCAACCACTTTCAACAAGCATCAGGCCAAAGGCGGCGCCCCTCCGCCGCACGCGCGAACTCCCGGCATCTTCGCTGGAGAACCCGCCCCGCTGTCAGGTCCGGGCCCGCCAGGTCAGCCACTCCCCCGGGCGTGCCAGCTCCACGCTCACCTTCCGCTTGCGCGCGGCGGCCAGCAGCAGCGCCTCCGCGTCTGGAACCTCCTGGTAGTCCTCGGAGGCGGCGACGCCGTAGTGGATGGGCACGAGGAGCTTTGCTCCCAACACCACGGCCGCGGCCACCGCCTGCTCGGGCGTCAGGACGGCATGCACGTCACTCACGGGCTTGCGCCAGCCGAAGCGCGCCCCATTGATGGGCAGGAAGGCCGCATCGAAGGGGCCGAACTGACGCCCGATGCGCCACCAGGACCCGTGCCATAGCGTGTCGCCGCAGTGGATGACGCGGCGGCCTCCGCCAGAGACAATCCACGAAACCTGGGGGTCCCCATAGCCGTCCGCCGCGGGGACGGCGGTGGCGGTGAAGTCATTGAGCAGGATGGGCTCGTAGAGCGGCGCCGGCCGCACGCGGAAGCCCGACGCGGCGGCCGACGCGGCCATGTCCGGGGCGCACACCAGCGTCCCGGTGTCCCCCAGCGCCTGGCGGACGGCCACCGGGTCGAAGTGGTCGGAATGGCGATGCGTCACCAGGACGAAGCGGCCCCCGCCGCTCACGTCCATCGGGACGAGCGGGTCCTTCAGCGCGGCTCCCCACACGGTGGGGTCGCTCAACGGGTCCAGGAAGAGCGTGTCCTGTCCGAGCCGCAGCCGCACGCCGGCCCAGGCCAACCGCTGGGCGCGAAGCGCGGCGCTGTCGACAGGCTTCGTCGCGCGGCCCGTCCCAGGGGGGAGCAGGACCGCGCCCGCGGAGAGCGCCACCGCCGCACGCAGGAAGTCCCGACGGCCCGGCCGCGAGGGCCGAGCCAACATGCCCCGTCCCTCCGTGTTCGAGGGTTCCTGGCTCACCGAGCCCCCGGGGAGGCCACGAGGTTGATGCCGAAGAGGCGCACGCCGGTCTCGGTCCGCGGCTGATGACGGCTTGCCGGTGGGAAGAACAGGTACGAACCCGGTCCCAAGCGCTGCTCCCCCTCGATGAGCTCACCGCTCACCACGAGGACCTCCTCGCCGGTGTCGTGGACGTCCACAAAGGGCCACTGACTCCCGGGGGCCATGTCCACGACCCAGACCCTCACGTCACGAGTACTCGGCAAGTCCCTCCGAAGGCAGCCGGGGCCGACGACGACCGGCTCAACGTCGTCGATTCGCACCGACGACCATGGGGGTACGACAGGGCGCTGCGTTCTCGGGAAGCTGTCTGTATGGGGCATCCGTCCGCCCTCCTGGCATGGGGACGCCAACGGTAAGGGCCCCCGCTCCATGAGCGCAGCGAAACGATTTCACGATGATGCTGAACCAGGCTCATGTGAAGCTGACCGGCATGCTCGAGCTCCGTCACTTCAAGCTGATTGCCGCGGTCGCTGACACGGGGAGCCTGGCCGCTGCGAGCCGGCAGCTTCACCTCACGTCGTCGGCACTGAGCCACCAACTCCGCGACGCCGAGGAGCGCCTGGGCGTGCAGCTCTTCCAGCGCCGCCAGCGCCGCCTGTTGCTGACGGGCTCAGGCGAGAAGCTGCTCCTCTCCGCACGGCGGGTCCTGAGCGAGGTGACCCAGGCCGAGGCGGTATGCCGCGCGCACCCGCAGGACGACCTGCTCCGGCTCAGCACGGGCTGCTACACGGTGTATGGCTGGCTGCCGCCCATCCTGGGGCGGTGGCAGGCCGAGCACCCACGCGTCGAGCTGCGCATCGTCCTGGAGGCCACGCGTCAGCCGCTTGGGGCGCTGCTGAATGGCGAGCTGGACCTCGCCTTGACCACCGACGTCCCGCGGCAGGCCCGCCTGGCACAGACCGCGCTCTTCGAGGACGAGCTCATGCTGGTGGTCCCCGAGCACCACGCGCTGGCGCGGCGGGGACATGTCACGGCGGAGGACCTGGCGCGGGAGCACCTGCTCACCTATGCCGCGCCTCGGGAGCAGCTCGATGTCTTCACGCGCGTGCTCTGGCCCGCGGGCACCGAGCCGCACCGGGTCTCCCCCGTCCCCCTCACCGAGGCGCTGATCGAGCTGGTGCGTGGCGGTATCGGCGTGACGGCGCTGCCCGAATGGATGCTGCCAGAAGGGCGCCACGGACTGCGGACCGTCCGGCTCACCCCTCGGGGGATCCGACGCCGCTGGAGCGCCGTCACCCGCGCATCCCGCCAGCGCCCCGCTCCACTGACCCACTTCATCCAGCTGCTCCGCGAGCGCTTCTCCCTCCACGGCAAGGCAGGGCCACGGGCGGCCTCACGGCGAGGAGCACCGCCGCGCATGCGCGGAACTCCGCGGGCCTCGCCTCCAGACTGACAGCGGACTGCTGGGGACAGCAGCCGAGCCGCTCGTGCCGCACCGTCATGCGTTCGGCGCGACGCAGC
Source organism: Myxococcus vastator (assembly GCF_010894475.1). Classification (GTDB taxonomy): domain Bacteria; phylum Myxococcota; class Myxococcia; order Myxococcales; family Myxococcaceae; genus Myxococcus; species Myxococcus vastator. Next base: position 8,517 of record NZ_JAAIYB010000044.1, read on the forward strand.
CCGCGTCCCCGGAGGACGCAGGAAGGGACATGCCGCGCGCGTCCGAACGGGACTCTGGTGGGATGCAACCCCGCACGCCCCTGGCCCTGAAGTTGCTAACCCAACAGTGACGCGCCAGGCCGCTTCGGCGGCCATGGCGCCGGTCCGCGTTGTCCTCACGGTCCAGAAACACGTTTTGAAACATGGCGGCCGAGCCGCCGTGACGGACGTGTGAACGACAACGTCGACTGTTTTCCAGGCCGGCAGTCCCCCGACTGCCGCCTCATTCTTGGAGGGAACGGATGGGCGACGCGCTCTTTGGCTACGACATGGTTTTGCAGGTCACCCAGAATGAAATCAACTCCCAGTTCTCCCGGTTGATGCAACAGGGCTACATCGACTCCCTGCTGAAGACCAACGGCATGGCCGCCGCTGGCGGCGCCTTCGGCGGTGGAGCGATGACCTTGACCTCCTACCTGCGGGGCTACGTCGCGCAGCCCACCGTGGCGCAGCCGATGGTCATCCTGGCCTCCGGCGACAGCTCCCAGCAGTGCCTGTTCCAATTCGCCCTGCAGAGCCAGCAACTCACGCAGACCGTCATGGACCAGCTCGGCTTCACCCAGGACCAGGTGGACGCCGCGTTCGCCCACCCACAGCCGGGCCCCAACAACTCGCAGTACGGCCTGCTGGTGAACCAGGAGGACGTTGAATACGAAAGCAACGGCTCCTCCCAGACATCGTCAAACCAGACAGTGTACTACTGGCTACAGAGAACGTCTGTCACCGTGGGCACCACCACGACCTATACCAACTACCTGGTGCCGACGCTGTTCTACATGTCGGGCGGCGCCTACCCCACCCTGGTGGACCTGACCGGCCTGCCGCTGCGCTTCACGGTGAAGCTGGACCTCATTCCCACCACGCCGCAAGGCATCACCGACCTGGTCAACGAAGGCATCATGCCGCCGCAGGTGCTGGACACCATCAGCGGCAACGGCTTCGACAGCGCGTACTTCTCCTTGCAGCAGTTGTTCCTGAACTTCGACACCACCGACTTCACACAGTGGAGCACGACCGCACCGCCCAGCAGCACCTCGGTGACGGGTGCGTCCGTCAACACTGCGAGCAACACGTTCTCCATCTCCACCACCACCCTGGCGCAGCTGGAAGAGGATCCGGGCTTCCTCACTGAGGTGAGCATCGCGCTGCAATACGCCTTCGGCGTGGGGTCAAACTACGACGGCAACCCCGCCTCCACGCCGTACATCATCGGCGTCACGGCCACGTCCACCAACCCGGCGCAGACCGCCCCCAGCAGCACCCCCATCCTGGTGCCCACCTCGGTCGGCTTCTCCAGCCTCCTCAACACCGCCGACAGCGGCCTGTCCGTCCTGAACTACCAGGTGATGGGCGGCGGCAACACCAATCCCAACCAGCCAGCGCCCAGCGTGGGCACGAACTTCGTCACCACCAACAACTATTCGGGCGAGCTGCTGTTCTCCGAGGCGACGTTCTTCACCCCGGAGCTCTTCAACCCCCTGGTGGTGGCGCTCACCTCGGAGCACGCGCCCACCCCCTCCTGGCGGCAGAGCGGGACGAACTTCACCTATCAGACCACCTATTCCTGGACGGTCAGCAGCACGCCGCCACCGGACAACTGGCTGAAGACAGGCACCTACCAGGTGGTGACGCAGAAGGAGAGCCCGAACTACACCATCGCGGTCAGCGGAAACACGGTCAACGTCACAGGCTCGCTGTCCATCACCCAGCAGCTCTCGGCCACGCTGGAGGTCTTCAGCATTGAAATCCCCATCGTCTGGAGCGTGACCTGCTCCTCCACCTTCTCTCAGGTCCTGACCCTGGCGGTGGGCGGGAACGGCTACGACCTGGTGGTGAACCAGTCCCAGGCCACCTTCAGCGAGCCGGTGAACGGACCCATTGAGTCGAACAACTGGGAGGCGGGCCTGAGCTCCTTCGTCATCGAGGCCGCGTTGGCGGCCATCAGCCTGCTGTTCCCCACGCCCACGCTGATGCAGATGCTCAACCCGGCGTCCTACATGACCAAGACGGTGCATTCGAACATCGGCAACGCGTTCAACCAGCTCAGCGCCCAATTGAACAAGGACCTGACCGGCAGCGCCACCAGCAACTTCATCTCGCCCACCGGTGACGTGTTCCTGCTGAACGCGCCGCGGTTCAACGACACGTTGGATCTGCAGATGGACGTCACCTACAGCGTCTGACGGAGAGCTCCCTCAACATGACCACGACACCTCATTCGTCCACCACCAGCGTCGTCATCCCCAGCACGCTGCCGAACAACCCGTCGCTGACCGTCAGCGCCAGCGGCTCGCTGATGAAGAACTACCTGCCGGCGCTGCCCATCGCGCCCGGCGACCAGGTCACCGCCGCCTGCGACTCCAACGGCGCCCCCATCGTCTTCTCCTTCGGAGCCGACAGCGGGGATTTCTATGCCATCGTCAACGTCAACAACGACCCCACGGGCTGGAGCCAGATCGACCTGCTCCCGGGCGTGGCGGCCCTGGGCAAGCCCGTCTATTTCGCCAGCGGTCAATTGAGCAACGGCAACCTCTGCCTGTTCCTGGCATGCCAGGACGCGACCTCCGGCGCGGTGAGCACCTATGTGGCCGGGCCGCTGTCGAACAACCTGCAGCAGACAAACCTGGCGCAGCTGGCCTCGCTGTGGACGCCGGCCGGCAACCCGCTGCCCGGCTCGAGCGTGAACCGCGCCAGCATCAGCCCGCTGGACGACGGCCAGGGCTTCGGCATTCCAATGCTTGCCGTGGGCCTGGTCGACCCCCGCACCACCGACGTTCTCACCTACATGATGCAGGCCACGGTCAACACCACGACCGGCGCCATCACCTGGAACTGGACCGCCTTCCCTTCGCCCACCGACGCCCGGACGGTGCTGGACTACGCGCCCGGGGCCATCGCCGACCTGGGCCAGGGCCTGTACATGCTGTACGCCAGGCAGGACGGCAGCACCCAGCTCATCTTCAAGACGCTGCTCAACGAGTTCGGGCGCGACTACGTGCGGGTGCTGACCGTGCCCGCGGGGCAGAACAGCCTCCAGACCACCGCGGGCAGCGGCACCACCAGCTTCCTCTATGCAGGCGGAGCGGCCGGTCTCGTGTTCTGGGATGCCAGTGCCCAGCTCGACTCGAAGGCAACGGGTTGGACGGCCGCGCAGACCGTCGCCTCGGGCTCCCAGCTGCCGGGCATGAGCGCCGGCGGGCTCGTCGTCCGGCAGAACTTCAACAAGCCCAACGCGATTGCGGCCTGGACGCTCTCCGGAAGCAATCTCTACCTGCTCAGCCAGTTCGAATACCAGGGCGCCCTGCACTGGACGACGCCGCTGGTGCTGAAGACCGACATCGCGCTCATCGCGCCGCTGATCAATCCCGTCACCCGCGCCAATGAGCTGGTGTTCCTGACCACCGACTGGGCGAGCCAGAAAGCCATCCACTATCTCTGGCAGGACCCGGCCACCACGCTCTGGCAGGAGGAGACCATCCCCCTGTACAACAGCGACAAGGTGCAGGAGGTCAGCAGCTACAGCACCAAGCTCAGCTTCCGCCTCAACGGCCAGGCACCGGCGGCGCGCCTCCCGTTGACCCTGACCAGCGCCAGCTACCAGAGCCTGCTGGTCAACGGCCTGAAATACACCGTGAACGCTGGCGCGAGCGTGCAGGTCGCGACCAACGTCACTGGCGAGCTCGACATCATCCAGCAGATCCAGGACCTGGCGGTCTCCACCTTCACGCTGAGCAGCAGCGCCTTCACGGACACGCTGCAGCTCAACCCCGCCAGCAACGTCTACAAGAAGCTGGCCGCCGTGCGGACCGGCGCGGACATCCCCGTGCTGCCCCCCACCCTGCCCCAGGGCGTGACGGCCGACCAGATCGCCAGCGCCATCGCCCAGATGATGGCCTTCACGCCGGAGCAGCCCTACCCCACCGAGGTGCTCAGCGTCGTCGGCACCACGCCCCAGGCCAAGGCCGTGGCGCGCACGGCTCGGCCGCCCCAGGTGTTCGCCCTGTCCTTCGGCCCGCGGGGCATGCGGTACCACACGGGCGCCGAGGCGACCCAGTTCGGCGTCGTCGGAACCGTGGGCGAGTGGATCGTCGATGCCGTCGGTGATGTGGTGCAGTTCATCGGCAACGTGGTGGGGCAGATTGGCCACATGCTGTTCGAGGTGGCGGAGACGGTGATCAAGATCACCCTCAACGTCGCCGGCCGCGTCATCAAGTTCGTCATCCAGAACTTCCCGCAACTGTTCGCCTTCCTGACGGCGCTGTTCAAGGCGCTGGTGGTCGGCCTGGACAAGCTGATCGGCTGGCTCGGCGAGCTGTTCGGCTGGGACGACATCTGGGCCACGCACCGGGTCATCGCGAAGACGCTCACCGGCGCCCTGGACTCGCTGGCCAAGGAGGCGCAGCAGGACTCAGCCAGGCTCAAGAAGAAGATGGCGAGCATCATCGCCGGACCGCTGGGCTTCGCCCGCGAGAACTTCGCGAGCATGACGGTGCCCGCGAGCGTCGCGTCCATGGTCCCCAGTCAGGCGGCCGCGGCCACGCAGCAGAGTCAGCCCAGCATCAACCTCGACACGCCCATCGCGAGCTGGGCCAGCTACCAGACGCAGTACAGCGGCATGCTCCTGGGCGGCGGTCCAGCGGGAGACCTGCCCGCGCCCGTGCAGAAGTTCATCGACGACGTGCTGATTCCCACCTGCTTCGTCCTCGTCAAGGCGATCGAGGAGGACTGGAAGAACCTGCAGGCCGTGTTCACCGGTGAGGGGACGACGGTCGAGAACATCGTCACCTTCCTGCAGGGCCTGGCGAAGACCATCATCGACACGCTGGAAATCGTGCTGCTGGGCTGCGTCGACTACCTGCTCGACCTTGTGCCGTGGGTGGTGCAGCTGCTGACCGAGCCGGTCAACATGCCGTTCATCTCCGGCTTCTACACCTGGCTGACCAGCGCGCTCGGACAGGGCGACAACGCGGCGGAGGAGCTGACGGCGGTGAACCTCATGTCGCTGCTGGTGGCGATCCCCTATACCTACCTCTACAAGATCGCCAACGACGGCGAGGCGCCCTTCCCTTCCTCTGGGAGCAACACGAAGAGCAAGAAGCGGGAGGTTGAGCCGCTGGACCTCTGGACGAGCATGATGCGGCTGGACACGGCGCAGAGCTCGAGCCGGAAGGAAGCCAGCACCGCGGCCAAGCGCTATTCGGTGATTGGCGCGGGAATCGCGTCGGTGTCCGCCCTGCTCGCATCCCTGATGGGCTTCGTGCGAGCCGGCCTGGAGGAGGCCGCGCAGAAGGGCAAGAGCGGCAAGTGCCTGCTGGTGGCCATCCTCGCCATGGGGGGCATTGCAGCCGCCTTCACCTACCCCGTCGAAACCCCCGCCATGGACGGCATGGCGCACGACCTGCGGATCGCCGTCTGGGTCGCGAGCATCCTGCGAATGGCCTGCACGGCGCTGCCCATCCCCTCCGTCGCGGTGCGAGGCACGATCAAGGCCTGCTTCGATGCCGGCATCGGCGTCGCCGCCATCAGCAGCGACATCATCGGCTCCCCCAGCAACTCGACCTGGTGCAGCGACGTCTGCTCCAACCTGGGCGGCGTCATCACCGGCATCAGCACGGCGATCGTGGAGGTCCAGCCCGAGGCCGCGGTCACCATGATTGCCGGCATGGGCCTGTCCTATCTGGGCGGCAATCTGGTGGCCCTCGTCACCGCGCTCTCGATGAACATCTCCAAGGCGGAGGCCATCTACTTCCAGAACGTGGGCGGCTGAGCCGCATTCAGCCTCACGTGAGAGGAGCCGGAGGCTGTCCGGCGTGTCGGGTGTGGTCGCATCCTGCTCAGGCAGCGCGGCCCGCCTGCGCCACCGCGGGCGCAAGTCCCTGCGCCGCGACGTCGTGGCCCTGGAGGCTCACCGCGCTCGCGCGGGGCGACGGACGCGCAGTCCGGCCAGGAACAGGTCCAGGCCGAACGCGAAGCGCGCGTCGAAGTCGGGGTCGACCATGGCGTCCACCGCCCGGGCCACATGAGGAAAGCGCGTCGAGGCCACGGCGCGCATCCGCTCCGCCACCGGAGGCCCCTCCACGTCTCGCGCACCGAAAGACTGCTCCTCGATGGTGAACCCGAGGACGTAGTCGAGCAGCGTGAAGGTGGCCCAGCTCGCCTCCTTGGATGACAGGCCCGCTTGCGCCAGCGCTTCCATGAGCCATTCGCTGACACGGAACGTGTTCTGCGACACGACGACTGTCCCGGCGAACACGCGGGCCGCGTCGCGGTGGCTCAGGAACGCGCGCCGCAGTTGCCCCGCCACGTCCTTCACCACCGCCTCCCAGCCCCGCCCCGGCGGACGCTCGAGCCCCACGTCCTCCAGCAGCGCGTCCGCCATCGTCTCCAGCAGCGACTGCTTGCTCGGGAAGTGCCAGTAGAGCGACGGCGCCTGGATGGCGAGCGCCTGCGCCAACGCGCGCATCGTCAGCCCTTCCACGCCCACCTCATCCACCAACGTCCACGCCGCCCGGACCACCTGCTCCTTCTGGATTCGCATGCGACCTCGGCACCTCGTCTTGACGCCCCAATCTAACGTCGTTAGATGAAATCTAACAACGTTAGATTCCAGCCGGGGAGGCGAGTCATGGAGCAGGTCGTCGAAGTGGCGGTCGTCGGAAGTGGCCCCACCGGGCTGATGCTGGCGTGCGAGCTGGCGCTGGCGGGCGTGAAGGTGTGCGTCCTCGAACGGCGCGAGGAACCGGTGCGGGAGTCGCGTGCCCTGACGATGCATCCGCGCTCCCTGGAGGTGCTCGCGCTGCGGGGCATGGAGGCGCGCTTCCTCGAGCGCGGGCGACCCCTGCCCACGGGCCACTTCGGCCTGCTCGATACCCGGCTGGACTTCTCCGGGCTCGACACGACGTTCCGCTACACGCTGTTCCTGCCCCAGGCCATCACCGAGGCCTTGCTGGCGGAGCACGCGAGGGGGCTGGGCGTGGACATCCGGAGGGGCCACGTCGTGGAGTCCCTGCGCCAGGATGAAGCGGGCGTGGACCTGGCTGGGCGCGCGAAGGGCGTCCCTTTCCGCTGCCGGGCCCGATATGGCGTGGGCGCGGATGGCGCGCGCAGCGCCGTGCGGCAGCTGGCGGGCATCGCCTTTCCAGGGACGGAGGCCGCCCGCACGTCGATGCTGGGCGACGTCACGCTGGACCTGCCTCCGGCCACGCCGTTCCTCGCGCTCAACAACCCACGCGGCAACGCCGCCATCGTGCCCCTGGGGGATGGGGTGCACCGCGCCATCGTCACGGACGCGGAGCGCGAGCGCACCCCGCCGCGCGAGCCCCTGACGCTGGACGAGCTGCGCGCGAGCCTCACGCGCGTGGCCGGCTCCGACTTCGGCATGAGGGAGCCTCGGTGGCTCTCACGCTTCGGCGATGGGACACGCCTGGTGGAGCACTACCGCAGGGAGCACGTGCTGCTCGCCGGAGACGCTGCGCACATGCACTACCCGGCCGGAGGCCAGGGGCTCAACGTCGGCCTCCAGGACGCGATGAACCTGGGCTGGAAGCTCGCCGCCGTGCTGCGCGAGGGCGCGCCGCGAACGCTGCTGGACAGCTACCACCAGGAGCGGCACCCCGTGGGCCGGGCCCTGCTGAGCAACACGCAGGCCCAGTCGGCGCTCATGGGTTTCACCCCGGAGGTCCTCGCGCTGCGGGAGCTGATGAACGGTCTGCTGCGCCTGCCCGCCATCAACCAGCGGCTCGCCGAGCAGCTCGGCGGCCTGGATGTGACCTACCCGGACGCCCCTGTCCCCGCGCCCGCTTCGCCGGTCCTGCCAGGATGGACGGGACGCAGGCTCCCCGACTGGACGCTGCGGCTCGCCGACGGAGGCCCGTGCTCGCTCTACTCCGCCCTCCATGCCGGCCGGTGGCTGTGGCTCCATGCCAGGCACGACGCCGCGCCGCCTTCCGGATGGGAGCCCACGCCGGGCTGGAGCCCCCGCCTGAAGGTCCTGGCCGTGGAGACTTCCGCTGACACCAGTCCCCTGCACGGCGTGGACGGACTGCTCGTGCGTCCGGACGGACATGTGGCCTGGGCCTGGGAGTCCTCCCGGTGAAGAGGATGTGCCGGGCTTTTGCGTGACGACAGACGCCTTCCAGCGATTCATGACGGAAGCACCGTCGGTCGACGAACGGCTCGAACGACTGTCGCGCCTGAAGCCGGACGACCGGGAACAGAGCCGCGCGCTCAGCGCCGGGGTCCGCCGAACCCTCGAAGAGACCGCCATCCTCTGGGTGGCGAGCCCCGCGGTCGTCGTGTCCTACGCGGTGGCCCAGCACACACGGGAACTCGGTATCCGCTGCGCTGGTGGCGACGGCGAAAGACGTGCTGGGGCTGGTGCTCCGGCAGGCTGCGCGGCTCGCGAGCTGGCTGCCGGCCGGACGCGTGCCCCGATGACCGTGCTTCGCTCGGAGGGCTGAAGCGCCTGTGCCTCCGCGAAATCCGGCTCCCGCGTCCAACCGTGCGTCACGGAGGGTGCGCCTGTCTTCCACCGCGGTCTTGCGCAGGGCCTCGTTCGGAGCGCTAAGTGAGCCAGCCCCAGTCAGAGTCGTCCAGGAGCGGGAGCTGGCCCCTGCGGCGCCGGGTGGAGACCTCCTCGCGCCACGCCTCCAGTCCGCCCGGGAGCGGCCAGGCGCGTGAGACGGTTCCCCTCGGTTCTGAGGTGAAGTTGAGCAGCAGCATGCGGTTGACGCGGTCGACAATCTCCGGCGTCGCTCCGGCGCGCAGTTGGAACTCCGCGCTGAACAGAGCGCCCTCCTCGCGGACGGCATTCCCGGGACGAGGCCGGTCTATGAACGGCCACAAGCCCATCAGCGGAGGCTGCACGCCTTCGAGCAGCGCGGCGTGCAGCCGGTCATGGCCATCCAGCACCACCCACTTCGCCAGGATGTCCACGAAGAGCAGCAGCACGGGCGGCAATGTCCTGTCCCTCGCACGCTTTCGCCAGCTCTTCACGCGCCCATCCTCGGGAGCGGAGAGCGCGCGCAGCCCGAGCACGGCGCCCGGTCGCTGTTCCGGCAGCGACTCCCACCAGTCCTCCGTCCACGCGAACAGGTACTGAGCCATGGCGGCCAGCGAGTGCGGTGGCAGCGGAGGCTGACCGAAGCCCCACTCCATGGGGGAGACAGGGTGCCGCTCCGCCTTCTCCGCAGCGATGGCGCGCACGGGGTGCAGACACCAGTGGCCTGCGTGGAGCACTGGCAGGGGCGCCTCCACGAGCGCACGCGCCACCCGCCAATTCCACGCCTCCCACCAAGCCTCGGAGCCGGGTGAGTCCTCCACGGCCCGGCCCCTGGGTGCGGACAGCGGCGGCAGGACCTGGGGAGCGGTGGCCGTTCCCCGAACGAAGACCGCGCGGTCCCAGTAGGAATCGATGCGGGTCCAGAGCAGCGTCTGTCCCCCGCCGCGCAACCGGATCCGATAGCCCGGAGCGGCGTCCAGATGCACCGAGGGCCGCCGTGCCCAGCGGCCCGTGGAGGGCACGCGCAGCAGCAGTCCTGGACCAAGGGTCTCCAGTCCCCAGCTCAGGGTGTCATCGGCGACGATGGAGACTCCTGGGGTCATGCGACGCGCTCCTCGAGCAGCGAAGGAATTCGGGGCAGGCACCTCAACAAGCGTGTCACAGGCCCCGGACATACCTCGTCCTGATTGAGTTGAACCGACAGCAGCACGCTCGCATATCCGGGGCCGGACTCGGATACGCAGCCTCCAGAATCAAGACAGGTGAATCATGGGACAGACCGCTGAACCCTCGAAGACGCCGCCGTTGGTCCTGACGAACCCCAAGGGACTGTTCGACCCGGCACCCTACGGCTTCTCACACGTGGCGCAGGTAGCCCCCGGCACCCGGCTCATCTACCTGGCGGGGCAAGGTGGGGAAATTGAGACCGGGGCGCTTGAGCCCGACTTCCGACTCCAGGTGCGACAGGCGCTGCAGAACATCCGCACGGCCCTTGAGTCCGTGGGGGCCGGCGTCGGAGATGTCGCCAAGCTCACGATGCTCGTGGTGGACCACACGGAGGAGAAGCTTCGAATCATCGGCCCCGAGCTGGACGCGGCCTGGAACGGCGGCATGAAGCCGACCTGTACGCTGATTCCCGTCCCTCGGCTGGCGCTGGACGGGATGCTCTTCGAAGTCGAAGCAGTCGCCGTCCTACCTGGCTGACGGGGAAGCCGAAGTGGACGTCGTTCTGGGCCGGTATCACGACTGGTCGCGCTGGGTGTGTGCGTGTACGGGTTCGACAGCGCGTGGGCCCTTGCGTGCCGCGAGGCGCCATGCCCAATCCCCGGGGTTCGGTGTCTAATGAGGCATGCACGGACACACGCGGAAGTGGAGCATGGTTGGGATGTTCCTCTTTGGAATGGGAGCGCTCGTTCCCACGTCGGCGCGCGCCTGTGTCGCGCCCAACTGCATGGTGGGGGTGCGCTTTCCCCTCCCCGAGGACGGCGGTGTAGTGCCCGCGAACGTCCCCGGACTGGTGACGGTGCCGCCGCTGCTGGAGAACGTGGACCCCACCACCGTCCGGCTGCTGCTGCCAGATGGAACGCAGGTGCCCGCGACCGTCACGGCGGGCGCGCATCAGACGCAGGTCCTGGTCCCGGATGCACCGCTGGAGCCAGGCACCACGTACCGCATCGAGGCGAAGGGTGTCTGTCAGTTCCAGCCGACCCAGACCGAATCCGTGACCTTCACCGCCGGCCCCGCACGCCCCCTGCCCACGACCACCGGCACCCTGACGGCCGACACGCCGGGCCAGGACATCTTCAACGTGTACGGGGATTCGAGCTGCGGCACCAGGCAGGTGAACGGGAACTTCACCGTGCTCCGCTTCACGCCGTCACCCGAGCTGCTGCCATTCCTCCCGTGGGTGCATTGGACGGTGGAAGTGGACGGCGAGCCCTGGTCGTACGCAAAGCACAGCGGGCTGACGTCCACCGGGGAGGAGAACCTCGAGCTGCGGCGCTACGAAAACAACCGGCAACTGCTCTTCCTCTTCACGTTCTGTGATTACGTGGGCTGCGCTGATTCCTACCAACGGCCGCCAATCGACAGCCTCCCGCCCGGAAGACACCGGGCCACGCTCAAGGCGACGCTGGAACACGCGGACCTCACGCTTCCCCCCGTAAGCGTGGACTTCGAACTGGGCTGCGCGGCGCAGGTCACGAGCGCGGGAACCCACTGGGGGAGCGGATGCGCGGATGGTGGCACCGAGGTTGACGGAGGGCCTGTGAACGAGGAACCGCTTCCGGAACCGGTCGACGCCAAGAAGGGTTGCACCCAGGCCGGAGGAGGACTGACGGTGCTGAGCCTGCTCGCCACGCTCCGGCTGTGGAGCGGCCGGAGCTCACGCCGCGCGAAGAACTGAGCGCCGAAGGGCGAGCGCTCTTCCAGCCGGGCACCGTGGAGCAGCCGCGCCGCTGGTGACGATGCCCGCGGGCGACGGCGACCTCTTCACCCAGGTGTGGGCCCGACTGGACGAGGCGGCCGCCAGCGCGCACCGCTCCGTGCTCGCGCTGGACACGCTGCCGCGGCACCAGGCCCAGGCGAAGGGGCCGGGGCCCGCGAGCGGCTCAGTCGGCGCCCGGAAGCAGCGCGGGCGCGGAGAAGAAGAGCAGCCCCCGGTTCAGCATGGGGAGCCAGGCGCTGTAGTGGTCATCGCCGGGAAACTCCAGGTACTGGACCTCGAAATCGCCGCCGCCCATTGCCGCGAGCTCCGCGGCGAGCTCGCGGGTATTGTCGACCATCCGCCGCTCAGCGGCGAACATGCCCCGCGCTCCCGCGCTCTTGCGCGGCTTCTGCTCGAGCCCCCCTACCGTGAGCAGCACGCGCGCCTTCACCGGCGTCCTCGTGTACTGCTCCAGGAAGGCCTTCTTCTCCGTGAGCACGTAGCGGTCGTTCCACCAGATGGACGGGCTCCCCGCGATGAAGGTGTCAAAGGACGTGGGCCTCGTGAAGAGCGCATGCAGCACCAGGAGCCCTCCGTAGGAGTGGCCCATCAGCGCGGTGCGCGAGCCGTCGATGGACCATCTCGATGCAAGTGCCGGCTCGAGTTCCTTCTTCAGGAAGTCCAGGAAGCGATCCGCCCCGCCCTGCTTCTTCGAGAACCGGTCCCCCGTGTCCGAGAGATTCGGAGCGGGCGGCGTGTAGTCCTCGCCGCGTGCCTGGTCGTGGTGGGCCGGGGCTCCCGCGTAGGTCAGCCCGACGATGACCGGCGGTGCCGCCGCGACGCCGAAGCCCCGCGCGAGCCTGGGGAGGACGCGCGTGAGACGCTCCAGGGTGGGAAAGTGTGCACCGCCATCCAGGAGGTAGATGACCGGATGGCCGGCGGCGGGCGCTGCGCCCTCGGGAACCGCCACGTACACCCGGTGGGTCCGTCCCGTGTGGGTCGAGTCGAGCTCGAACTGGAAGGTGTCCGGGAGCGTCACCGGAGTCCCATCCACCGGCGCGGCGCGTGGCACCGGCCCCGCGGAACAACTGGCGGTCAGCAGACCCGCCGCGAGGAGCATGGGGAGGCGCATCAGGAAGAGGCTCATGGCGGGAGACCTGGTGAGGACAGAGGAAGCGGAGCCCCCGCTCATGCGCGGCGGGGGCTCCGGACGGCTAGCGGATCCGGAGGAGGCCGCGCACCTGGCCCTCGACGACCGTCTTCGCGTCCCCAAGGCCCGACTCAGGGCTCATCAGGCGGAAGCGCGTCTGGGCGTTGTCATTGATGAACTCCGGCAGCACCAGGAGCTCACCGGGGTTCTGCGGGATGCTGCGGCCGTTGGTGGGCACGAGGTCGTCCCGGACGACGGGCGTCGCGGTCGGCGCGTCGCCCAGGGTGACCTCCCACAGGCTCCACCAGGCGCCCACGGCGGCGCTCTGCCCGTTGAACGGCCGCTCGGCGGCCACCGCGGCGTCCCAGGCGGCCTGCGCGGTGGCCTTGTTCATCACCCGCAGGTAGCCCTTGCCGGGCGCGCCAGGCAGCAGCATGCCGGCGATGTCTCCCTCCGTCCCGGGGGCGACGAAGGCATCCAGCGTGGTGAACCAGTCATCGAACTCGCCGGTCGCGGGGTCGAAGCGGACCATGCAGGGCGCGTCGGTGGTCCCGGGCGACACGAAGTGCGCGCCGCTGCCCAGGGGCTCGGTGGCGTAATAGATCTTCCCATCCGTGTGCTTGACGCCGTCGCGCGCCCAGCCGCAGCGATTGTCGACCTTGACGGTCACCTCGTCCGTCCGCGTATCCACGATGACCAGCGCCGTCTTCGCCGGAACCGTCCTCACGTCCGCGGCGTGCCAGCCACCGGCGATGATGACGTCGTCGCCAGCGGTGACGGCCAGGCTCTGCGAATAGCGGAACGTGAAGTCGCCGTCCTTGAGCTGGGACGTCAGGTCCTTGGAGCTGATGATGGAGAGGTCCTGGGGATTCCAGATGACCAGCTTGTAGTTCACGTGGTCGAAGTAATAGGCCTTCGTCTCGCTGACGAAGTAGTGCTGGGACTGATAGCCATTGACCGCGGCGACGCCCTGGCTGGTGAACGAAAGCGCCTCACTGGCCACGAGCGAGCCGTCCGCGTTGAGGGTGTACGGAGTCACCGTCGGCACCCGCGAGCTGCTGACGATGAACTTGCCGGTGCCAGGAAGACCGGCGGCGATGTACGAGTCCGCGGGAAGCTCGACCGCGTCGCCAATCCCGACGGTCTGCTCCTCCTCGATGTCCTCCAACGTCACCAGGTAGCTCTGGGTGTTTCCACCGGCGATGGCGACCTGGGTGATGGCGACGTAGAGCGGCTCGGTGGTTCCGGCGTCCGGAGGCTTCGGGTCCTCCGAATCCGAGCAGGCGGTGGCGAACACGGCGAGGGTCAGGAGTGCGGTTTTCAGCTTCATCGGGCTTCCTTTGAGCGGAGAGGTCCTGCGAGGGACTCGAAGCGCCGCATCGCGCGCTTAGAGGTCAACCGTGGCGCGTGCGGTGAACGCGCGGCCCGGCTTCTGGACACCGACGATGTCGAAGGCGGGAGCGTCGGTGAGATTCTGGAGATTGAAGGAGAAGGAGTAGGCGCGTCCCTCGAACTGGGAGCGGTAGGTGAGCGCGGCGAAGTGCAGCACCTGGGTGGGCACCCGCGCCTTGTCGCCCCCCCGCCCGGCGCTCTCCCAGGAGCGGTAGAACGACTCGACGAAGCGGGTCGTCCACTCCAGGCCGAGGGCATCCACGGAGCTCAAGAGCTGACGCTTCTGGAACCGTGCGGTCGCGGAGGCCTGGAGCCAGGGGATGTTGGGCATGCGGTCCCCGTGAAAGCGAGCGAACTGGCCGTCCTGCGCGAGGTTGCGGAAGTGGAGCCAGGTGACGGTGCCGGTGAGCCCCACCCAGTCGCCGGGTGAGGCCCAGTCCAGTCCTGCGTGCGCCGAGAAGGAGCGGGCGTGGTCCACGTTCTCGTAGGCCTGCGTGGCGTCGCCGGGGAAGAGCTGGATGAGGTTCTCGACGTCTCGGACGCCCGCGACCGCGTTGGCACCGAAGCGGCCAACGGACGTGACGAGGGGGAGGAGCTCCACGCCCAGGTTGGCGTTGTGACTCGACTCGGGGACGAGCGCCGAGTTCTCCACGAGCAGTCCCCCATCACCGAAGAGCTCGTCCACCCTCGGCATCCGCGTGGTCCGCTCATAGGACGCCTTGAAGAGCAGCCCCCGCGTCAGACTGAAGCGCAACGTGTCACCGAAGCCTCCGGCCCACCGGCGCTCCGCGGACTCCTGCCGCGTCCCCGAGGCGAAGCGCTGCAGGTAGCCCTTCACGAACACGGTGTTCTCCAGCCGGCCGCCCCAGAGCTGCTGACGATGGGAGAGCCCTCCGAAGGACGACGTGAGCGCGAGCGGCACCCGGAGGGGGTCCTCCTGCTGCAGACGGGTGAGGTAGGCGTTCTCGCCGCTTCGGTCGCTGTCATCGACGCCGAGCGAGACCTCGAGGTCCTCCGGGTCAAGCAGCGTCCCGAGGAGCCGCACGCGCCCGAACAACGTCTGGCGCGTCTGGGTATTCTCCAGCGGCGTCGAGCCAATCTCCCCGGCTCTCGCCCGCGTCGCACGGCAGGCTCCGTACCAGTCGTATAGACAGTCGGAGGCGTCGAGGAGCTCGCCCACGCGCTGGTTGTACCCGGCGATGGCGAGCACCTTCAGCCGCTCGTGAGGCGACACCTCGTAGCGCAGCCCGAGCCCCCAGCTCTCCTGTGCGGAGGTGACCGCGCCATAGGGCTGAATCATGTACTGGTCGTGCGGGACGTCCTTGTCGTAGCGGCCGAGGTAGCCATTGAGGACGAGCCGGTCGACGCCCGGCAGCGCCTCGAAGCCCACCTCGAATTCGCCTCCGGTGCCCCGATAGGCGTCGTGGTTGCGGCGCAGGGCGCGCGGCGAGACGCGCCCCGTCTCCGGGTCATCGACAGGGACGGTGACGACGTAGTCGTTCTGCGCGCGGTCGTGGAACCCCGCGGCCCGCATGAAGACGTGCTCGTTGGCTCGCCACGTCAGCCTGCCGGTACCGCGGTAGCTCCCGAAGGACCCGCCCTGGAGCGAAAGGGACGCGCCGGTTTCGGGAGACGCGAGGCCGGAGCGCAGGTGGATGGCACCTCCCAGCGCGTCCGTCGCGAGCCGCACCGGGACCACGCCGTTGAAGACCTCGAGCTGCCGGATGAGGGAGACCGGAACACTCCCGAGCCCGTAGACATAGGGCGAATACTCGATGGGGACGCCGTCGAGGAGGACTCGCACCTGGTCGCCGGAGAGGCCCCCGAGCGAGAGCTGGGTCCGGCTCCCCATTCCCCCCGTCCGCTGGACCTGCACGGCGGAGGCCCGCGTCAGCACCTCCGCGAGGTCCTCGGCGCGCTCATGGGCCTTCTCCAATTCGACGACGTCCACCGCCTCCGAGCCACGCACCAGGGTGCGGGCTTCGGTCGACCTGGCGCGCACGACCGAGGTGAAGCCGGGGGGCGCGGGAGACGCTGGCGCCTCGGAGGGCTGCGCGGCCGGCTCCGCCGAGGGCGTGTCGGACGTGGCCTGGGCGACCTCCTCGGCGCCCGCCGGCGCGACCTCGGGAGGACGCGCGAGGACGAAGTGGTGGATGAACTCGAACTGGCAGGACACGGGGCTGCCGTCCTGCATCGCCGGGGAGAAGCGCGCGTCCTCGAGCGCGCGCACGGCCGCCTCGTCGAGCCCGTGCCCAAGTCCCTCGACCACCTCCGCGCGTGTGACGCGTCCCTCCGCATCAAGCGTCAGGAGGAGCTTCACCGCGCCTTCCACCCCCGCGGCGAGGGCGTCGGGCGGATAAACCGCCTCTGGCTGGGCCAGCAGCACCGGAGGGACGACCCCGCTGGAGGGGGATGCGGAGCTCGTCCGCGCCGGGGGCTCGCTCGCATCCTGCGCTCGCGCGACGCCATTCGACAGCATGGCCAAGAGCGCGAGCATGGGGACAATGTCGATATTGATACTCATTCTCAATACCATAACCTCCTATCAGTGGTGGCGGTGGGGGTCAATTGGAGAGGTGCACCTCCGCGGGCGAAAGCAGCTCCACACTCCCTCAACATCTCAACGCGATGGTGGGGGCAGGTCGACACGGTCGCCCATGAGGGCGCCGTGAACACATGGGGAATCGACCCAAGGGGAGCGCGAAATCATGAAACCCGTCTTCGTGGCCACCGCGGTCATGTGCCTCGCCGTCAGCC
Source organism: Myxococcus vastator (assembly GCF_010894475.1). GTDB lineage: Bacteria > Myxococcota > Myxococcia > Myxococcales > Myxococcaceae > Myxococcus > Myxococcus vastator. The sequence continues at coordinate 25,281 of NZ_JAAIYB010000044.1, forward strand.
CGGCCTTCGCCTCGGATTGCGAGGACCTGCCCGCCAAGGGACAGGCGAGCCTTCAGAAGAAGTACATGAAGATCAAGGCCGAGAGCGAACACGCCGCGACGGACTGCGTCGCCATCCGCAACAATGACGCCCTGAATACGGGCCACGGCATCACGGTCGACTGCCGCATCCACTTCCGCCCCCGGAACGGGAGCTGCTACGTGGACTACTCGCCCTATGGAGAGACCAACAAGAGCCTCTCCCGACATCCCGGCTGCGATGCGGGCAAGTGGGCCTGGGCGCGGAGCGTGGCCATGCACACGGGCGAGTCCGCCTCGGACCCGAAGGGAAAAACGTACACGGGCAGTGTCCGCTTCAACATGATGAAGGCGGAGTACGAGCTGAAATACACCGTCCAGGTCGGCGACAAGAAGAGCGACAAGGCGCTGGAGAACACCTACGCGGCGACCCTGAAGAAGATCTGCATCCGAAAGTCCAGCTGACGCCCGGGCGCGGTGCGAGTCGGCGAGGTGGGTGCGCTATCGCCGCTCCCTCGCCGACCCGCGGGTTCCCGCGCCGACACCGACGTCGGTGGTTGCGCTGGCCATATACGGCCGGCATCCTGACCCCACTCCTGGTAGCCAGGGGTGGATGCGAACCACCCGCCGGCACCGTTCGCGGACTGTTGCCGGCCTGGGCGCCCACCGGAAGGTAGGAAGATGAAGCGTCAAACCAAGACAGATGGCGAGTCGGCCTCGCAGCGCATCAGCGAGCGGATTACCGAACTGGGTGACTGGCGCGGCGACACACTCGCCCGGGTGCGTGCCCTCATCCAGGAGGCCGACCCAGAGGTCGTGGAGGAGTGGAAGTGGCGGGGCACCCCGGTGTGGGCCCACGACGGGGGCATCTGCACGGGAGAGGCCTACAAGGCGGCCGTGAAGCTGACCTTCTTCAAGGGCGCGTCCTTGAAAGACCCCGCGGGGCTCTTCAACGCCAGCCTTGATGGGAATGTCAGGCGCGCCATTGACCTTCACGAAGGTGAGAAGCTTGACGCGAAGGCGTTCAAGGCGCTCATCCGCGCGGCCGTCGCGCTCAATACGTCTGGCGGAAAGAAGCCCGCCAGGCGCAAACGCCCCGCCGCGTCCGCCAAGCCAACCCTCCTCTCTGGCGGCAATCCGCAAATTGCGAAGGGCTCCGGCGACGCCCCCGTCCGGGCCTACATCGAGGCCATGCCGGGCTGGAAGCGCGACGTCGGGCACCGCCTCGACGCGCTCATCGAGCGCACCCTCCCGGGCGTGAGCAAGGCCGTCAAATGGAACTCGCCCATGTACGGAGTCGAGGGCCAAGGCTGGTTCCTGGGCATCCACTGCTTCGCGAAGTACATCAAGGTGGCCTTCTTCCGTGGCACGTCGCTGCGCCCCATCCCACCCGGTGCGTCCAAGAGCCAGGACACGCGCTACCTCGATATCCGCGAGGACGAACCGCTCGACGAGGCCCAGTTCACCGCCTGGGTGAAGCAGGCCAGCCAATTGCCTGGCGAGCGCATGTGAGGCCGAAACGGCCCTCCTCGTACTCCTGGTGCGCCCCTGCTACGCTCGCCGGATGCTCGCCTGCATCAACGCGATGGACGCCACCATCAGGGACTTCTCCCAGTCCTTCTGGGTCGACATGGGCCTCTGGTCCTTTGGCGCGGTGTTCCTGAACCGCGTCATCCTCACCCATGACCTGCGGCCCTCCACGGAGCCACAGCCCAGGCCGTCCATGTTCCGGCGGGCCTTCTTCCTCCTCGTCGGAGCCGCGTTCATCGTGTTGCTCGCCGCGATTCTGGCCGGCGGACCGTTCCTCAACTTCGAGGCGCAGGACTTCCACCTGTGCAGGGTGAGCCGCCCCATGTTGTTGGCGCTGGTGGCCAGCCCCGTCGTGCTCTTCGTCCTGCAGTCCGCGTTCTTCCAAGGCCCTGGAAGACGACTGTTCCGTGACAGGAAACGAGGCGCCCTCGTGAGTCTGGTGCTCTCATCGCTCCTGCTGGCGACGGGGATGGGGATTGCCCGCGATGTGTTCGTCCTCCCCAACCTCTGCGAGAGGTCCGTGCAGATATTCCCCTCACACGCCTACTGACCCAGCCAGGTGCCTCCCACCGTGGACCTGCGCTCCCTTCCGCTGAGCTACCTGGCTGGCGTCGCAATCCTGGTGGCCACGGCCGGAGGAGGCTTCGTGCTGGTCCGCGACGCCGACGTGCTGGCCCTGCGCCTCCCCACGAAGGTCCTGGCGCCCACGAAGCGAGCGCCCGAGACGCCACGAGAGGCGGTGGAGCATTTCCAATGCAATCGGTGCCACGTGGTGCCTGGCATTGAACCGGCGTCGGCGCCGCTGAGCGAGAACTGCGTGACCTGCCACCAGGCCATCACCGCCGGGCGGCTGGACCCCTGGTACCAGGAGGCAGAAGTCCAGCGGTGGAAGGAACACCTCACGCACCTGATGAGGACCCCAGACCTCCGCTCGTTGGGCCAGCGAGTCAAGCGGAGCTGGCTCATCGCCTGGCTCCAGGCGCCGCACATGGTGAGGCCGCTCTACGGCGCCACCATGCCCCGAATGAAGATTGGCCCGAAGGACGCCGAGCGCATCGCCGACTTCCTCGCGGTGACCGAGGAGGAGTCCGAAGAGCCCCCACGCGGTGACGCGGCGGCGGGCCGGGCGCTCTACGAAAAGAACGCGTGCGCGAGCTGTCACTACCTGGGTGACGCCCCGCTCGCGGCCCTGCGCTACGGAGCGCCGGAGTTCCGCGCCCCCTCGGCCCGGAGGCGAGCCCCGGACCTGCGGTATGTGCGCAGCCGCATGTCACTCGCGCAGCTGCGGCGCTGGCTGCGCGCGCCCCACAGCATCCTCCCCGACACGGAGATGCCCACCTTCCCGTTCACCCCGCGGGAGGTCGAGGACCTGGCGGCCTTCCTGCGCGAGCCCGCGGCGGAGGTGGCGGCCGGGCCAGGGCCCCCGTACAAGCCCCGCCTGCTCGAGCGGGAGGTGCGCTATCCAGAAGTCGCGCGGAAGCTCACGCGCCACCTCTGCTACCACTGTCACTCCGACAGCAGGAGGGCCGGAGACCAGGGACCGGGCAACACCGGTGGCTTTGGCTATGACGGCGTCTCGCTCGACCTGGCCACGCGAGCAGGCATCCTCCGTGGCATCAAACGGGACGGTCGGTTTCGCGGGCTCCCGGACCGGATGGAGGATGGTACGCCCCGGCTGGTGGCCAGCCTGGTCGCCCGCCACGCGGAGCTGGACGGGCACGCCCATCCGTCCGTGACGGGCATGCCCCTGGGCTTCCCGCCTCTCCCGGATGAGGACATCGATTTGATCTTCACGTGGATTGAACAAGGCGCGCCCGAATAGGTGCGTTGCGCCCACGCCTCAGGCCGAGCGCCGCTGCGCCGAGGCCGCGTCCAGCGGAAGGGTGATGGTGAAGCAGGTCCCCTCCTCGGCGGAGCTCGTCACGGTGGCCTTGCCGCCATGCGCTTCGGCGATGCCCCTCACGAGGGGCAGTCCGAGCCCCCATCCCTTCTCGGCGCTCTCCGTCGCGGACCTCGTGCGGTGAAACGGCTCGAAGATGGTCTGCAATTCGCCCGGGGCGATGGGGGCGCCCTGGTTGCGCACCTGGAGCACCACGTGGTGCTCGTTCCGGTCGAGCACGACTTCAACCGGAGTGCCCGGCGCGCCGTACTTCGCCGCGTTGGAGGCCAGGTTCTCCACGATGCGGCGCAGCGCGAGCGGATCCGCCTGCATCTTGAACACGCCCTCCGCCTTCAGGACGAAGCGCTCCGGATAGACGGCCGAGAGCTCGTCCAGGGCCTGGGCCGTGAGGGTGTGGAAGTCACACGCCCCCAGCTCCAGCGCCACCCGCTTTCCGGCCTTGATGCGGCTTGCGTCCAGCAGGTTCTGAATCATGCGCTCCGCGCGGTCCAGGCTCCCGCTCACCCGGGCCACGGAGGTCTGGACGCTCGGGAGGTCCGCATGGCGCCGCCCCAGCATTTGCACGCCCATCTTCGCCGCCGTCAGGGGCGTGCGGAGGTCATGGGTCAGCGCCGCGACGAACGTGTCCCGGAGGTTCTGCTCGACCTTCAGCTTCTGGATCTGATTGCGAAGGTTGATTTCCGTCATGATGGACGCCGTCAACTCCTGCATCACCGTGAGGTCCTGTGAGCTCCACTCGCGCACCTGGGGCTGGATGCAGCAGAAGGTCCCCAGCACGTGCCCCTCCGGGTTGATCAACGGAAGCACGATGAGGGCGACGATGCCCCAGGGCCCCGTTGACGGATGGAACTTCAGGAACGGGTCGGCGGGCGCGTTCGAGGAGATGATGGGCTCTCCCTCGAGCGTGTAGCGGCACAGCGAAGCGTCAATCGGGAGCTGCCGGGTCTCTCGGAAGGGGGACGGCAGACCGAAGTCCGCCTTGAAGAACTGCCGGTCCGCGTCCACCAGGGACATGATGGTCAGGGGGACATCAAGGAGCTGTGCCGCCAGGCGAGCGAGCCGATCAAAGGCGTCTTCCTGGGGCGTGTCCATCAACCCGGTCTCCCGGATTGCGTGCAACCGGTTCGGGTCCGTGAGGCGGCGGTTGCACCGCTGCGTCCGCGCGAGCGAGGACGCGTCCAGTTCACCGAGAAATTTCATGAGGTGATTCTAGTGCGACGCGCGGGCGCTGGAGCGCCCGAATCCGGACACGCTCGCTCGTCCGTTCACCAGCCTACTTGCAACGCGGGGCGGTGTGCTCTCCGCCCCGCACACGGCGACGCCTAGCGCTGGTGCCGGGCGATGAGCGCGTTCGCCGCTTCCGGATGGCGCTTGCACTCGAGCAAGGCGCTGAGCATCAGCGGCGCGACAATGGTGGCATCCGACTCGATGACGAACATCGGCGTCGTCTCGGTCAGCTTGTCCCAGGTGATCTTCTCATTGGGCGTCGCGCCCGAGTACGAGCCGTAGGACGTCGTCGAGTCGCTGATCTGGCAGAAGTAGGCCCACGGCTTCACCGGCTTCTGCAGGTCGTACTTGATCGACGGAACGACGCAGATGGGGAAGTCACCGGCGATGCCGCCGCCAATCTGGAAGAAGCCGACACCCCGGCCCTCGGACAGCTCCTCGTAGCGGTCGTAGAAGTCGGCCATGTACTCAATGCCAGACTTGACGATGCTCGCGTTGCAGTCGCCCGTCTTCACGTAGGACGCGAAGATGTTGCCGAACGTCGAATCCTCATAGCCAGGAACCACGATGGGCAGACGCTGGCGCGCCGCCGCCAGCAGCCAGCAGGCCTCCGGGTCACCCTCGTACACGGAGGGGTCGAGCACCTGGATGAACTCGTAGAAGTACTCGTGCCAGAAGCGGCGCTCGCCCTTCTCGCTCGCGTTCTTCCACATCGGGACGACAATCTTCTCCACCGCGCGGAACGCCTCGTCCTCGGGGATGCTCGTGTCGGTGACCCGGCGCATCCGCTGCTCGAGGATTTTCGTGTCGTCCTGCTTGGTGAAGTAGCGGTACTCGGGGAAGTCCTTGTACGCCGTGTGCGCGACGAGCCGGAAGAGCGACTCCTCGAGGTTGGCGCCCGTCACCGACAGGCCATGAATCAGCCCCGCCCGGATGGCCGGCGCGAGCGTGATGCCGAGCTGCGCCGACGACATCGCGCCCGCGACGCTCCAGAACATCCGGCCACCATTCGACACGTGCTCCCAGTAGGACAGGAGCGCATCGCGCGTCGCGCGCGCGTTGAAGTTCTTGTAGTTCGAGAGGACGAACTCGAGGACGGGAAGTTCGGACGAGGACATGTAGGCCTCCAGCAACAACGTGGTGAAGGCTCGGGAGGCGCACGCCTGGCAAAGCCACCCGAGGACACCCTACGGTCGCAACGAGCTGTCGCGGCCGCCATCGGAGCGTCAAGTGGCTCCGGGCTAGCTAACACAGGAGGACCGCGAGTCGCCACCGCGTTCCACGCCTCCCCGGTGGGCCCCCCACAGTGCTGCCTGCCTCAGATGCGCTGAACCACCCGCAGCGCGAAGCGCACGAAGCGTGCGTCCAGCGGCTCCTGGAGCATGAGGCGCTGCCACACCAGGCCGGAGAGCACGTTGACCACGAGCTCCCGGTCTGCGGGCCGGCGGTCGGCCAGGCACGCCCGGAGCTCGTCACCTCGGGGGCGCACCAGCTGGGCAATGAGCCGCCGGTGGAGGTCCTCGTCGAATTGCGCCTCCGCCATCAGCGCCCGCAGCACGGGCGCCGCCTCCGCGGCCCCCCGGCAGAGCTCCACCAGCGTCGAGGACAGGGAGGGCTTGCGCCGGCTCATGCGGGGCGCCTGGCTCACCCACTCGGAGAACGCGTCGAGCACCAGCGCCCCCTTCCCCGGCCACCAACGGTAGAGG
>NZ_JAAIYB010000450.1 GCF_010894475.1 Myxococcus vastator
GAGCAGCAGGAGCTCACCGTCGCCCAGGGCTTCCAGAAGCTGGTCGGCAAGGAGATTCCCCCCGCGCCGCAGATGGACCTGGCGCGCCCCACCCCGGGGCAGCCGCTGCCCCTGGCCGTGTCCATCACCGGCACCAGCCCGCTGCCCGCGGACCTGAACTACGCCATGGATGAAGGCGCCCCGGGCAGCGCCGACGGCGTCACCTTCACCGGCCGCCGCGGCCCGTGGGAGGTCGTGAAGACGGTGAAGTGGCCCCAGGACGGCTTCGAGCTGTCCTACACCCTCCAGGTGCGCAACACCTCCGGCCAGCCGCAGAGCGGCGAGCTGCAGGTGCACCACAACCGCGCCATCGACCCCAACTTCGAGCACGCGCCGTCCTTCTTCGGCGGCGTGGGCAACCTGAGCCGCTCCGCCTGCTGGGTGGGGGACGAGCTCCAGAAGATGAGCCCAGGGGATGACGCGCCGGACGCCGAGGAGGCCCGCGGCCAGGTGCAGTTCTTCGGCATCGACCAGCAGTACTTCCTGTCCGCGCTCTACCCGCTGGAGGGGCCGCGCGCCGGCTCGTGCGCCTTCGAGGCCACGCCCACCCTGCGCAAGGTGACGGCGTCCTTCCCGATTACGGCGGCCCCGGGCGAGACGGTGACGCTGCGCTTCGGCGGCTACTTCGGCCCCAAGGACCCGGACATCCTGGCCCTGGTGCCCGGCGCCTCGCTGCGCGCGTCCACCGGCCTGGGCGAGGCCGCCTTCCACCCGCCGCTGGCGGAGACGGTGGACTTCGGCATCTGGGCCGTCATCTGCAAGGTCCTGCTGACCGTCATGAAGTTCTTCTACGGCCTCACCGGCAACTGGGGCGTGGCCATCATCCTGCTCACGGTGGTGGTGAAGCTCGTGCTGCTGCCCCTCACCTACCGCTCCATGGTCAGCATGGAAGAGGTGAAGAAGCTCCAGCCGCGCATGGAGGAGATCCGCAAGAAGCACGCGGACAACCGCGAGCAGCAGAACCTCGAAATCATGAAGCTGTACCAGGAGGCCAAGGTGAACCCGCTGGGCGGGTGTCTCCCCCTCCTCATCCAGATGCCGGTGTGGATTGCCCTGTTCACCGCGCTGCGCAACAGCTTCGACATCTACGGCGAGCCCTTCATCGGGCCCATCTGGCGTGACCTGACCTACAAGGACCCCACGTACCTGTTGCCGCTGGCGCTGGGCGTGTCCATGGTCATCACCCAGAAGATGCAGCCGCAGATGATGGATGCGGCCCAGGCCAAGATCATGACCTGGTTCCTGCCCATCATCTTCACGCTGACGCTGCTCCAGTACCCGGCCGGCCTGTCGCTCTACATCTTCACGAACAACATCCTCTCCATCGCGCAGCAGTACGGCCTGCGGAAGTGGCTGGACCGGAACAAGCCCCAGACGGGCGGTGGGACGCCGGCGGTGGCCGGTGCGGGAGGCAGGCGCAAGTGAGCGAGCAGGTTCCCCAGCAGACGCCGTCCACCCCGGACTCCGGCGCTTCGTCCGCGGAGTTCCGGGGCCGTGTGGAGAAGCTCCTCGGCGACATCCTCGGGCTGATGGGCTTCCCGGCGCGCCTGGACATGAAGGACGGCGCCGACGGCAGCCTGTCGGTGGCGCTCCACTTCGAGCCCGCACCGCCTCCCGGTGTGGAGGTGGGACGGCGCAGCCAGGTGGTGGACTCGCTCCAGTTCCTGTTGAACAAGATGCTGCACCGCCCGGGCGCTGACCGGCGCTGGGTGATGCTGGGCGCGGGGGTGCATCCGGAGCCCCGGCAGCGCCGTGAGCCCCAGGCCGCGGCGGCGCAAGCCTCGGCTCCGGCCGCGCCCGCCCCCGCCGCGCCTCGTGCCGCGGCGGCCCAGGCGCCAGCGCCTGCTCCAGCGAAGGGTGGCCAGCGGGGGGCGCAGGCGTCCGCCGCCAAGGCCGCTCCCGCCAGCAAGGGCGAGGGGGATGAGCGCTCGGTGACGGTGGAGGAGGATGCCGCGCTGAAGGCGGCCGTCCGTGCGCTGGCGGAGAAGTCGGGCAGCCTGGGCCGCTTCTACGCGATTGCCGCCATGAAGCTTGAAGACCGCGCGCGCGTCCTCACGTCAGTAGAAGGAGTGGGTGGCGTGAGGGTGTCGGCGGAGGGCGAGGGCCGCAACCGCCGCGTGGTGTTCACTCCGGACAAGCCCGCCCCGCTTCCCAAGCGGAGCATGCTGCCGGACGACGACGAGGACGACTTCGACGCGTGAGCCGCCGAGCGCGCCGCGCGCGCCGGGGCTCCCGAAGCGAGACCAGGGATGGGCAAGGCGAAAGCTCTCAAGGACAAGCTGTACGGCGCGGCGGTGCTCAAGATGAGCTTCCGCCTTCGCGGGGACGAGGAGTCCCCCGCGTTCCGCTTCGTCTACCCGGGCGTCCTGCGAGATTTGGAGCTCGAGGACGAGGCGGTGGAGCGGTACATCGAGGAGCACCGCGAGGCCGTGGAGAAGGCCGCCCGCGGCTCCACGCCGCCCATGGGCACCCGCTGACGCAGCGGGGCCCGCGCTGCTTCAGGTTCCAGGTGGCTTCGCTCCCCTGGCCGCGTATGACGTCTTCCTCCGTATGACGTCTCCCTCCATGACCATCGCCGCCCTGGCCACCGCGCCCGCCGCGGGCGCCGTGGGCATCCTCCGGCTGTCCGGCCCTGACGCGCTGGACGTGGGCCGGCTGCTGGCCCCGGGTGTGCCCGCGCAGCCCACGCCGCGCCATGCGTACCTCGCGTCCTTCGTGGACGCGGAGAAACGCGAGCTGGACGAGGGCTTGTTCCTCTACTTCCGCGGGCCTCAGTCCTTCACGGGCGAGGACGTGGTGGAGCTGCAGGCGCACGGCAGTCCGCGGCTCCTTCGGCTGCTGCTGACACGGGCGCTGGAGGACGCGCGCGTGCGCCACGCCGCGCCGGGTGAGTTCACGCGTCGCGCCTTCCTCAACGGGCGGTTGGACCTGACGCGCGCGGAGGCCGTGGCGGACCTGGTGGCGGCGGACTCGGAGGCCGCGGTGCGCGCTGCTGCCGCGGGGCTCTCCGGCGTGCTCGCCTCGCGGGTGCAGGCGCTGGAGGAGCCGCTGCGCGCGCTGCATGCGGACATGGAGGGCGTGCTCAGCTTCCCCGATGAAGCAGAGGGCGCGGACGAGGACGTGGGCGAGCGTGTCACCGCGCTGCGTGCCCATGCGGAGACGCTGCTGTCCGAGGCGGGCCGGGGCCGGCTGGTGCGCCGGGGCGCGCGGGTGGCGCTGTTCGGTCCCGTCAACGCGGGCAAGTCCACGCTGTTCAACCGGCTGGTGGGCGAGTCCCGCGCGCTGGTGGATGACGAGCCGGGCACCACGCGCGATGCGCTGGAGGCCCGCGTCGAATGGGACGGGCTGGCGGTGACGCTCTTCGACACCGCGGGGCTGCGGGAGACGCCGGGGCGCGTCGAGGCGCTGGGCATCGCGCGCACGCGTGAGCTGCTCGCGGGCGTGGACCTGGCAGTGCTCGTGCTTCCGCCGGGCGTCACGCAGGCGGAGGCCGACGCGTGGACGCGTGACGCGAGTGGAACGCCCGTGCTGGTGGTGGACGGCAAGTGCGACGTGGCGGAAGCGCCGGGCTCGCCGCGCCAGCGTGTGAGTGGCCTCACCGGTGAAGGTGTGGACGCGCTTCGCGACGACATGCTCGGGCGACTGTGGGGCGGTGGCACGCCCTCCGCGGTGGCGCTCGTCTCCGAGCGTCACGCCGATGCCCTGCGTCGCGCGTCCGAGGCGCTGGGCCGCGCGGAGCGCGCCTCGCGTGTGTCCACCCTGGAAGTCGTCTCCGGTGAAGTGGGGCTCGCGCTGGAGGCGCTCGGCGAAGTGTCCGGTACCGTGGTTTCGGAGGCCCTGCTGGACGCAATCTTCCAGCGTTTCTGCATCGGGAAATGACGCCTTCCGTCGAGCGGAGGACGTGTCAGACGGCTCACTAGAATGCCCGCCTCAACCGGTGATTCTTGGAGGCGCTGTGATTGAAGGCACCATCCCCCTGGCGAACCATTCGATGCTCTCGGCCCTGCCCTCGGGCTGGGTGGGGGAGATTCTGGACGAGGAGCTGGTCGCCTCGCCTCGTCCCACCGCCGCGCAGACGCGCGCGGCCTTCATGCTGGGCGTGGAACTGGGAGAGCAGCTCGACAAGCGCCGTGGCGGCAGTGGCCGCTGGTGCTTCCTGCGCGCGCCCGAGCTGCACCTCGGCCACGACATGCTCGTGCCGGACATGGCCGGCTGGCGCCGCGAGCGCCTGGACGTGCCCTTCGAGCCGGACGTCCCCTTCCTCACGCTGGTGCCGGACTGGGTCTGCGAGGTGCTGACGCCCTCCACCGCCGCGCTGGACCGCGCGCGCAAGCTGCCGCTCTACGCGCGCGCGGGCGTGTCACACGTGTGGCTGGTGGACCCGGCCGCGCGCACGCTGGAGGTGTACCAGCGCGTCAAGCGGGGCTGGCTGCTGACGGGGAGCTACGAGGACGACTCGCTGGTGCGGACCGACCCCTTCCCGTCCTCGACGCTGGAGCTGGGCTCGCTGTGGCTGCCCGAGGGCTCCGAGAAGCCCTCCCTGCTGGCGGCTGTTCCGTGAGACGCGTGGGCGCCCGCGAACGCCGTCACGCGGCGGCTGCCACCACCGGCTTGACGACGTAGCGGCCGTACGTCACGAAGGCGAGCAGCACACCCATCACGAGCGACCAGAGCATCGGGTTCTCGGGCGTCATCTTCGTCGAATGACGCGCGTACATCACCGCGAGCGCGAACGTCTCGAGCGTGAGCACCGCGGCCGCGTGCGCGGTGAGGCTGGGCATCCACTTGAACGCCGCCGGGACGATGAGCAGCACGCCGCCGGCCATCTCGAGGAAGCCGAGTGCCCGCCAGGCCCCGATGGGGACCTCGTTGAACTGGCTCGCGAGCTGCTGAAACGAGAACGCCTTGTACGAACCGCCCGCGAGGAACAGCAGCGCGAGGACGGCCTGAAGAATCCAGATGACGATGTTCATGGGGGTGGCTCGGTGTTCAGGCCTTGAGGGCCGGGTTGTTGGATGCCTTCTCGAGTGTCTTGGCGAGCTTTCCGTGCATCAGCTTCCAGCCGAACTCGGCGCCGTGGAACGCCTGGTCCTCCTTGAAGCCGGAGTGCTCGAAGAGCACGCGCGTCCCTTCGCCATCGGCTTCGAGGCGGTAGCGGACGCGGGTGTCCAGCCAGCCCTCGCCCACGACCCAGGTGAACTCGAGCTCGGACGGAGGCGCGCACCGGAGCACCTCGCAGTGCACGGTGAGTCCATCGAATTTGGCCCGAGCGTCTGGCGGCACGCGGAACGTGAAGCGATGCCCGACGCGCGGCTCGAAGTCGTTCGGGTACATCCAGTCGGCGAGCGCCTCGCGGGTCGCGAGCGCGCGCCACACGACGGCGGGCGACTGGGTGAACTTCAGCTCCCGTCGGATGGTCTTGGTCGTCATTGCTGCTTGTCGCCTTTCTCGAGGTGCCGCCGCAGGCGGGCGAAGTTGTCGTCCCAGAACCGCTCGTAGTGGGCAATCCAGTCGCGTACCGGCTCCAACTGCTCCGGCACGAGGCGGTACCGCCGCTCCCTGCCATGCCGTTGCTCCGTGACGAGGCCCGCGTCGAGCAGCACGCGCAGGTGCTGAGACACCGCCGGACGGCTCATCTCGAAGTTCTCGGCGATGGCGTTCACCGGGCGGTCGCCGTCGACCAGCAGGTCGAGCATGCGGCGCCGCGCCGGATGGCTGATCGCTCCGAACACCCCTGGCTCGGTGTGAATCATCGTGCGGCCATAATGCGTAAGGAGATGCTTACGTGTCAAGCGCAGTGAAGGCGCGGCCCGAGGACGTGTCCACTCAGCGCCCGCCAGCTCGGACGCGGCGCAGCCGGGCCGCTGGCGGGGGCCTCGCGCCGCGACGCTCACGCGCACCGCCTCCACCGCCGAGGCGTCGCGGCAATCGCTGCGTGCTGGCTGGAAGGAGCGCAGCGGCTCGCTGGGGCTCAGGGCCTTGACGCACCTGGAGCTGCCCGGCCGCGGAAGTCAGCGCGTCACGGCTCCGCGGGTTTGCTGTGGTGCGCTTACCGAGGCGCTTCACCGCGAGGCGCTCTACCGATGAGGGAGCGCCACCCGGCTACCGCCTGGCTCCTGCAGGAAGTTCAGTATCCGCTGCACGAGCCCCGTCTGGATGGGATGAGCCGGAGCGCGCAAGGTGGCGCGCATGGCGAATGCGGAGCTGTGGAAGAAGCGAGTGGAGGAGTGGCGCACCAGTGGACTGAGCGCGGAGGAGTACTGCCGGGGGAAGGAGTTCACGCCCAGCCCGCTGTACCGGTGGTCGAGTCGGCTGGCGAAGGCGGGGCGTGGAGAAGCGGCGGCGGGTGTGCCGCTGGTGAGGCTGGTGTCGTCCCCGGCCCGCGTCGAAGGCGCGCCGGGTGCAGCCCTCGTTGTCATTGAGGCGCACGGGGCGCGGGTGCTGGTGTGGCGCGCATGGCGAATGCGGAGCTGTGGAAGAAGCGAGTGGAGGAGTGGCGCACCAGTGGACTGAGCGCGGAGGAGTACTGCCG
>NZ_JAAIYB010000451.1 GCF_010894475.1 Myxococcus vastator
CTCCTCCCCCAGCGGCTCCTGTCCAATCTGGAAGCGCTCCACCACGCCCTGCAGGTCCCTGGCGAGCACCAGCAGGTCCGTGTTCGCCGTCGTCACCTGCTTGGTGGCGTTGAGGCTCTGCTGGGTGATGCGGAGGATGTCCGCCATCGTGTCGGCGAGCTGGTCGGTGCCCAGCTGCTGCTGCTGCGTGGCCAGGGAGATGCTGCGCACCGCGTAGGACGTCTGCCCGGCCAGGTCGACAATCTGCCGCAGCGACTCGGACACCTGCTGCGCCAGCGTGGTGCCCGTCTCCACCGCGCGCACGCCGCCCTCGGTGGCGGACACGGCGGCGGCGGAGGCCTCGCGCACCTCCTCGATGAGGCCCTCAATCTCCTTCGTGGACTCCAGCACGTTCTCCGCCAGGCGCCGCATCTCCGCGGCCACCAGCGAGAAGCCCCGGCCCACCTCACTGGCCTTGGTGCCCTCCAGCTCGGCGTTGAGCGCCAGCAACTCCGACTTGTCGGCGACGCCGTTGATGAACTCGACGATTTTTCCAATCTGCTGCACGCGCTTGTTGAGCCGCACCACGGCGGAGGAGATGGCGTTGTTGTCCTGACGCATGCGCGCCATGGAGCCCAGGAAGTCCTCCGCGCTCCCCTGCCCCTGCTGCGCCGCGCCCAGCGTGCGCTGGGCAATCTCCGCCACCGAGCCGGCGTTCTCCGCGATCTGCCGCGCCGAACGCGCCAGCTCCTCCGTGGTGGCGCTCGTCTCGTCCAGCGAGCTGGCCTGCTCCGTCGCGCCCGCCTCGTAGCGCCCCGACGTGGTGAGAATCTCCTCCGTGGTGGCCGAAATCTGCGCGCCCGCCCGCTGCAACTGCGACATCACGTCCGCCAGGTGCGCGCGCATGGTGGTGAACGCCGCGGACACGTCCCAGACCTCGTCCTCCGCGGGCACCACGCGCGGGCTGGCCAGGTCGCCCTCGGCGATGCGCTTCGCCTCGCGCGACAGCTCCCGGAGGGGCCGCCCCAGCATGGTGCCGCCCAGGTAGGCGGCCGTCAGCGCCAGCGCGAAGACGAGCAGCACCAGGCCTCCGCCCTGCGTCAGCGCCTCCGCCCGGAGCTCCTGCGCCAACACCAGCTGACGGCTGACGTCCCGCTCCGCCATGAGCCGGGTGAAGATGTGGTTGCTCAGCGCCGACGCGAGCTGCGCGGACAGCACCGCGGGCGTCACCACCGCCACGAAGGCGAAGGCCACCAGCCGCGCGCGAAGCTCCGCGCGCCGGGGCATGGCCTCGATGAGCTGCGCGTGCGTCATGCCCAGCTCCGCCAGCCACAGCACCACCTTGCGCGAACGAAGCACGACGAGGCAGTACACGAGCAGCGCGGTCAGCGGCCCGAAGAGCAGGCCCAGCGCGGCGATGCGAGCGGCCACCGCCACCTCCACGCCCACGCCCAGCCACATGCACCCGCCCAGCGCCAGCGTGGTGACCAGCCACAGCCCCAGCGAGCCCAGGAAGGCCTCGTCCGGCGCGCGCGTCACCTCCGCCACCGCCGACGCCAGCGTCTGGGGCGTGGTGGGCACATCCCCACGCTCCAGCCCGCGCAAGGTGCGCTGCCGTCCCAGGGACACGGCGGCCCCCGACGCCAGCGCCGTCACGCAGAGCGCGCCGCCCAGGATGCCCAGCACGTCCATCCGGCCCGCCAGCGGCTCGGCCAGGGTCAGCGAGGCGAAACGCAGGCCGAGGGCCGCGCCCACCAGGTTGGCCAGTGGAACGGGCGCCATGAGGTGCCGGCTGAAGGAGGCCCGCCGGGGGCCCTTCTGCGCGCTCACGCGTCACCTCCCGGCCCGACGTTGAAGCGCTCCACCGCGTCTTTCAAGTCACGCGCCAGGGTGGACAGGTCGCCGTTGGCCGCCGCCATCTGCTTGGTGGCCGCGAAGTTCTGCTCGGTGACGCGGAGGATGTCGCCCATGGCGGCCGCGAGCTGGTCCGTCCCCGTCTGCTGCTGCTGCGTGGCCAGGGAGATGCTGCGCACCGCGTGGGACGTCTGCCGGGCCAGCTCCAGGATGAGGCTCAGGCTTTCGTCCACCTGCGCGGCCAGCACCGTGCCCGCGTCCGTCGTCTTCAGCCCCGCCTCGGTGGCCATGACGGCGGCGTGCGTCGCGTCGCGAATCTCCGCGATGAGCTGCTCAATCGCCTTGGTGGAGCGGATGACGTTCTCCGCCAGGCGCCGCATCTCCGCGGCCACCAGTGAGAAGCCCCGGCCCACCTCGCCCGCCTTGGTGCCCTCCAGCTCCGCGTTGAGCGCCAGCAGGTCGGACTTGTCGGCAATCTCGTTGATGAACTCCACCACCTTGCCAATCTGCTGCACGCGCTTGTTGAGCCGCACCACCGCGTCCGCGATGGCCTGGTTGTCCTCCTTCATGCGCTGCATCGCGCCCAGGAAGGCGGCGGCGCCGCGCTGCCCCGTCTGCGCGGCGGCGAAGGTCGTCTCCGCGATGGCGGACACCGACTCCGCGTTGCCGGCGATCTGCTGCGCCGAGCGCGCCAGCTCCTCCGTGGTGGCGCTCGTCACGTTGAGCGACGCGGACTGCTCATCCGCGCCGGACTCCTGCTCACCGGAGGTGGCCACCAGCTGCTCGGTGGTGGTGGAAATCTGGAGGCCCGCGCGCCGCAGCTGCGCAAGCGCCTGTCCCAGTTGCGTCTGCATCTGCGCGAAGGCGGCGGAGGTGGCCCACACCTCGTCCTCCGCGGCGATGATGCGCGGCGGGCGGAAGTCGCCCTGGGCGATGCGCGTGGCGTCCTCGGTGATGGAGCGCAGCGGCTCGGCGATGACGGCGCCGCCCACGTAGGCCGTCATCATCACCAGCACCGCGACCAGCCCGGCCACCGCGAGCCCGCGCGTCTGGCTGGCCCGCCCCGCCACCTCGCGCTGGACATGGTCCGGCGCGCCCACCATCGCGTCCACCGCGTCCATCGCCCGCGTCACCGACGCGTCGATGATGAAGAAGGACGGGCTGAGCACGGCGATGGCCGTGAAGAGCACCATCCGCCGGCGGATGTGCAGGCGGCGCGGCGGCGCGGTGGCCACCACCTCCAGCGGAGACAGGCCCTGGGCCGCCACCCGCTCCACCGCCTTGCGAGCGCGGCGAGCCACCATCAGGTAGACGAACAGCGCGCTCAGCGGCCCCAGGAACAGGCCCATCAGCGCCAGCCGCATCCCCAGCACCCACGTCCCGCCCACCAGCGGGACGAAGACGAGCGCCACGCCCAGCGAGGCGAGCAGCCAGCACTGGAGGACGAAGGCGAAGCTGCGCTCCGGGAAGGAGCGCGCTTCCAGCAGCGCCTTGAGCAGGGCCTCGTGCGTGGACGGCAGCCGCCCTTCGCCCAGCGCATACAGCACCCGCAGCGCGCGCCGGCCGTGCACGCCGGTGAACCAGAGCGCCAGCGACAGCGCCACGCCCACCAGCAGCAGGAAGGGCCCCCAGGTGCCCTCGGGCACCGTGTCGGTGAGCTGGCAGTGCAGCAGCACCAGCGCCGTGCCCAGGGCGCTGCCCAACAACGCGGGGCGCGCGGTCCACCGCGCCAGACCCCTCAAACCCACGGGCACCGTCATGCGCCCTCCCCTGAATGCCCGCGCAGGAAGCGCTCGAAGTCCGCCAGGCCCACCAGGGGCCACAGCGCCCCTCGCGCCAGGACAAAGCCCTGGAGGCTGCCACCCGACGCGCGCACCGTCACCGGCGGCGCGGACAGCACCCGGTGCGACTCGGCGTCGATCTCCAAGGCGTCCACGCCCACCGCCCCGCCCGAGGCGGACACCAGCACCCGGGCGGCCCCCGCCGTCTCATGGAAGGCCCGGCGCGCGGAGGCCGCCGCGTACCCGGCGGGCGACGCGATGGAGGCCACCTCGTGCGCATGGAAGGCGAGCCGGTGGGGACCGGCATGACACAGGAGCATTCCCCGGACGTGGCCCGGCGGCTCCATGGCTCAGGTCCCCTGACTGAGGTGGTCGAAGAGCCCTTCCGGGTCGATGACGGCCACGTCCCGGGGGCCGCTCTTGGCGGGGCCGCGCAGGTGGACGTGGACGCCCGTGGGGCCCAGGGGCTCCAGCGTGCCCGTCACCGGGGAGACGCCGGCCACCGTACTGGCCGTGAGGGCCAGGGTCCCTCGTGGCAGGCGCACCAGCACCGCCCTCCGGGAACCCTGACTGACGCCGCTCACCAGCAGGCCCATGTCCACGACGGGGATGACTTCACCCCGGTGCGCGAACACGCCCAGCAGGTGGGCTGGAGCGCCGGGCACCCGCGTGAGCTCGGGGAAGGTGACCACCTCCACCGCGCTCTCCGCGGGCACCGCATACCAGCTGCTGCCACAGGCGAAGACGAGATAGGACTGACGCGCTTCAGGCTCTTGGACGGCCATCACCCGCGCAGCCTACCTCAGACTAGCGCTGGAACTCGACGCGGCGGTTCTCGGACCACGCGTCTTCGGACGAGGCGGTGTTCACCGGGCGGTTCTCACCATAACCCACCGTGCCCAGCTGGCTGGCCGGGACGCCCAGGTCCGTCAGGTAGCGCTTGACGGACGCCGCGCGGCGGTTGGAGAGCTGGAGGTTGTACTCCTCGGTGCCGCGCTCGTCGGCGTGGCCCGCCAGGGTGACGCGGCCCGGCGCGCTCTTCAGGCACTGGGCCAGGTCGGACAGGCGCTGCTGCGCGTCCGCGGACAGGCCGGACTCGTTGAAGCCGAACGGCACGGGGCTCCAGTCGCAGCGGTCCACGGAGGCCGTCACGCACTGGCCGGCCTGGCACTCCTGGCCCTCGCCGCAATCATCGCTGGACGCGCAGGTGTTCTCGGGGGCCTGGCAACGGCCGGACTCGCACTTGCCACCGCCGGGGCACTGGGTGTCCTCCTGGCACTGGGCCTCCGCGCACTTGCCGGCCTCACAGATGCGGCCGCTGCCACAGGCGCTGTCCGTGGTGCACTCAGGCGGCTTCGGGGCACACTTGTTCGCCTGGCAGGTGAACCCCTCCTGGCAGTTGGCGTCGGTGGCGCACTCCTGGCACTGGCCCTGGACGCAAACCTCGCCCTTCTCCGCGCAGTGCTCGTCCTCATTGCACTTCGGATAGGAAGGGGTGCAGCCGCCCATGATGGCGACGGCGAGGGAGAGCCCCGCCAAAAGGGAAATCTGACGCATTATTTCCTCCAGAATTCTGTAGTCGAAAACGCGCCCGCGCCCGCGGGGTAGTGGGTGGCGTGTAGTCTCAGTGGCGGGGGTGAGTCAAAACATTTGTCCCTCCCTGGACACCCCCCCGGCCGCCGAAACCCTTGAATGTCCAAATATTTTCCGTGAGATTGTCACGATTGACCCACGTGTGGCGCGCCCCATGGCCCGCCTCGGGGAAAGCCCGTCATGCCCGCCTCCGTCCTCATCGTCGATGACGAGAAGAACATCCTCCTCACCCTGAGCCAGTCGCTCCAACTGGCGGGGTACCAGACGCACCTGGCCAACAGCGGGCAGGTGGCCCTGGATGTCGTCAGCGCCCGCCCCGTGGACGCGGTGCTGATGGACGTGAAGATGCCGGACATGGACGGCCTCACGGCCCTGGCCAGGCTGACCGAGCTGAAGCCGGAGCTGCCCGTCATCATGATGTCCGGGCACGGCACCATCGACACCGCGGTGAAGGCGACCCAGCTAGGGGCCAGGGATTTCCTGGAAAAGCCAATTGCCCGGGAGCGGCTGCTGGTGGCGCTGCGCAACGTGCTCAAGCACCAGGCGGCCATGGCGGAGCTCCAGGAGCTGCGGGCGCAGCTGGGCCGCTACGACATGGTGGGCAGCGGGCCGGCCATGCAGCGCATCTTCTCGCTCATCCAGCGCACGGCGCCGTCCGAGGGCCGGGTGCTGATTACGGGGGAGAACGGGACGGGCAAGGAGCTCATCGCGCGGGCGCTGCACCAGCACTCGAAGCGCAAGGGGCAGCCGTTCGTGAAGCTCAACTGCGCCGCGGTGCCGCACGAGCTCATCGAGAGCGAGCTGTTCGGCCACGAGAAGGGCGCCTTCACCGGCGCGGTGAGCGTGCGGCGGGGCAAGTTCGAGCTGGCCCACGAGGGCACGCTCTTCCTGGACGAGATTGGCGACATGCCGCAGGCGATGCAGGCCAAGCTGCTGCGCGTGTTGCAGGAGGGCGAGCTGGAGCGCGTGGGCGGCGCGGAGACGCTCAAGGTGGACGTGCGCGTCATCGCGGCGACGAACAAGAACCTGGAGGCGGAGATTGCCGCCGGGCGCTTCCGCGAGGACCTCTACTACCGCATCAACGTCGTGCAGCTTCACTCGCCCCCGCTGCGCGAGCGGCGCGAGGACTTGCCGGACCTCATCAAGACGTTCCTCGACGAGGCCTGCGCGAAGAATGGACGCCGGCCGCTGACGCTGTCCCCCGACGCGCTGGCGGTGATGAGCGCCTACGACTATCCAGGCAACGTGCGCGAGCTGCGCAACCTGGTGGAGCGGCTGGCCATCCTGTGTGAGGGCCCCGTCGTCAGCCGGACGGACGCGCTGGAGCTGCTGCCCCGGGGCCGGAA
>NZ_JAAIYB010000452.1 GCF_010894475.1 Myxococcus vastator
CACCCCCGGGTCCAGGAAGCCGCCCACCCCGCCCTGCACGTTCGCGTGGCCGCGCAGCGTGCGCTTCGCGGGGGGCGCGGCCACGACGGCCTCCTCCTCAGCCGTCACCTCACCCGTGTCGGGCTCGGCGGCCTCCGCCTGGGCCTCCTCGGGCTCCGGCGCGTCGGCGGGCGCGGCCTCCCGTCCAGGCGCCGCCACAAAGAGGTCCTCCGAGGCCGCCAGGGCGCGCTCATCCAGTTCGAGGAACGCCCGCGTGGGCCGCCGCGCGAAGCCGCGCCCCGGCCGCACCACCCGGGCCCGCCCCAGCACCTCGTGCTTGCCGTTCTTCAACGGCCCCAGCACGTCCAGCTCCACGCCCGGGAGGAAGCCCCGCCCGAGGACCCGGTCGACATAGTTGCGCCCGTTCGCGCTGCGAATCGGGAACACCTTCGCCGGCGTGGCGTAGATGACGGCGGGCTCGACGGGGGCCGCCGGCTTCTTCGCCGGCGTCTTCACCGACGCGGGGCGCGGCGTCCGCGCCGGCTCCGGAGTAGCGTGCTCCGCGCGCACCGAGGACGGCGCGGCCTCTGCCTCGGGAGCGCCCGGCCCCCCCGCGGCCACCACCGCCGCACCGGCGTCAGCGCCCGTGCCCGCGTCGGACAGGGGCGCCGCTTCCGGAGCCGCCTCCTGCCGCGCGGCGGCGACGGGCGTCTCCACCGCCGTGTCCGAAGCCGGGGGCGGCGCGACCTGCCCTGAAGCGTCGGCCACCGGCCCGGTGGCGACTGGCGCCACACCCGACGACTGGACGAACAGCGCGGTGACGGCGGAGGTGGCAATCACCAGCAACACGACGATGGCGGCATAGAGCCCCACCGGCCGCTTCCGGGACGCGCGTTCCTCCAGCGCCGCCCCGGACGCGACGGTGGACGCGACGACCGGCTGGGACGCGGCGGGCGCTCCGTCCGAAGCCACCAGCACGCTGGGCGACGGCTCGGAAGGCCGCCGCACCGTGGTGGCCCCCGTGCCCAGGTCATCCTCGCCGTCCGCGTAGACGGCGCCGGGACGGGCCACGCCCCCCGAGCCGTGGCCGGGCTGCGCCGCCGGGCCGCGCATCAGCGTGGGCTCGAAGCCCGGGGCCGGCTGCGGCCCGGTGCCATAACCGGAACCGGGCGCGGGGGTGCGGCGGTGGTTGGGGGACGAAGACACCTTGGAGATGAGCTTGCGCTGGGCGTCGAACGCCTCCGGGCACAGCGCGCGCACGAAGTGGCCCACCTCCTCGGCGCCCATCGCGGCGCCCGAGCGCACCAGCTCCATGTTGAGCGCGCGCGCCAGCTCGTCCGACCGCAGGTAGCGGTCATCCGGGCGGGCCGCCAGCGCGCGGCGCACGACGGCGTCCAGCGCGGCGTCCACGTCTGGCCGCAGCTCGCTCAGCGACGGCACCACCGGCTGCGACATGGCCGCCATCATCTCGCCCACCGTCCCGTGGGGGATGAGCGAGCGGCCGGCCAGCATCTCCCACACCACGACGCCACACGAATAGATGTCGCTGCGGTGGTCCAGGGGCTCGGCGCGCACCTGCTCGGGGGACATGTACCCCAGCTTCCCCATCACCGTGGCCGGCAGCGTGTACTTGCTGCGCGCCGCGGACTTGGCGAGGCCGAAGTCGATGACCTTCACCTCGCCCTCGTAGGAGACCATGACGTTGTGCGGGGACACGTCGCGGTGGACGATGCCCAGCGGCGAGCCGTCCGGCCCCGCCTTGCGGTGCGCGTAGCCCAGCCCCTCCGCGATGCGCTGGCCGAGGAACAACGCCACCGGCACTGGCACCGGCACCCCCTGCGAGCGCGCCTGCTCCAGCAGGTAGGCCAGGTCCACGCCGGCCACGTACTCCAGCGCCATGAAGTACGTGCCGTCCGCTTCGCCCATGTCGTAGACCTGGGCGATGGACGAGTGCACCAGGTGCACCAGCACCTTGGCCTCGTGGTGGAACCGGTCCAGGAACTGACGGTCCTTCAGCAGCGCCGGCAGAATCGTCTTCACGATGCACGGCTTCTCGAAGCCGGCCGCGCCGCTGATTTTCGCCAGGAACACCTCCCCCATGCCGCCCTGGCCCAGGGGGTGGACGAGCTCATAGCGCCCAAGGAAGCGGGAGGACTCTGTAGGGACGGTACTCATGGCGTCTGGCGGCAGCGAAGCATCCGGAAGCGGACGGAATCAAGCAGCGGGCGACTTCCTTCCCACAGACACCGCCAGGGCCTTGGACGGAAACTCGCCCTCCGACAGTGCGCCCGCCGCGTACCCGTCGGGCGGAGTGGGTGCGCAGGTGCGCGGCGAGCGCCGGGTGCGGGCGTGAAGGCACCCCCGACGCGGGGCGCCATTCCGCCGCTCAACACACGCGATGTGAACCGCCGCACCTCGGGCAAGGGGGCGCCCCCCAGTCCGTTGCCACGCTTTCGCGAAGTGCGCTCCCTGGGGGATGCGCGCCCGGCGCCTCGGCCGGGTGCCGTTCGAGAAGGAGCGGCTCATGAAGCGGTGGGGACTCATGGGGCTGTTGGCGCTCGCGGCATGTGGGCCGGACGACGCCTCCGACAAGGGCGCCCAGAGCCAGGTGTGCCCCAACATCATCGCGGGCTCCCTGTCCGAACCCGTGGAGACACGCCGCGTCCGGGCCCCCCTGACGGACGACGACGGCCGGCAGCGGGTCATCGTCCGCTATCGGAATCAGGGGGTGATGGCCACCGCCCGCGTGCAGCAGGTGGGCGGACAGGTGACAGCCACCTTCCGCTCCACGCCCGCGGTGGCGGCGCGCATGTCCCTCCAGGAGCAGCGGGCGCTCCTGGCCGAGGACCCCATGGTGGAGCGCATCGAGCTGGACCAGGAGTGGCGCGCCCTGGCCCCCGCCACCGCGCCAGCCCGCGCCCTCCTGGGCTCGGCGGCGCGGGGCGCCACGCCGCGCGAGTTCACCCCCGGCCTGCGCAAGGTCCAGGCGCACGAGGTGTGGGACCTGGATGGGGACGGACTGCCGGACCCGGGCCGGCCCACGGGCGCGGGCGTGCGGCTGTGTGTCATCGACAGCGGCTTGGACCTGGAGCACCCGGAGCTGCGCGACGCGGTGGTCGCCGGCCGCGACCTGCTGGAGGACGATGACGACCCCTCCGACTTCAGCGGCGGCCACGGCTGGGGCACCGGCCACGGCACACACGTGGCGGGCATCATCGCGGCGCGGCCAGGCCACGGCGGACGCGGCTCCCCCCAATTGGAGGACACCGGGGTGATGGGCGTGGCGCCGGGCGTGGAGCTGGTCATCGCCCGGGTGCTGGACCTCCACGGCCGCACGCACATGAGCTTCGTCCTGGCGGCGGTGGAGTACTGCGCGGAGCAGGGCGCCAGGGTCATCTCCCTGTCGCTGGGCGGCGGCGTGCCCTCCAAGACGACGTTCGAGGTCTTCGAGGCGGCCCATGCCCAGGGCATCCTGGTGGTGGCCGCGGCGGGCAACAGCAACGCCCAGCGGGTGGACTATCCCGCGTCGGACCCGCATGTGCTGGCGGTGGGCGCGGTGAACGCCCTGGACCAGCGGGCCACCTTCTCCTCCGGCGGAAGCCAGCTGGCGCTGGTGGCCCCGGGCGTGGACGTGCTGTCCACCTTCCCGCGCGGGCAGGGCGCGTTCTCCACGGTGGACGTGCGGGACACGCAGCCGCTGTCGCGCTCGCTGCTGTATGCCCCCATCGAGAACAAGTGGGGCAAGCTGGTGGACTGCGGCGGCGGCGAGTCGCTGGACTCATGCAAGGGCAGCACGTGCAGTGGCTTCGTCGCGTACGTGCGGCACGGCGAGGTGCCCACCGACATGGCCATGGTCAACGTGATGAAGCAGGGCGCGCGCGCCGTCATCTTCGGCAACTCGCGCTGGGAGAGCGGCGTGGACATCCTCGCCATGCCGCGGCGCGGACAGTGGGTGCCCGCCGTCACCATCACCCAGGCGGGTGGCACCGTGCTGCACCGGATGATGGGGGAGCTGGCCCGCATCAGCATGAGCCCGGCGGACTACTCCTATATGTCCGGCACCTCCATGGCCACGCCCTACGTGAGCGGCGTGGCCGCGCTGCTCTTCAGCGCCCGTCCCTCCGCCACGCCGGACCAGGTGAAGCACGCCCTGCTGGCCTCGGCGAAGGACCTGGGCCCTGCTGGCCCTGACGAGGACTTCGGCCACGGGCTGGTGCAGGCCCGGCACGCGCTGGAGGTCCTCACCCAGCTGCCCTGAGGGGTGGGAAGGACAGCCGCACCAGGTGCCCCCCGGCCCGCGTGCGCCTGATTGCCAGGCCCTCCCGCGCGGACCACGTTGCCTTCCGGACGCGAACCAAGGAGTCCGTCATGAAGGCACTCGTACGTGGCGCGCTGTGCGCGGCGGCGCTCTGGGGCACAGCCGCGCTGGCCCAGGCGGAGACGGTGGAGCGCGGCGACGGCGGGCGGAAGCGGGCCGACACCGGCATCTACGCCCAGCTGGGCGGCGGCCTGGAGGGCTACACGGGCCAGCTCGCCCCGGCAGTCACGCCGGGCTTCTCCTATGGCGCCGCGCTGGGCTACCGGCCACACGGCCTCTTCGCCGTCGAGCTGGGCTACAGCGGCGGCTTGAGCGACATCGACAGCCGCATGGGGCTGCTCGACGACGGAGAAGGCGGACCGGACATCGTCCGCAACGCCGGGCAGGTCGTCGTGGTGGGCAGCTTCACCAACACCCGGCTGCAGCCCTACGTCCTGACGGGCATCGGCCTGGACCGCTACAACGTCCGCAACGACGCCCGAGGCGCCATCCGCGGCTTCTCCGACGACACCAGCGGCTACGTGCCCGCCGGCGCGGGCCTGCGCTACCAGGTGGGCAACCTCATCACCGCCGACGCCCGGGTGAACTACAACTTCCTGTTCGACCAGGACTTCGCCCCGGGCGGCGGCCAGGCTCCCGGCGCGCTGGATGGCCGCTACGCGGCGATGCTCTCACTGGGCGGAACCTACTGACGGTGCCAGCGGGAGCGTCCGGGGACTCCGCCCCTCGGGCGCCCCGCCCCTGGCGTGGCCTCGGTAGGGCCGGTCGACATGCAGGCGCGCGGCGGCCCACGTCCCCTGGAGCCAGGCGGGGAGCTGCTGCTCCAGCTTCTCCTGACGGTCCGTCCCCACGCCCAGCCCCGTCCACGAAGGCGTGCGCCCCTGCTTTTGTACCGACATGGTGTCGTCTCCTCTCCCTGTGCCCCTTCACCGTGGGGGGGCGCGAGCGCGCTGACAGCAGACCGCGCGGCGGAGACAGGGCCGCCCGTCACGTGGGAAGAACCTCCGCGCGCCAAAATCAGACATGCCCGAAATCTGGACTTACGCGTCCGTCCTTGGGAACTGAGCGGGCGCCAAACGCGTCAAGCGTTTGTGTTTGATTCGACCAATGACTCCAACTGATGGGGCGTCACGCGGCGTGCTCCGCGGGAAGCACCAGGAGTCCCAAACCACCTGGAATTCCAGGGGAGCTCATCAAGTCCAGGCCCCGCGAAGAATACGAAAGGTGGCTGGAATGAATTCCCATCGCAATTGTCTTGGGCGCGCATCGTAGACCGCTTGCACGGCGGCCTTGCCGTCATCTCAACCATCAAGAATTGAGGATTTCATGTATCGCATTGCCGTAGCCGCCCTGGTCCTTGCCGCTTCCGGTTGCGCCACCATGGGAGGTGCCGGTGGCCGTGAGGGCAACGCCACCATCGCCGGCGTCATCCGCCTGCCGGAGAGCGGGCTGCGTGCCGACGACGCCTGCGGGCAGCTCCAGGTCATCGTGGCCTTGCCGGACGCGCCCACCACCGGGCTGGGCCGGGCGATGGTGAAGGCGAGCCGCGGCAACCGCTGCTCCTTCACCGTGTCGGGCGTGCCCAGCGACACCGAGCTCCAGGTCGGGCTCGCGGTGGGCGGCGGCCTGAAGTGCGAGACGGGCGCCACGCCGACCATCACCCCGGAGCCTTCCGCGGTGAAGGTGAGCGACTACGGCACCGCCACGCGCGACTTCTCCCTGAGCTGCGGCGCCTGAGGGCCTGAAGCACGCCGGTGACGCCGCCCGTCCAGCCCTCCCCAGGGGGCAGGCGCGGCGGCGTCACGCCATCAGCACGAACTCGTCCAGCAGGCAAGGGGCCCTTGTGGATTGATTCGCGTCGACGGGGACGCGAAGCTTCCCGGGTCCTTCGCAGAAAGACGAGTTGGGTAATGAATTTGTATCGCTGGCGCGCCGTGACGCTCACCCTGGCCCTGGGTGGGTCGGGCATGGCGTGTGATTCCGAAGAGCCGTTCCCCAACCTCGACGAGCTGGACCAGCTCCGCAGCCTGCACAGCCTGGGGCGGCAGCCCCCGAAGGACAGCACCAACCGGATGGACGGGGTCGCGCGCGCCGAGGCGCTGGGCGACATGCTGTTCCACGACGGCGGCCTGTCGCGCTGCGGCACGGTGTCCTGCGCGAGCTGCCACGGCGGCGAGGGCCTGACTGTGTCCACCGCCAAGGCGGAGGGCTGCGACGGGCACCTGTCCCAGCGCAACCC
>NZ_JAAIYB010000453.1 GCF_010894475.1 Myxococcus vastator
ATCCCTCACGGGGCCGCTGCGGATTGGCTCCTCGGAAGGCGTGTTCAGCCAGGTCGTGACCGTGGACCCCTCCGAGCTGACCCGGCACAGCGCCTTCCTGGGCACCACGGGGAGCGGAAAGACGACGCTGGCGCTCAACGTCCTGGAGCAACTGCTCCTCCGAGGCGTGCCCGCCATCCTCATCGACCGGAAGGGGGACCTCGCCGCGTACGCGCGCGACCTCTCCTGGGAAGAACACCTGGACGACCCCGTCCTCATCGAGCGGCGCCGCCTGCTGCGCGAGCGCGTCGAAGTCGCGCTCTACACGCCGGGCCGCTCCGATGGACGGCCGCTGGCCATTCCCGTGATTCCACGCGGCCTCGAAAGCCTGTCGCCGGAAGAGCGTGAGCAGGGCGTGCAGCAGGCCGCGGATGCCATCGCGGGCATGCTTGAATACAAGACCAGTCCCAACGACAGAGCGGCCAGGGCGCTGCTCACGCAGGCCTTGCGCCTGTTGGTCCAGCGGCCCGCTGGTAACGAACTGACCCTGGACATGGTCCAGAAGTTCGTCGCGGAGCAGGACGAGTCGCTCCGGCAGGAAACGGGGGGCCTGCCGACCAAGACGTTCGCCAAGCTCGCCCAGGACCTCGAAGTGCTCCGGCTCGACCTCCGCCCCCTGCTGGCAACCGGTGGAGAGCGGCTGGATATCAGTGACCTGCTTGGGCTCGGAGCAGCGAGCACGCCGGGCAAGACGCGGCTGAGCATCATCAGCACCAAGTACCTGGGGGACAACAACCGCATCCTCTTCTGGGTGGCGCAGCTCTTGTTGGAGACGAACCGCTGGACCAGCCAACACCCCGCCTCCAAGCTCCAGGCCGTGCTGCTCTTCGACGAAGCAGACATGTACCTGCCCGCGACGAGCAAACCCGCGACCAAACAGCCGATGGAGAACCTGCTCAAGCGCGCACGCTCGGCCGGCGTGGGCGTCATGCTGGCCACGCAGAGTCCTGGGGACCTGGACTACAAGTGCCGGGAGAACGTGCGCTCCTGGTTCGTCGGCGGGGTGAAGGAAGACAACGCGCTGAAGAAGCTCAAGCCCATGTTCACCGAGGCCCGGATTGACGCGGAAACCCGCCTCCCCGGCCAGAAGCAGGGCCAGTTTCACGTCTTGAGAGAGGGGAAGGTCCAGCAACTGAAGGCGGACCGCTCCACGGTTCGCACCGAGCAACTCTCCGAGGACGAAATCCTCAAGGAGGCACGCCGCACCCTGGAACGCGGCTCACGCTGACGGCACTGCCTACAGCGCGGACGGAACGTTCATTCCACCGCGACGCCCCGCCCAGGGGTCCCATCTCCGAGGCGGCCTGGACGGAACGTTCCTTCCAGGCGGCGGCCGTCTCGGTTCCTGGTATCAAGCGCCTCGACATGAGCCGCCCGCCCTCGCCCTCGCCCACGCACTTCCCGGACCGGACGTCCTTCGAGGCGTTCGTGGCCCAGGGCTACAATCAGGTGCCCGTGGTACGGCGGCTCCCGCTCGCGGCGCTGCGTCCCGTGGACCTCCTGCGCGCCCTCCCAACGGAGGGCCGGTTCCTGCTGGAGAGCACCCGGGTCAGCACAGAAGGGCGCTATTCCTTCCTCGGCGCGAAGCCCTTCCTGCGCTTCACCGCGAAAGAGGGACAGTGCTTCATTGACGACGCGCGCCAACAGGGCGCGCCGCTGGAGGTGCTGCGCTCGCTGCTGCGCCGGTGGCGTGGCGTGCGTCATCCCGGACTGCCGCTCTTCTGCGGCGGCGCGGTGGGCTTCTTCGGCTACGAGGCCGCGCACTCCTTCGAATCCCTGCCCCGGCACCCCCGGGACGACCTGCGCCTGCCCGACATCTCAATGTCATTCATCGACACCTTCCTGACGGTGGACCACCACGAGGGCCAGCTGCTCGCGGTGGCCACGGGCTCGGACAGGGAGGACTGTGAGCGCAGGCTGGACGCACTGGAGGCCCACGTCCGCACGGCGACGCCCACGGCGCCACCCGCGCCACCCGCGATGGACGGGCCCTCCGCGGCGTACCGCTCCAACTTCACCCAGGAGGCCTACCTGGACGCGGTCGAGCGCGTGCGCGAGTACATCCGCGCCGGTGACACGTATCAGGTCAATCTCTCCCAGCGACTGGAGGTGGCCTTCCCCGGCGAGCCGCTCGCGCTCTACGAGACGCTGTCCGCCATCAACCCCGTCCACTTCGCCAGCTATCTCGAAGGTGACGGCTTCCACGTCGTCAGCGCCTCACCGGAGCGGCTGGTGCGCGTGGAGAACGGCCGAGCCACCACGCGGCCCATCGCCGGTACGCGCCGGCGGGGCACGCCCGAAGAGGAAGCGCGCTTCGTCCACGAGCTGCGCACCAACGAGAAGGAGCGCGCCGAGCACGCCATGCTGGTGGACCTGGAGCGCAACGACCTGGGCCGCGTGTGCACCTATGGCTCGGTCGAAGTGACGAAGCTGATGGACATCGTCGAGTACGCCCACGTCCTCCACATTGAATCGGAGGTCGTCGGCCAGCTCGCGCCGGGTGTGGAGCCGCTGGACGTCGTGGGCGCGCTCTTCCCCGGAGGCACGATTACGGGCGTGCCGAAGCTGCGCACGATGCAAATCATCACCGAGCTGGAGCCTCATGCGCGGGGGCTCTACACGGGCTCGCTGGGGTACCTGTCCTTCACGGGTGACCTGGACTTGAACATCGTCATCCGCACGCTGGTGGTGAAGGACGGCCGGGCCTACGCGCAGGTGGGGGGCGGCATCGTCCACGACTCGCAGCCCCGGCAGGAATACAAGGAGACGCTCAACAAGGCGCGCTCGCAGCTCCTGGCCCTGGCGTCGGTGGAGCGCCAGGGATGATTCTCGTCATCGACAACTTCGACTCCTTCACCTTCAACCTCGTGCAGGCGCTGGGCGCCCAGGGCGCGGAGCTGAAGGTGGTGCGCAACGACGCCATCACCGTGGCGCAGGTCGAAGCGCTCCGGCCCGACCACATCCTCATCTCACCCGGTCCCTGCACGCCTCACGAAGCAGGCGTGTCCATGGACGTCATCCGGGCCCTGGGTGGACGGGTGCCCGTGCTCGGGGTGTGCCTGGGACATCAGTGCCTGGGACAGGTGTTCGGCGCGAAGGTGGTGCGCGCACCGGTGCCCGTGCATGGCAAGACGGCGGCCATCGAGCACTCGGGCCAGGGCATCTTCCGAGGACTGCCCTCCCCCTTCACCGCGGCCCGCTATCACTCGCTGGTCGTGGACGCGGAGCGCCTGCCGGCGTGCCTGGAGGTGACGGCGTGGCAGGACGGGCTCATCATGGGCCTCAAGCACCGTGAGCTGCCGCGCCTGGAAGGCGTCCAGTTCCATCCCGAATCGTTCCTCACACCCCAGGGGCCTCGGCTGCTCGCCAACTTCCTGGAGCCGGCGCGCTGAGCGCACAGGAGGCCGCCATGTTCTCCACGGTCGCGGTGGACGGCGAGGTACGACGCTGGGAGGACCTGCGCCTGCGGGACTTCGCGCAGGGCTTCTTCTTCGGCGCGGGCTTCTTCACCACCTTCCGCATCGAGGCTGGCGAGCCCTGGTTCCTCGCCCGGCACCTGGCGCGGCTGCGCTCGAGCCTGGCCGCCTTTCCCGGCGCCGTCCGCGCGCCGCCGCCGGAGCACCTCACCGAAGCCGCGGTGCGCGAAGCGATTGCGCGCTGCCTGCGCGCCGACGCCCCGATGGGGCCCGCGTTCCGAGGTGTGGGCAAGTTGTCGGCAAGTGATGGCCGGGTGCTGCTCACCTTCCGCGCGCACGCCCCGGACCTGGAGCGGCTGCACCGCGAGGGGCGAGCCCTGGACAGTCAGGAGCCGGGGGCCTACCGCCGCGGCGAGTCCACGCTGAATCACAAGGGCCTCGCCTACTTCAGACAGTTCAGCGTGATGGAGCGCCTGCCCCTGCTCGGCAACGAGGCCGGCGAGGTCTGCGAGCTCCCCACGGCCAACGTCTTCTTCCAGTGCGACGGAGCGCTCATCACGCCGCCCCTGTCCGCGCCGTGTCTGCCCGGCATCATCCGCGAAGTGCTCCTGGAGGCCGGGCACGTGGGGACGCTGCCCATCGTCGAGCGGCCGGTCTCGTTCGCGCAGCTCGACCAGGTGAGCGCCTGCGTCTTCACCAACTCCGCCCAGGTGGCCACCGGCGTGCCGCGTCTCCTCGGCCGGGACCTCCCCACCAGTCTGGCGCTGGCCCGGAGCATCCGGAGCATCGTCGAGGACCTCGCCGCGCGCGAGCGCTGAGGCGCACGGGGCGCGGGCCTACGGCGCGGGCGCCGCCTCGCGTCCGGCTCCGTCCACGGGAGACGCGCGGTCCACGGGACGAATCTCCCAGACGGTGTTCCACACGGTGGACCAGTAGGCGTTCGTCCCCAACCGGGCGACCTCGACGGCCTCGAAGACAGCCGCGTCGACGGGAGGAGGCTTGGTATCGACCCAGAAGAAGCGCTCGTAGGCGGCGCCGTGTTGCCGCAGGTAGGGCCCCAGTGTCTGGCGCGTCAGGAAGCCTCGCTCGGGGTAGCCATCCGCCACCACGGGGGCACGCGAGAACGGGTGGACCCACCAGAGCTGCGGCCCCAGGAGCAGGTCCCGCTCGGTGACGTGGGCCTCCACCCACGCCGGCAGCGGGGCGATGCGCTCGCGGAGGTGGTTGAAGCCTTGCCGGGGCTGACGGACGCGCGCGTGCAGCGGCGCCCAGAGGTGTCCCGCCACCACCACCACGCCCGTGGTGACGAGCACCGGAGCCGACATCAACCGGGAACGCTCCACGAGCGACACCAACACCGCCGCCGTGACTGGCACCAACCCCACGCCCAGCGGCGCCAGCAGCCGGCCATCCAGCGTGTCCATCTGCGTGCGCGTGGCCGTCCAGAACAGGCCCGCGACATACGACACGGCCATCAGCGCCGCGGGCCGCAGCCGCTCCAGCGCCGCGTCCGGCAGGTCCTCACGCCAAACGCCACGCGGCGCACGCATCAGCAACCACACCGTGGCCGCCACGCAGAGCACACCGAACGCGCCGAAGGACGCCTCCCCCAGCAGGGTCTCCACCCCACTGAGCAGCGAGGACACGAGCCCCGCGCCACGCGGCGCCCGCGGCGGCCCCAGGGCCCGGCCGAACAACGCGACGTTCCGGACGAACCACGGCGCCACCACGAGCCCGAGCCCCGCGCCCAGCGCCAGCGCATGCACCGCGTGCCGCCGCGCCCCTCCCGCCTCACGTGCCCGGACGAAGCGCCACCACAGGAGCCCGGGCAGGACGAACAGCGCCGCGTAGCGAGTCAGCACCGCCAGGCCCAGCAGCACCCCCACCAGGAAGGAACGGCCGACGCTGTCCGCGCCCCGGACCTCCCGCGCCAGCGCGAGCGCGAGCAACGCGACGCACAGGGGCTCGGACCACGCCGCCGCCGCCACGTGCCCGAAGGGACGGTAGAGGACGATGAGCACCGCGCACGTCCAGAGGTAGCGCGCGCCCTGCCCCTCGGGGGCCATGGAGAAGAGCGCCGCGGCGAGCACGGCGAAGCACAGCAGGTGCAGGGTGATGACCGCCGCGTCCGGCCCCAGCCACAACAGGGCGGCCCAGGCCATGGGGAACAGGGGCGGCCACAAGTCCAGCGGCCGAGGCATGGCCGTGTCCACCGCGAGCAGCGTGCCCGACAGCCCCGAGCCCGACACCAGCCCACGCGCCACGGAGAGGTAGTGCAGCGAGTCCGGCGTGTACTCGACGCCCAGGCAGAAGAGGCTGAAGGCCGTCGTGACGCCGAAGACACCAGTCCAGAAGGCCCGCGCGGGGATGCCGCCACGCTCACGGGCCGCGGAAACGTTCATGGCGTCGAAGTCTACACGCGGCGGGCGCGGCCTCAGGAAAGGGCGAAGGACAACCCCTGGGTCACCTCCCCGTCCGTCAGCAACCGCCACGCGCCCTCGGGCACGTCCAGCGTCACGCCGCCCACGGCCTCGCGGTGCAGGGTCCGCACCGGATGTCCCACCGCCGCCAGCATCCGCTTCACCTGGTGGTTGCGCCCCTCCGTCAGGGTGAGCTCCACCACGTCCGGCGCGCGCAGCCGGGCCCCCGCGGGCCGCGTCGGACCGTCCTCCAGCACCAGGCCCTCGCGCAGTCGGCGGAGCGCCTCCTCCGGTGGCGGCCCCACCACGCCCGCCACGTAGCGCTTGGGCAGGTGCCGCTCGGGCGACGTCCCGTGTTGCACCAGGCGCTCGTCGTTGGTGAAGAGCAGCAACCCCGTGGTGTCCCGGTCCAGGCGGCCCACCGCGAGCCACTCATGGTCGCGCAGCGGAGGCGTGAGGCGCTCACGCAGACACTCGAACACGGTGCCCACGCCTTCGGCGTCCGAGCCGTGCACCACCAGCCCCGCGGGCTTGTGGAACATCAGCGCCAACACGGGCGCCACCAGGTGCCGCACCTGCCCGTCCACCCGCACCTCCATCCCCGGACGCACCGGCGCGAAGGGCTCGCGCTCCACCCGCCCATCCAGCG
>NZ_JAAIYB010000454.1 GCF_010894475.1 Myxococcus vastator
CACCAGCACGTCCCCGCCCGGCTGCACGGCGATGCCCTCCACCGCGCTCCGGCTCAGCACCGTGCCCGCCAGCGGAGCGCGCAGCACCACGGAGGTGCCGCTGCCCGTGCCCACGAAGCCCACGGACGCCTGGGCCCGCGCCAGCTCCGCCCGCGCCTCCGCCAGCCGCGTCTCCGCGGCCAGGCGCTCGCGCTCGGTCGTCACGCCCTGCTCGAACATGCGCGCCTCGCGCTCGAAGGCGGACTGGGCCTCGCGCAGCGCCGCCGTCGCGGTGGCCACCGCCGTGCGCGACGCCGCGGCCTCCGGGCAGTCCAGCGTCACCAGCGCGTCACCCGGCTTCACCGTGTCGCCGGTGCGCACGTGGACGCGCACCACCCGGCCCGCCAGCGGCGCCACCAGCCGCGACAGCGCCCCGTCCCGGAAGGCCACGCGCGCGGGGGCCTGGAGCGCCGCGCTGCGGGCGTCCGCCTTCACCGGGGTGACGGTGACGAAGGCCCGCGAGACCTCGGCGAGCCGCACCACGCCTTCCCTCAGGGGAACGGGCGCGGCGCGCTCGGCGGGAGCGGAGGAGGTGGCCGCGCCCGAGCAGGCGGCGGAGAAGGCCCAGAGGCCAAGGAGCAGGGTCCTGTTCATGCCCCAGCCCTGGGCAAGTCCCGGTCCACCCCAACACATCTTCAACCTCTTGGAATCATTGAGGACGGCGACGTCCAGCGAGCAGGCGTGACTGGTGCTTATTGAACCACCTGTGCACTTTCGCCACAGTGTCCGGCGTGCGCATCTCCACGAAGCTGGGCCTGGGCCTGACGCTGACGAGCGCCGTCATCCTGGGCTCCTACGGCTACAGCCAGCTCCAGAAGGAGGAGTATGACCTGCGGACGGCCACCGAGCAGGCCACGCGCCTCCTGGCCACCGCGCTCCAGGTGGCCATGGAGAACGCGCTGCGGGACGGGCAGGCGGCGGACGTCAACGAAATCCTCGAGTCGTTGGACCACGGAGACCCGACCGTGGACGTCTTCGTCTTCGACGCCCGGGGCGAGCCGGTGGTGCGCTCCCCGGGCAGCTCGCGGACGCTGCACCTGGTGGAGGAGGCCTCCCGGCGGGTGGTGAAGACGCACCACGCCCTCACCCACTTCGCGGGCCCCGAGCAGCTGTCGCACCTGCTCATCGTCCTGCCCCTGCACAGTGACGACAGCGCCACCGTGGTGGGGGCGCTCGCGGTGCTGAAGCCGCTGGACGGGCTGCGGCAGGATTTGGAGGCCACCACCCGCTCCACCGTGCTGTCGGTGCTGACGCTCATCGCCGGCATCTCCCTGGTGGGCTGGCTGCTGCTGCTGCTCTACCTCCAGCGTCCCCTGGAGCGCGTGGTGGGGGCGATGCGCGCGGTGCGCGGAGGCGACTTCACGGCCACCGTGACACCCGGCGGTGACGACGAGGTGGGCGCGGTCGTCCACGCCTTCAACGGCATGGTGAAGGAGCTGAGCGAGGCGCGGCAGCGGCTGTCGGCCGAGGCGGAGTCACGGCTGGCGCTGGAGGCGGGCCTGCGACGCGTGGACAAGCTGGCCGCCGTGGGACAGCTGTCCGCGGGGCTGGCGCACGAAATCGGCTCCCCCCTGCTCATCCTCAACGGACGGGCCCAGGCCCTGGCCGCGCGCGCCGAGCTGCCCGACGACGTGCGGCGCAACGCGCGCATCCTGGTGGAGCAGTCGGAGCGCATCGAGCGCATCATCCGCCAGCTCCTGGACCTGGCCCGCCGCAAGCCGTCGAAGCTGGAGTCCCTGGACGCGCTCGCCTCCGTGCGCGCGGTGGTGGAGCTGGTGGAGTTCGACGCGCGCAAGCGCGACGTCCGGCTGACCTTCCATCGCGAGGAGCCGCTCCCTCGCGTGCTGGCGGATGGAGACGGCCTGCAGCAGGTGGCGCTCAACCTCCTCACCAACGCGCTGCGCGCCACGCCCCGAGGCGGCGAGGTGCGGGTGACGCTGACGCCCTCCACCTTCCAGCCCGCCCCCGGCCTGCGCGAGCGCCACGGCGTGCGCCTGTCCGTGGAGGACACCGGCGTGGGCATGGATGACGCGGCGCTGGAGCGCGTCTTCGAGCCCTTCTTCACCACCTGGAGCGCCCACGGCGGCACGGGCCTGGGCCTGCCGGTGGTGAAGGCCATCGTCGCCGAGCACGGCGGCGCCGTGTCGGTGACATCACGCCCGGGCCAGGGCACTCACTTCTTCGTGCACATTCCTTCCGAGAAGGAAGAAGGAGCGGGGGCGGCATGAGCACTCCCAGAAGGCGCCTGCTCATCCTGGATGATGACGCGGGGGTGGTGGACTTCCTCTGTGAGTCCCTGGACGCGCGGGGCTACGAGGCAGTGGGGCGCACCTCACCGGAGGAGGCGCTGGCCCTCTTCGAGCGCGAGTCCTTCGACCTGGTCATCACCGACGTGGAGATGCCCCGCATGCGCGGCACCGAGGTGCTGGAGGCGCTGCTGACGCGCAAGCCGGGCCAGCTGGTGGTGCTCATCACCGCCTTCGGCGGCGTGGAGCTGGCGGTGGCGGCGGTGAAGGCCGGCGCGTGCGACTTCGTCACCAAGCCCTTCAACGTCGACGCGCTCGTCCTCACGCTGGAGCGCGCCTTCCGCGAGCGGCAACTGCGCCGCGAAATCGTGCGCCTGCGCGCGGCCGTCCCCGGCGACACGCCCGGCGGATTGGTGGCCCGCAGCCCCGCCATGCAGAAGGCGCTGGAGGTGTCCCGCCGCGCGGCGCGCAGCGACGCCACCGTGCTGCTCACCGGCGAGACAGGCACCGGCAAGAGCGCCCTGGCGCGCTTCATCCACGAGTCCAGCGGCCGGCGCGCCCAGCCCTTCCTCCCGCTCAACTGCGCGGCCCTGCCCTCGGGGCTGGCGGAGAGCGAGCTGTTCGGCGCCAGGCGCGGCGCCTACACCGACGCGCGCGAGGACCGGGCCGGCGTCTTCGTGTCCGTCGGCGGCGGGACGCTCTTCCTGGATGAAGTGGGCGAGCTGTCGCTGGAGGTGCAAGCCAAGCTGCTCCAGGCCCTGGAGACGGGGCGCGTGCGGCCCCTGGGCGCGAGCACCGAGACGCCGGTGCGCGCCCGCGTGCTGGCCGCCACCAACCAGCCGCTGGAGGTGCTGCTGCGCGAAGGGCGCTTCCGCGCGGACCTCTACTACCGCCTCAACGTCATCCGAATCGAGGTGCCCCCGCTGCGCGAGCGGCGCGAAGACATCCTGCCGCTGGTGGACTTCTTCCTCGGGCGCCTGGGCGAGCAGCAGCAGCGCGAGGTGCTGGGCGTGTCCGCCACCGCCCTGAAGCGGCTGCTGGCCCACGCGTGGCCCGGCAACGTGCGCGAGCTGGCCAACCTGCTGGAGCGCGCGGTGGCCCTGGCGGACCACGACACGCTGGTGCCAGAGGACTTCGACCTGCCGGGCGGCGGCGACAGCGGCCTGACGTCGCTGCTCAGCCGCGCCTCGGGAGAGGACGCGCCGCTGGAAGAGGTGGAGCGCGCCTACGTGCGCCGGGTGGTGGAGGCGCAGGGCGGCAACAAGGCCGCCGCCGCGCGCATCCTGGGCATCAACCGGCGCACGCTGTACCGCAAGCTGGGCCTGGACGAGTGAGGCCGCGCCTTCAGTCCGCCAGCGGCATGCCCCAGTCCGGCTGACCGCGCTCGCCCTTCACCCAGCGGTACACCTCCAGCACCTGCTCCGCCTTCGCCTTCCAGGTGAAGTGCTTGAAGATGCGCTCCCGGGCGCGCTCGCCCATGGGGCGGATGACGGACGGGTCCGCCGCCAGCTTCGTCAGCACCTCGCGCACGCGCAGGACAATCTCCTCCGGCGTCCCCATCTGAATGGCGAAGCCGGTGGCCGGGCTCACGATTTCCCCCGGGCCGCCGTAGTCCATGACGATGGGCACCAGCCCCAGCGCCATGGCCTCGCACACCACCGCGCCGCCGAACTCGCGCACGCTGGGGAAGCCGAAGACGTGATTCTGGGCCAGCCGGCCCTGGAGCTCCTGGTGCTTCACCCAGCCGGCGAAGGTGACGCCGGACTCGATGCCCTCGCGCGCCGCCTGCGCCCGGAGGTTGGCCATCTCCTGGCCGTCACCGATGTACTCCAGCACCACCTTGCCTTCGCGGATGAGCGGCGCGGCGGCCTCCATCAACATGGCCATGCCCTTGTAGGGCACGAAGCGGCCCACGAAGGCCACGCGCAGGGGCAGCTCCACCGGGCCCTCCGACTTCGCCGTGCCGAAGCGCCGGGTGTCGATGGCGTTCTCCGGCACGTACACCGTCTTGCCCTGCCACTGCCCCGCCACCTGCCCCCGCGTGGCGCGCGAGCCGGTGATGATGGCGGACGCGTTCTCCCGCGTGGACTTGTAGAAGGGCATCAGCTTGTAGACGTCACGCACGTAGCTGAGCCACTCCTTCTCCCGCCGCCGCGCGCCGCCAAAGCCCTTGGGCCAGGGCAGGCCGCCATTGAGCGGCCCCATGACGAAGGGCACGCCCGCCTTCTTGCACCGCGCCGCCAGCGTGCTGGGCGTGGTGGGGCTGATGGGCGTGTAGCGGTGCACCAGGTCGAACTCGCCCGCTTCGATTCGCGGGCCGAAGCGGCGCCAGAGCACCTCCTCGAAGTAGTAGTAGGGCAGCGCGCTCAGCGCGGTGGCCGTCGTCCAGCCCACCCCGGTGCGCCCCCGCAGCACCTCGCCCACCTTGTCGAGCGGCTTCTCCACCGGCGAGGAGTCCAGCGCGGTGAACTGCGAGCCCTCCTGCACGCCCTGC
The DNA here is from genome assembly GCF_010894475.1 of Myxococcus vastator. GTDB lineage: Bacteria > Myxococcota > Myxococcia > Myxococcales > Myxococcaceae > Myxococcus > Myxococcus vastator. The sequence continues at coordinate 4,780 of NZ_JAAIYB010000454.1, forward strand.
TTGAGGATGTTCTCCCGGTTGCGGACGTGGGTGACCAGGTGCACATCCGCCACGTCGGCCAGCGCCCGGTAGAGCGACCAGCCTTCGAGCGGGACACTCACCCAGTCGGGGTTGCACAGCTCGGCAATCAGGAGGACGCGTGGGCGGGGAGCAGGCATACGTGCCACTCCATCTATCCCAACCCGCGCTCCGGATGTAGCCTCCTCCGGCTCTCGATGTACGCCCCCGACCGGCCGCCCTACCTGCGCTACGGCGCGCTGCTCGCCTTCCTGGTGCTGGCCACCGTGGGCGGCGCCGTCATCCACCCCGTGGTCGCGTTGGCCCCCGTGCTGTGCCTGGGGGTGGTGTGGGTCATCCTGAAGGTGCCGGTGAAGTACCCGGTGCTGGTGGTGACCTGGCTCGTCCTGGCGGTGGACTACGTGCCAGAGCGGCCCCAGTCGGGCCTGTGGCCCTCACCGCTCCACCCGCTGGGCGAACTGATGTTCGCGCAGCTCAGCTACATCACCAAAATCGGGGCGCTGCGCTTCCCGCTGGTGGACGTGCTCATCGTCGGGCTGATGGGGCTGGCGATGTACCGGCGGGTGACGAAGTCCACCATCGACCCGGTGCCGCTGCCCATGCCCCGGCCGCTCATCGCCGTGGTGGCGCTGTCCCTGGTCGCCATCCTCTGGATAGAGGTGCGCGGCATCGCCCGGGGCGGGGACATCAAGAACTCGCTGTGGCAATGGCACCAGGCCGCGATGATGCCCTTCATCGTGGCGATGTATCACTACGCCATGCGGGGCCCGGAGGACTGGCCCGCCTTCGCGAAGACCATCATCCTGGCCGGCCTCACCAAGTCCGCGGTGAGCACCTACTTCGCCATGGTGGTGGTGCACGAGCTGGGCGTGGAGGTGGAGTACACCACGTCCCACTCCGACTCGATGACGTTCGTCTTCGCCCTGCTGGTGGCGTCAATGCGCTTCATCGAGAAGCCCAAGGCCGCGCACGTGCTGCGCGGCCTGGCCATCATCGCCTTCATTGGCATTGGCATGATTTTCAATGACCGGCGCCTGGCCTACGTCAGCTTCGCCGGCTGCCTGCTGGCGGCCTTCCTCATCAACCCGTGGACGCCGCTGAAGCGGTTCCTGGTGCGGACGCTGCCCTTCTTCGCGCCCTTCATCATCGTGTACATGGCGGCGGGGTGGAACTCCGGCTCGTCCGTCTTCGCGCCGGTGCAGACCATCCGCTCGCTGGTGGACGGCCAGGGCGGCGAAGGCAACCTGGACTACCGCGACATCGAGAACCTGGACATGATCGCCACGTGGGCCCAGTTCCCCATCCTGGGCACCGGCTACGGGCACGAGTTCCTGGAGCCCATCCCGCTGCCAGACATCGCCTTCGTCTTCCCCCAGTACCGCTTCCACCCGCACAACTCCCTGCTGGGGCTGTTCGCGTTCGGAGGGATGCTGGGCTACACGGGCGTGTGGCTGTACCTGGCCGTCACCGTCTACCTGGTGGTGCGCTCGTACCACCGCGCCACGGAGTCGGAGTACCGCGCCGCCGCGCTCATCATCGTCGGGCTGGTGGCCACGTACATCAACCAGGTGTTCGGGGACATGGGCATCATCTCGTACATCTGCACGTTCCAGATAGCGCTGGCCGTGGCCATGACGGGGAAGCTCGCCGTGCACACCGGGGCGTGGCCCATGCCGCACAGCCGGCTGCTGGGCCCCGCCCCCGCCGCGCCCACGCCC
>NZ_JAAIYB010000455.1 GCF_010894475.1 Myxococcus vastator
GGCTCGCGGCCGGCCACACACCGGGCGACGATGGGGCGGGCGGCGGCGGCGCGGGCGGCGTCCTCATCCTTCGCGCGCAAGACGGGCTGACCTGCGGGAGTGCTCAGGCCGCGGGCGGCAACGGTGGCAACGTCAGCTACCCGGACTGGGTGCTCGGCCCGGGCGGCGGCGGCGGCGGCGGCGGCGTGCTGCTGCAAGGGGTGACGGCGTCGTGTCCCAGGGGCGTGCCGGGTGGCGCCGCTGGAACCACCAACACGGCCGATGGCGGCACGCATGGCGCGGGCATGGGGAGCGAGGGCTTCGCCGAGGAATACCTCGCGGCCTATCGCGCGCCCGGGACGCCGGCTGTCATCTCCCCCGTGTCCGGAGCGGTGGGCCTTCCACACCGGCCTCGCTTCGAAGGCCGGGCCGACCCTGGCGTTCGGGTCCTCGTGTTCGTCGATGGCGTCGAGCGGCTTCAGGTGGGCGCTGGCGCGGATGGCCTGTTCACCGCGGCCATTCCTCCGGAGCAGGCGCCGCTCGAGGTCGGCACGCACACGGTCCACGTGGTGGCGGAGTCGTTGGGGGCGTACAGCGCGCCCTCCGCGTCCGTGTCGTTCTCCGTCGCGGCCACCCTGGAGGATGGCGGCGTGGTGGTGGAGCCCATCCTGGTGATTCCGCGGGACGGCGAGACGGTGGGGACCACGCCACTGTTCGCGGGCGTCGCGCCCAACGGGCTGACGGTGGGCATCGAGGTGGACAACGGCACCGAGGTCATCATCCCCGTGGATGGCGCGGGTCGCTTCCGCTACCAGTGGCCGTTCGAAGCACCGCTGGCGCCGGGCCCGCACTTCGTCACCGTTCATTCGCACAACGAGGCGGGCGTCAGCGGGCCCTACTCGCAGCCCATCCGCTTCGAGTCCGAGGAGGTGAGCGGCGGGGGCGACGGCGGCACCTCCGAGCAGGACGCGGGCGCATCCCAGCAAGATGGCGGCACACAGGTGCCGGAGGACGGCTGGCCGGTGCTGGTGGTCCCCGCGGAGGGCGAGGTGGTGGACACCACGCCGCTCTTCGCGGGCGCGGCGACGGCGGGCGCCACGGTGGTCATCGAGGTGGACGGCAATGAAGTCGCCACGGTGACGGCTGATGACACCGGGGCCTTCCGTTACCAGGTGCCCCGCGAGCGCGCGCTGTCCGTGGGCGCGCACGATGTCGCGGCGCAGGAGCACCTCGTCACCTCCAGCCAGGCTCCGGCGCGCTCGCGGACCACGGGCTTTCAGGTGCGGGGGCCCGCGGCGCTCGACGTGGGGTGTGGCTGCGGCGCCTCGCCCGTGGGTGTGGCGGGCTCCTGGGTGCTGCTGGCGGGGCTGGCCGGCCTGTCGCGGCGGCGTCGCGGATAGCGGTCCGCGAGCGGCCGGCCTGCCTGGTGCGTCAGTCGTCGCCCAGCAGGCTGCCGAGGCCAACGCCCCCGAGCACGCTGCCTTCTCCGGTCGCGCCACCCGGGCGCGAGGCGGAGAGGATGCGGCCCGCGAGCCGGCTGAACGGGAGCGACTGGAGCCACACCTTGCCGGGGCCGCGCAGCGTGGCGAAGAAGAGGCCCTCGCCGCCGAAGAAGGCCGTCTTGATGCCGCTCACCATCTGGATGTCGTAGTCCACGGTGGGCTGGAACGCGACGATGCAGCCGGTGTCCACGCGCAGCAGCTCACCCGGGCCCAGGGTGCGCTCGTGCAGCGTGCCGCCCGCGTGGATGAAGGCGAGCCCGTCACCCTGGAGCCGCTGCATGATGAAGCCCTCGCCGCCGAACAGGCCGGTGCCCAGCTTCTTCTGGAAGGCGATGCCCAGCGTCACGCCCTTGGCCGCCGCGAGAAAGCTGTCCTTCTGCGCAATCAGCTCGCCGCCGAGCTCGCTCAGGTTCACCGGGATGATTTTCCCGGGGTAGGGCGCGGCGAAGGACACCTTGCGCTTGCCCCGGCCGCTCTTGTTGAGGAAGACGGTGGTGAAGAGGGACTCACCCGTCAGCAGGCGCTTGCCCGCGCCGAGCAGCGAGCCGAAGAAGCCGCTCGTCTTCTCCGAGCCGTCACCGAAGATGGTCTCCATCTCGATGCCGTCTTCCATGTACATGAGAGTGCCGGCTTCGGCGACCGCGGCTTCTCCCGGATCCAACTCCACCTCGACGAACTGCAGGTCCTCGCCGTAGATGTGGAAGTCCACTTCGTGCATGCGTGCCATGGATGCGCTCCGTCGTGAGGAAACGGCGTGCACCATAGCCGCCCCGAGGTGGGGCTACCGCGACAGAATCAAGGCCAGGGTGGCCACGAGCCGGGCGTCGTCGCCGCCAATGGCAGGCGGAATCGACAGCGACACCGGGTTCTCCAATCCGGCGAGGCACGAACGCCAGCCTTGATAGCGGCCTTCTTCGGAGGCCGTGAGCTCGTAGCTGCACCGGCCCACGTCGCCCTTGAACGTCCGCGGCGTCACCTGGAAGTCGGTGAGCTGTCCGCCGAACGTGCCCTTGGCGCGCAGGCCTCCTTCTTCCTGCGTCATTCGCAGGTCCACGGGGCCGCTTCCGTAGATGCCTCGGACCCGCGCGGCGTCCAGCGTGAGGTTGAGGGGCCTGCCGAAGGCGCGGCCTCGCAGGGCGTCGTCGCTGAAGCCGACCTGCAGGTCAGGGCTGGTGAGGTCGCGGTCGGTGACGCGCGCGTTGAGCGCGACCCGAGGCGTCCGCAGGTCCAGGTACTGGACGGGCTGGGCCCAGGCCGCGCCCGCCGCCGCGAGCAGCGCGGCTGTGAAGATACGTGAAGTTCTCATGCTTTGAACCTAGTCGGCTCGCCAACCCGTCGCCCGTGGCTTAGGTGTGGTGCACAAGATGAGGCGTTGACCCGCCTGGTGTACGGGCGGGTTGCCGGGCAGCGGCCCCAGGCGGCCGTTATGTCCCCGCGCTCCGGGCGCGGTCATGGCTGGCACCGGTGAGAAGGAGGTTGTCGTTCGTGGCGGAGCTGACCCCAGGTGTGGAGCAGGAGGCCCGGCGGCCCAGGGTGTCCCTGTCGCTGGCGTTGCGGTGGTTGATGTCGCTGGGCGGCATCCTCACGCTGATGGGCGGGCTGCATGCGTATATCGCGGTGCGCCTGTTCGTGAGCCCGCAGCTCCCCGCGCCGTGGGCCTGGCTGGGCCCCGTCCTGGTGGCGCTGCTCTTCCTGTCGCTGCCGGTGGGAATGGCGGCGTCGCGCCGCGAGCCGACCCTCTGGACGCAGGTGCTCCAGTGGACGTCCTACGTGTGGCTGGGGGCCTTCGGCATCCTGCTGAGCGCGGTGGTGGTCGCGGACCTGGTGGGGCTGGGCCTGTCGTGGTCGGGCGTGGTGACGGACGCGCTGGCCCTGGCCCGGGGCAAGGCCCTGGTCGCGGTGGGGGTGACGGTGCCGGCGGTGGTGTACGCCTTCATCACGGCGCGTGGCCGGGCGACGGTGGAGCGGGTGACGGTGCCGGTGGCGGGCCTTGCATCCGGGCTCAGCGGCCTGAAGGTGGTGCAGATTTCAGACATCCACGTGGGGCCCACGTTGGACGGCCGCTGGCTGCGGCGCGTGGTGGAGCAGGTGAACGCGCTCCAGCCGGACGTGGTGGCGGTGACGGGCGACCTGGTGGACGGCACCGTGGAGGCGCTGCGGGACGAGGTGAAGCCCCTTTCGGAGCTGCGCGCGTCGCTGGGCGTCTTCTACGTCACCGGCAATCACGAGTACTACCACGGGGGCCCGGCCTGGGCGGCGGAGGTGGCGCGCCTGGGCCTCACCGTCCTCCAGAACGAGCACCGCGTGGTGGAGCGCGACGGCGCGCGGCTCACCATCGCGGGGGTGACGGACCATGACGCGGGGCACCTCATTGCCTCGCATGCCAGCCGTCCGGAGCTGGCGCTGCACGGGGCGCCGCACGGCGTGCCGCGTCTGTTGTTGGCCCATCAGCCCCGGTCCGCCCTGCGCGTGGCGGAGGCGGGCGTGATGGTGGACCTGCAGCTTTCCGGGCACACGCACGGCGGACAGGTGTTTCCCTTCATGTTCTTCATCAAGTTGCAGCAGCCGGTGGTGCGTGGACTTGCCACCATCGCCGGGGTGCGCGTCTATACCCACAGGGGGACAGGCTATTGGGGGCCGCCGCTCCGGCTGGGACCGTCGCCTGAGATTGCCGAGCTGACCCTGGTGTCCGCCCCGGGTTGATTGCACACCATGTGCATCTGTTACGCGTCCGCCTAGAATCCGTGGCTCTCCTAGCTGAAGAGGGACACGCCCCTGGATCTGGCAACGCTCAACAAGCTGCTCGCGGTCGGTGTGCAGAACGGTGCATCGGACATCCACTTCCGGCCGGGAGACCCGCCCATCTACCGGGTCAATGGCGCGCTCCGGCCCTTGAAGATGGAGAAGCTTCACGCGGACCACACGCGACAGGTGGCGATCCATGTCGTGTCGGACCCCGAGGTGAAGAAGCAAATCGACACGCTTCAGGAGTGCGACGCGTCCTACAGCCTCCCGGGGGTGGCGCGCTTCCGGGTGAATATCTACCGGCAGCGGGGCTCGCTGGCGTGCATCCTGCGCATCATCCCGGATGAAATCCCAACCATTGACGGGCTGGGATTGCCGCAGGTGTTGAAGAAGATTGCGGGCAACGAGCGCGGGCTGGTGCTGGTGACGGGCGCGACGGGCTCGGGGAAGAGCTCCACGCTGGCGTCGATGATTGACCACATCAACCGCACGGAGAACCTGCACGTCCTCACCATCGAGGACCCCATCGAGTTCATCTACAAGAACATCAAGTCCTCCATCTCCCAGCGGGAGATTGGCCCGGACACGCAGAGCTTCGCGATTGCGCTGCGCGCGGCGCTGCGCCAGGACCCGGACGTCATCCTGGTGGGTGAGATGCGCGACACGGAGACCATCGACATCGCGCTCAAGGCGTCGGAGACGGGCCACCTGGTGCTCTCCACGGTGCACACGACGGACGCGTCCCGCACCATCAACCGCCTGGTGTCGGTGTTCCCCGCCGAAGAGCAGACGATGGTGCGCATGCGCCTGGCGGACTGCCTCAAGGCCACGGTGTCGCAGCGCCTGCTGCCCCGGGCCAGCGGCAAGGGCCGCACCGTGGCGCTGGAAATCATGGTGCAGACGAAGACGGTGGAGCAGTACATCCGCGACGACCGCGCCAGCGAGCTGAAGGACGTCATCGAGAAGGGCCGCGACATGTTCGGCATGCAGTCCTTCGACCAACACCTGACGCAGCTCTACCGGGAGGGGCTCATCACCCTGGACACGGCGCAGAGCGCGGCCTCCAACCCGGCCGACTTCCAGCGCGCGCTCGAGTTCGAGTGAGCGCCGCGGGCAGCCGCCTTGCCCGGGATGGCAGGGCGCGCGCTGCCTGTCAGGGGAGGGCCCCTGAGGCGTAGGTCGGCGGGGTATCATCCACGCCACGCTGAGGGGGCTGCCGATGCTGACGTTCGAGGTGGATGCCGTCGAGGAGGCCTCGACGCCTCCTGTCACCAGGTTGTTTGGGACGTTCGTGGAGGAGGCGGTCTGGATGGCACCCGGGCCGGACACGCGGGTGCTGGAAACGTATGGCGTGCACCCGTTGCTCGCCGCCGTCCACACGGCCTTCGCGGAGCATCGGCCGCTGGTGCTCTCGCCGGACGCCATCTGGCTCACGATGGCGCAGGGCGTGGCGCAGCATATCCGGTTGAACGCGGAGGCCCTCCGCGGCCGTCTCGTCCGGCATGAGGGCCGCAAGAAGCTGACCATCGAGTTGGACTCGCTGCCGACGACCGACTCGGCCTTCCTGACGCTGTTCTCCGCGTTCCGTTTCCAGCTCCGCGAGGCCCTGGGCCCCGGGCTGCCCCGGTTGCTGTCGTGTGATTTCTCCACCAGCACCGACATCGAGCGCATGGCCGGAGACGTGGTCCTGATGGATGCCATGTCGCCATACTTCGACTACGAGATGGAGACTTTGTGCGGCATCCCCCGCATCACCCTGCTGGGGACGCCCGAGGACTGGCGGTCCATCCGCCGCCGCATCGACGTCATCCAGGAGTTGGACCTGGCGTGGTGGACGTCGTCATTGATTCCCATCGCGGACGCCTTCGTGAGCGCGGCCGAGGGGAACCCCGACCGCGAGCTCTGGCAGCAGCTCTACAAGCCCAGGAAATTGTATGGCCCGGAACGCTCCACGGGCTGGATTGCGCGGTTGTTCCCCTACATCGCGACCCATGGGGCCTACTCGGAGCGGAACCCGCTCCTGCGCAGCTCGCATGCCGAGTTGATGGCTTCGCGCGAGAAGGAGCCGGAGGAGGAGTGGGAGGCTCCCGGGCCTGGTGTGGCGCTGCGCGACCTTCCTGCGATCCCGTCGAGCGTGGCGCTTCATGTGGAAATGCCGCTCGTGGGCCGCCGTGAGACGTGGACCCTGGAGGCGGGCGTCCTGTGCGCGGAGGTGGATGGCACGGGCGCGCTCCTGCCCAGGGCGGGGGTCGTGGTGAGCCGGGGGG
>NZ_JAAIYB010000456.1 GCF_010894475.1 Myxococcus vastator
GCGCCTCCCCGCCCAGCGACACCACGGTGGGGGACACGTAGCCGTTCTGGCGCGCGAGCTGGAACAGGGCCTGCGCCACCAGCGCATCCCGGTCCACGCCCATGTCGCGGCTCATCAACTCCAGCGCCCGCCACAGGGGCTCGGCGACTTCAATCGTCTGACGAATCCGCTTCATGACTACCCCCTCAGATTGTTCTGCCACGGCGACACATGGTTCGCGTCGGTCAGCCAGAAGAACATCGCCTGCGTCTCCGCGTACTGCTCTTCGGCAATCCCCGCCAGATTGGGATGCAGTTCCTGGAGGGCAACTCCTTCGAAATCAAACGTTGGCAGGTCCGGGTCGATGCGACCACGGGTCCGCCGGTTGCGGCACTGCCACAGCCGCTGCGTGGCCTGCCCCGCCGCGTGACCGAAGTCCGCCGGAGGCGTCAGCGCATCCGGCATCCGAAGCGCATCCTCCCCGCACGCCCACAAGAGCCAGGTCAGCGCGCTCCAGTCCCCACGGACCGCCCGGGACAAGGCCGGAAGCCCCAGCCCCTTCAAGGCCAGCGTCTCGTCGACATCCACCGAGTCACCTTCCGCATCCTCGACCTCCGTCTGCTCCAGCTCGACGGGCCCGTCCGGCAGCAGGGCCGACACATCGGGCGGCAGCCAGGGCACGTCCGCGCCAGGCTTGAAGCGGGAGAGAATCTCCGCGCGCAGCAACTGGAGCCGCGTGGCGTACTTGCGGACCACCGCCTGCACCGCGTCCAGGTCCTTCGTGGGCCCGTCGGGGACCTCATCGAACGTGCAGTGCGCCGGTTCACGCCCCGGCCAGAACTCGAAGCGAGGGAACAGCACCCGCCGATAGGCCGAGAGGAACTTCCACGAATCTGGCTCCGACGGCGCCAGCGCCTCCGCGTCCTTCTGCATCTGCTCGCCCAACCCCAGGTTCGCCAGGATGAGGCTCCGGGTGAAGAGGTACGCCGAGCGCTCCGGCGCGAGCAGCATCGCGGCCAGGATGAAATCCAACGCCGCCCGGGGCCGGTCCTGCTGGTCGTGGAGCACCGCGAAGCCCCGAAGCAGCGTCGCGGCCTCCGCGCCACGCATCAACGCATCCGCCAGCGCCGCCCGCTCATCCCCGGCGCTGTTCATCACGCCTTCGGCATGCTCGCGAGCACTCGCCTCCGTGCGAGGCAGGGTGAGCGCCTCCAGCCACGCCTTCAGCGGGTCCGCATCCAGCGACATGGCGCACGCCCGCGCCATGCCCAGCAGCGCCTCCCGGTAACGCCGGTCCGCCCGAGCCTGCTCGGCGAACGCACGCCATTCGGCGGCGCTCCTCGGCAGATTCGAGCACACCTCCGAGGCGTCCAGCGACTCATGGTCCTGGACGACACCCAGGTCCCGGGTGACGACGGCGTTGCCCTCCGCATCCAGCAGCTTCCACGTGCCGCACGCGAAGTCGTCCTCCATCTCCCCTTCGTCGAACCGCACCCGAGCGTCCGCGTACTCATCCACGGCACGGGAGTGGTAGCGCCCGTGTCGGCTGCCCTCGCGGAACTCGCCCTCCCAGAGGAGCTGTCCCTCCCGGTCCCAGAACCGGCACAGCCCGTGCCGCTCGGCCTTCGCGTTGAGCGACACGGATGCCCACTGGTCCTGGTCCTCGCGGTACTCGGCCTTCTCCGGGAGGTTCGCGGGCCGCGTGGGGTACGGCACGCCGGTGGAGGGCACCACGCGCTCACCGTCGCCGTTGTAGTGCAGCACCTGCGTCACGCGGCCGTGCGCGTAGACCATCACCGTGCGGCGGACCTTCTCGCTGACGCCATTCTCGTGCATCCGCTCGGTCGTGAACTGGTCGGACGCGTACCAGGTGCGCGGGCCGTGCAGGTCGCCCTGCTCGAAGGCGCCGTCCTGGGACACCTCTCCGCTCTCATGAAAGCGCTTGAAGGGCCCGTGGGGCTTGCCATGGACGAAGCTGCACTCGTTGCAGAGGGTTCCGTCGGCGCGCCAGTACTTCCAGGGTCCGTGCTTCTCACCCTCTTCGTCGGTGTCGCCGAAGCACCACTCCTCGTCGCCTGCGTCCCATTCCGCGTGGGGCGGGATGCCAGGCGGCGGCGTCCCCTCCTCCGTCAGCTTGCGGTTCGCCGCCCGCTGCTGCTCGACGGCCAGGTCCACGGAGTCCAGCTTGCTCAGCCAGGTCGCGAACGCCGAGGCCGACATCGCGCCCGACGCGCGCCGGACCTCGACGCCATCCTTGAAGGCCACCAGCGTGGGAATGGAGCGAATCTCCAGCCGGCCGGAGACCTCTTCCTGCGCCTCCGTATCGAGCTTGCCGAAGGTGATGTTCGGGAACTCCTTCGCGGCGGCCTCGAAGGTCGGCGCGAAGCCGCGGCAGGGGCCACACCACTCCGCCCAGAAATCCACCACGCACACCCCCGCCTCCTGGGTGATGCGCTCGAAGTTCTCCTGGGTCAATTCAACAGTCTGTCCCGCCACGGCGACTCCCTTGCGAGGTGCGTGGGGCGATAGAAATGAGCGGGAGCCCTCACGTCAACGGCGCAGTTCAAGAACGGCGCGCGCGACGCTTGAACACCGCCAAGCCTGGGAATTCACACGTGAATCCCGTCTCAGAAAACGAAAAAGCCCACGCCCTGAGAAGAACGCGCCCATGGAATACGGCCTCAGCCTCACGGGGCGAGGAGCACCGCCAGCAGACTCCGTGGATGCAAGCCAACGACGACGCGCGCCCACTCCAGGGCCTCACGGCGGAGGTCGTCGGGAAGATGCTGCGCCCCTGGCTGGATGGGTCCGTCCCACCTGGGAGAGGTCACCATGACCCCGGGTGAAACAGCTCCGAGAAACTCCTGAAACAATTACAATCCCGGCAGGTCGCTGAGCGAAGGGCCTTCCGCGAATTCACCGGCGGCTGCATCCGTCATCGGGAGGATCGACGCCAACGTTCTTCATCAGGCTCGGGTATACACGTTGCGTCATGAGTCGCTCATCCTTGGTCGAAACAGTGCTGGGGCAGAAGTATCGAGTGCTCCGGCGGATTGGCGTGGGGGGGATGGGCACCGTCTACGAGGCGGAGCAACTCGACGGAGGCCGCACCGTGGCCGTCAAGGTGCTCCGGCAGCACCTCCTCGGCGAGCCGGCCGTGCACGCGCGCTTCCGCCGCGAGGCCCAGGCCACCGCGGGCTTGAAGCACCCGAACATCGTCGAGGTGATGGACTTCCACGACGCCCCGGATGAGCCGCCCTTCCTGGTGATGGAGCTGCTGCAGGGCCAGACGCTGAAGTCGCTGATGAAGAAGGAAGGCCCCCTGCCCATGGAGCGCGCGGCGGCCATTGCCCACCAGGTGGCGACCGCGCTGGTGGCGGCGCATCAGGCCGGCGTCATCCACCGCGACATCAAGCCCGACAACATCTTCCTGGTCGACACGGGGACCGAGGCCCTCCAGGTGAAGCTGCTGGACTTCGGCGTCGCGCGGCTCATGCATGAAGACGACGCCACCGCGCTGGGCACGGAGTCCGGCGCCTGGGTCGGCACGCCGTCGTACATGGCCCCGGAGCAGATCCGCTGCCGCCCTGTCGACGGACGCGCGGACATCTACTCGCTGGGCGCCTGCCTGTATCACATGGTGACGGGACAGCGGCCCATCGACGTGGCGGACAACGTGGCCCTGCTCTCCGCCGTTCTCCACAATGTGCCCGCCCCGCTCAGCGGCGTGCGCACCGACGTGCCGGATGGCTTCTCCCTGGTGGTGGAGCGCACGCTGCAGAAGGACCCGGCCGCGCGCTACACGGACTCCCATGGCCTGGCCCAGGCGCTCGAGCCCTGGATTCGCGCCGCTCCCGTGGCGGCCCCTCGGCCCGAAGCCACGAGCGCAGCTCCCCCGGAGCCCGCGAACAAAGCAGCGGCGCCCTCAACGCCTGTCACGGCGAAACACGCCGCCACGCCACACACTCCCGGCCCACAGCACCACCAAGGCGCGGCGGAACACGCCGCCACGCCGAGCCCGCGCTCCCGCCTGCAGACCGTCCTCATGGTCGCCAGCGCGCTGGCGGTGGGCCTCGCCGCGACGGGAGGGCTCGTCTTGACGGCCTCCGGGATGACGCCCGCCGAAGAGCTCGCCCGCCTCCAGGTCGTCGAGCTGCCCCGCCTGACGGAGCACGGCGCCGCCACGCCCCGCGGGTACAGTGACGGCTGGGTCGCCGAGTCCATCGAAGGGCGCGTGTCCGCGCTCGACAGTTGCTACGCGCGAAACGGCGAGGACGCCGCGTGCCGTCAGGACACCTACGCCCTGGTCTACTCCCCCGAAGGTGTCGTCCTCGGGGCACGCATGCACCCGCCCCAGCCCATCCCGCTCTCACGGTGCATCAACAAGGTGCTCCAGGGGCTCTCCCTGGGCAAGCCACGCGAAGCCATCGCCGGCACCGTCACGGTCCTGCTCAGGCGGGAGTAATCCCTCCCAAGGGAATCAGAACCTCAACGCCGCGAGCGCTCCCGGCGTGAAGGCAGACAGCGCTCCGATGGAATTCTCCAACAGCACGCGGAGACTGGCACCCGCACCATGACGAAGCACGGCGATGGCAGCCCCATGCGCTAATGTCTCGCGGCAATTGCAGCCACGGCACCGCGTCCATCGACAGAGGGGTTCATGCTCCGTTCAAGAAGGTCGTCACACTCCATCCTGCTTCTACTCCCGCTGCTGCTGGCCCTGACCCAGACGGCCTGTGGCGGCGACACGCCCGAGCCCAGCCAGGACGCAGGCATCCCGACACCCGATGCTGGCAGGGACGACGCGGGGCCCTCCCCGGACGACGCGGGCACTGATGACGCGGGCACCGACGATGCCGGCACGGAGCCGGACGACGCAGGCACCGATGATGCCGGCACGGAGCCGGACGACGCAGGCACCGATGATGCTGGAACGGAGCCTGACGACGCGGGCACCGATGATGCTGGCACCGAGCCTGACGACGCGGGCACCGAGCCTGATGACGCGGGCACCGACGATGCCGGCACGGAGCCGGACGACGCGGGCACGGGTGAGGAGGACGGGGGCTCGGACCCGACGGACGGGGGCAGCGGAGACGGGGGCACGGAGCCACCGGAGTGCCCGTTCGGACCGCCGGATGGCGGTGTCTCGAACCCGGGCGACCCGACCGTCGTCCAGGACCCGACCGCGGACATCCTGGACCGGCTGCGGGCCATTCCCGGCCTCGCCGTCGCGGAGAACCCCAACGGCGTCTCGGTCCCCGCCGGTCACCGCTTCTTCGTCATGGAGTACGACCAGCCCGCTGACCACGCACGCCCCGAGTGCCAGCGCTTCAAGCAGCGATTGGTCCTGCTGCACCGTTCCGTCACGGCGCCCGTGGTCTTCTACACGAGCGGCTACTACGTGTCCCCGAGCGCGGGCCGCCGCGAGCTGACGACGTTGCTGGCCGCCAACCAGCTCTCCATCGAGCACCGCTTCTTCCTGCCCAGCCGTCCGGAGCCCGCGGACTGGAGCCAGCTCACCATCAAGCAGTCGGCGGACGACTTCCACCGGGTCGCCCAGGCCCTCAAGCCCATCTATTCCGCCTCCTGGGTGTCCACGGGCGTCAGCAAGGGCGGAGAGACCATGGTGTTCTACCGCCGGTTCCACCCCGAGGACGTGGACGCGACGGTGGCCTATGTGGCGCCGCTCGTGCTCGGCGAAGATGCGCGCTTCCCCGACTTCCAAGCCACCGTGGGAGGCCCGGAGCTGGCGTGGTGCCGCGAGCAACTCCACACCTTCCAGCGCGCCGTGCTGAACCGCCGCGAGGAGATGGTGACGCTGCTCCGGACCTACGCCGCGAACCGGGGCCTCACCTACAACCAGCTCGGCTTCGAGCGGGCCCTGGAGCACGCCGTCATCGAGACGTACTTCGCCTTCTGGCAGTACTCCGTCCCCCAGTACTGCGACGCGTTCCCGGATGACACGGCGTCGAGTGAGCACCTGCTGGAGATGATTGACTGGGCGGTGGGCCTCGCCACGTTCTCCGACAACGGCAGCTCCGGCATCACTCCGTACTACCCCTACTACTACCAGGCGAGCCTGGAGCTGGGCTGGCCCAAGCCCTACGAGGCGCACCTGGGCGACCTCATCCAGTACCCCGGCACCAACATCGCGCCGGTGTACTCGACGCCCGGCGTGCCCGCCGTGTTCCGGCCCCAGGCCATGCAGGACATCGCGGACTGGCTCGTGGCGCATGGCCAGCGGGTGATGTTCATCTACGGCGACCTGGACCCGTGGACGGCGGCGGCGTTCCCGCTCGGCAACGCCCAGGACTCCTTCGTGTTCACCGTTCCGGGCGGCAATCACGGGAGCGCCATCAACCAGCTCCCCACCACCCTGCGGGTCCAGGCCCAGGACATCGTGCGGCGCTGGGCAGGCGTCCCATCACTGAAGCACGCCCCGGTGCCGCTCCCGGAGGCAGACGCCGTCGAGTTCGGCCCGCACCTGCCGCCCCGGCTGCAACACCCC
>NZ_JAAIYB010000457.1 GCF_010894475.1 Myxococcus vastator
TGCGCCACCCACAACCTCCTCAAGCTCTTCCGCATGACGGCAGCGTAGCGGCCTGCCGTACCCAGCGGCGGACCGGCGTCACTCGTCCCGTCTCGCTTCCAACCCCATTACCGCTACACACTCCTAGTGGTGGAGGGCCCGGACCACGGGAATGTGGTGCGGCGCAGGTCATGGCCCCTCCGGTGCCGCAGCCCGGCCCAATCCACTCGCGGCGTCCGCGCATTCGTCGCTGGCTACGAAGGGATCTGCGCTGCGCGGATAGACGTATCGGCGCCCTCAGCATGGTTGGCTTGATCACGTCGCGACATCACCCCTGAGAGGTATGGCTCCCACACACCCATGCCGCTGAATGTTGCTCCCGTGCCCATCGCTCCCATGCCGTGCGCGGGTGATATCGCGCAGGTCCGACACCGTCAGTATCTGGTCAACGAGGTCATCGCTCCTTCGGATGTGCGGGAGCAACACACCCTCGTTCGTCTCACTTGTCTCGATGATGACGCACAGGGACGCTCCCTGTCTGTCTTGTGGGAACGTGAACTCGCCGCTCGAGTCATCCGACCCGAACAGGGTGGACTGGGAACGCCTGAGCGTTTCGACGAGCCCCGTCACTTCGCCGCGTATCTGCACGCGCTGAAATGGAGCTCCGTCACCGCCACCGACGCCCGGCTCTTCCAGGCGCCGTTCCGCGCGGGCATCCACTTGATGAATCACCAGCTCACGCCTCTCAAGAAGGCGCTTGAGCTGCCTCGGGTGAATCTCTTCATCGCCGATGACGTAGGTCTCGGAAAGACCATTGAGGCTGGGCTGGTGTTGCAGGAGCTCATCCTCCGCCAGCGCGTGGACCGCGTCCTCATCGTCTGCCCGGCGTCGGTGACGCTCCAGTGGCGCGATGAGATGGAGAAGCGCTTCGGTCTGCGCTTCGAAATCTTCAACAGCGAGTTCGTCTCCCGCCGCCGGCAGGAGCGCGGCTTCCAGGTCCCAGTCTGGGCTACGCACTCTCGTTTCATCGTGTCGTACCAGACGCTGCGGCGCAGCGAGTACTTCGAGCCGCTGAAGACCCTCCTGGAGGAGAAGGGGCACCACAAGTCCTTGTTGGTGCTCGACGAGGCGCACGTCGTCGCGCCCGCATCGGCCAGCCGGTACGCCATCGACACGGAGACCACTCGCAGCATCCGCTCACTGGCGGAGCGCTTCGAGCACCGGCTCTTCCTCTCCGCTACGCCCCACAACGGCCACTCCAACAGCTTCTCCTCGCTGCTGGAGATGTTGGACCCACAGCGCTTCACGCGGGGCACCCGCGTCCGCGAATCACAGTTGGCTCCCGTCATGGTGCGCCGGCTCAAGGGGGACCTTCGCGCCCTGGGCAGTTCACAGCGCTACCCCGAGCGGCACGTGGTGGGCGTGCGGCTGACGCATGCCTCGGGACGCTGGCACGCCGATTGGCTCGCCCCGGACGGAAAGACCGTCGAGCAGCGTGTCGACCTGGGCGAAGCCTCCGCCCCGGAACTGGAACTGTCCCAGAAGCTCGCGCGCTACGCGGAGCTCATGGCGCCCGGCACGAAGCAGGGGCGCCTGGTCTTCATCAACCTCCAGAAGCGCCTCCTCTCCAGCATCGAGGCGTTCCACCGCACCCTCTCCGTCCACGCGGCGGCCTTCGGCGCGGGGACGCTGGCTCCCGACGGCGGAGCGCTCACCGGCGACACGGCTCCTGAGTCCGAGGAGCACGGCGAGACGGACGACGCACTCGAGCTGTCGTTCGCGGAGACCATCCGTGAGCACAGTCAGGACCTGTCCTCCAGCGTCCAGGCGCGCAAGATCCTGGATGACATGCTCAAGCTGAGCGCTCGGCACCGCGTTGCCCGGGACGCGAAGCTGCGGGCCCTGCTCCACTGGATTCGCGAGCACCAATGCTCGCTCACCCGAGGCGCCGCGTGGAAGCCCCGCCGGGTCATCCTTTTTACCGAATATGGCGACACGCTCCGCTACCTCAAGGAGCAACTCGCCGCCGCCTTCGAGGGGACCCAACGGGGGGATGAGCGCATCCTCACGTTGACGGGCGGCATCGATGACGTGAAGCGCGCGGAGGTGCAGGCCGCCTTCAACGGCTCGATGGAGGAGTTCCCCGTGCGGGTCCTCCTCGCGACCGACGCCGCGCGCGAAGGCATCAATCTGCAAGGCCACTGCGCGGACCTCTTCCACATCGACGTTCCGTGGAATCCCTCACGGATGGAGCAGCGCAACGGTCGCATCGACCGTGCCTTGCAACCCTCGTCCACCGTGCGCTGTGGCTACTTCGTCTACGGCCAGCGCGCCGAGGATGCGGTGCTCGACACCCTCGCGCGCAAGGTAGAGACCATCACGCGCGAGCTGGGCAGCCTGGGCTGCGTGCTGATGGACCAGATGCACGATGCCCTCGCCTCGGGCATCACGAAGAGCACGCTGGAGCGCCTCTCCCGCGCCGCGACCTCGACTCGTACGGAGGTGACGAAGCGGGAACTGGAGTCCCAGCGCACGCTCCAATCCCTGCGTCAGGAACTGGATGCGATTGGAGAACTCCGCGAACGCAGCGGCAAGGTGATGGACTTCAATCCCGTCCTGCTGCGTGATGCGCTGGACGTGGGGTTCGAGCTGGTCGGCGCGGGCCGGTTGGAGCGGGAGGCCATCACGGAAGAGGGCCGGACGCTGGAGGCCTGGAAGGTCCCCGCTCTTCCCGCTTCATGGAACACGACCCTGGATTCAATTCGTCCGCGCCGGGCGCACGACGAGGCAGCATGGGAGTGGCGCAAGCGTCCCCTGTCTCCAGTCGTCTTTGAGGCACCTCCGGGCGTTTCCAGCAAACTCGTCCACCTGCACCTGTCCCATCCGCTCGTCCAGCGGGTGCTCCAGCGGTTCCTGGCGCAGGGGTTCTCCGCGGACGACCTGAGCCGTGTCACGGTGGTCCAGACTCAACGCGACGCAGTGGCACGCGTCATCGTCTTCGGCCGGTTGTCGCTCTTTGGCGAGGGCGCCGCGCGGCTCCATGACGAGGTGGTCTCTGTTTCAGCAAGGTGGCTGGACGGCGGCGGCCGCGGGCACCTGAAGCCCTTCGCGGACGAGGCGGACCGCAAGGCGATCGACCAACTGGAGACCACGCTGGCGGAAGCGCCCGCGCTCTCCGCGATACCCAAAGCTGTCCAGAAACGGCTGCTGGCCAGTGTCGAGTCCGACTTCTCGAAGCTCTGGCCCGCCATCGAGGAACAGGCCTCGGTGAGAGAGCAGGGGGCTCGCAAGAAGCTGGCGGCGCGGGGGGCATCCGAAGCCAAGGCGCTGACACAGATTCTTCTGACGCAGCAGGAGGCCATTCAGGAGGCCCTGAGCGCGCAGCTCGAACTCACGCTCGACGTCCGGGCGGAGCAGGACCAATGGAGGAGGGACAAGGTGCACCTTGAACAGCGATTGACAGCGCTCGGAAGGGAACTCGTCGAACAACCTGAATCCTTGAAGGCCACCTACGCCGTGCGGGTCGCCCGCCTGGTGCCCGTGGGCATGGTCTACCTGTGGCCGGGGGCGCGCTGATGAATGGCCAGCACTTTGGCGGGGACGTCGAGCGTCGCTATCACCAGACATGGATGGGGATGGCGCAGCCCATTGAAGGACTGGTGGTCTCCATCCCGGTCCTCGAGGACGCGCAGTGCATGCAGCGCCTTCCGGTGTCCGCGCAGTCGCGGTTCGTCCTGCTGGCGGGCCGGGAGGCACCTCGCGTGGCGGATGTCCCGCGCTTCCTCTGGGAAGTGCTGGGCTACGCCGAGGATGATTTCACCACGGTGTTTCCGGAGGACCTCCAGCTCGACATCGCGGAGGGGCAACAGACAATCAAGCCCACGCGGGGGCTGTTGCGACGAGGGCCTCCTCCCGCGAAGCCGGAAGGGTTGCCGGATGATTCCACGCCTATCAGCCGCGCCGCGGAAGGCTTCGCGCTCCTGACCTGGGAGCTGCCGGTCGGGTTGGACCTGGACAAGAAGGAAGACACTACGGGCGCGTGGTTCTACGAGCCCACCGCCAAGTTCGACCGCCTGCTGCGCGCGGCCCGTGTCCCTATCGGTCTGCTGTTCAACGGGGACTCCGTGCGCCTGGTCTATGCGCCCCACGGAGAGACGTCAGGGCACATCACCTTCCGGTTCAAGGAGATCGTCACCGCCAGCGGTCGTCCGCTGTTCGACGCGATGGTGATGCTCCTGCACGCGCGCCGCTTCTTCGGCGTGCTGCCCGAGCATCAGCTTCCCGCGCTCCTGGATCAGTCGCGCCGCCGGCAGGCGGATGTCACCGACGAACTGGCCGACCAGGTCCTGGATGCGCTTGGCATCCTTCTCACGGGGTTGGAGACGGCCGCTGAACGGGATGGCTCCCGGGCCCTGGACGAGGCGCTCTCACGAGGTGAGGACCATGTCTACGGCGGGCTCCTCTCCACGCTCTTGCGGCTCGTCTTCATCCTCTACGCGGAAGACCAGGGCCTGCTTCCCGTGGACCAGGAGCCCTACCGCGATGACCTGTCGGTGAAGGCACTTCACGCGCAACTCGTCGAGGACTCCAGCCAATACCCCGATTCAATGAACCGGCGCTTCGGTGCGTGGCCACGGTTGCTGGCGCTCTTCCGGTGCATCTATCTGGGAGCCGCGCACGACAAACTGCGAATGCCGGCACGGCGTGGACAGCTCTTCGAGCCTGACACGTTCCCTTTCCTGGGAGGCGCGAGTTCCGCCGATGCGGGCACGATTTCGCGGGTGCCTCCCATTGATGACGAGACGGTTCTCCAGGTCCTGGAACGGCTCATCTTCCTCAAGGGACAGCGACTGAGCTTTAAGTCGCTCGACGTGGAGCAGATCGGCTCCGTGTACGAGGGACTGATGGGCTTCCACGTAAAGCGCCTGACGGGTGCTGGAATCTGCCTCAAGCCCTCGAAGGTATGGGTCTCCGTGAACGAGGTGCTGGCCCAGCCCGCGAAGCGGCGCGCGGCATGGGTGGGAGAAGAAGCGGGCCTCGACGCGAAGGCGGTGAAAGCCCTGTCGAAGGCGCTGGAGCAGGTCTCCACGCAGCAGATGGTCCTGACCGCGCTGGATCCATACCGCGTAAGGAGAACCGAAATGCGGCGACCAGCCCAACTTGTGCTTCAGCCCGGCGCCGAGCGACGGCGGACCAGTAGCCACTACACGCCCCGAAGCCTCTCCGCGCCGATCGTTCGGCGTGCGCTGGAGCCGTTGCTCAAGACAATGGGACCACAGCCTTCTTCAGAACGACTCCTCAACCTGAAGATCTGTGACCCGGCTATGGGGTCGGGCGCGTTCCTCGTGGAGTCCTGCCGATTCCTTGCGGACCAGGTTGTCGCCGCCTGGACGCGTGAAGGAGTGCTGAAGCGCGACAAGCACGAGGACGAGGTGATGCGGGCACGCCGACTGGTTGCCCAGCGGTGCCTGTACGGCGTGGACAAGAATCCCTGGGCGGTGAGCCTTGCGAAGCTGTCGCTCTGGCTCGTGACGCTGGCGAAGACTGAGCCCTTTACGTTCCTGGACCATGCGCTCAAGTGCGGCGATTCGCTGGTCGGGCTCGACCTTGATCAGATTCAAGCGTTCCATTGGGCCCCAGCTAACAAGAAGCAGTCAGAACTACCATGGACACTCATCAAGAATGCGCTGACGCGTTCGCTGAAAAAGCGAGACCAGATCCTCCAACTCGCGCTCGAACTAGAGGGGCCGGAGCGCAAGCCGTTGCAGTTGGACCTGGACCCCGGCCGAGTAAAGGAAGGACTGCTCTTCGAAGCAGATGCGGCACTCGCGAGCGTGAAGCAGGTCGCCAATGCGTGCGTGGGCGCCTTCTTTGCCCTGGGGACAGATAAGGAACGGGAGAAGGAGCGCGTTCGCCGACTCGACCTGATTGGAACCTGGCTATCCAAGGAGAAGCATGGCGTTCTCCCTCCCGTGCCGGCTGACATCGCGGCATTTTCATCACCTTCATGGACGTTCCACTGGCCCTTGGAGTTTCCGGAGGTATTCCACGGGAGCCGGCCAGATCCTCTCGACAACGAACAAACTAACACCGCCGCCTGGATGGACGGATTCGTCGGCAACCCACCGTTCCTGGCCGGTAGCGATGTGTCCGGAACATTAGGCAACAGTTACCTGGATTGGATCCTCAAGAGCTTCAGTCCATCCAACGGAAATGCGGACATCTGCGCCTATTTCATTCGCCGCGCTGGATTTCTTCTCGGCCAACACGGCGCGCTTGGAATGATTGCTACAGCAACAATCGCCAACGGAGATTCCAGGGAAGCATCACTCCTCCCAATGGCCCAAAGCGGGTTCTCCATCACATACGCAACCCCAAGCCGGAAGTGGCCTGGGAAGGCAAAAGTCAACATCGTCTCAGTCGCCATGGCCATCGGCAGCCCCCAAAGATACTCCCAACCGAGTTTCGACGGCACCCCAACGCCCCATAT
>NZ_JAAIYB010000458.1 GCF_010894475.1 Myxococcus vastator
GGGCGGGGAGCGGGGGCTCTTCCACGGCGGCCTGGAAGCGGAGCAGTGAACGGCCCATTTCGATGACGTCACCATCCGCCAGCGGAACCCGGGAGTCGATGCGCTGGCCGTTGAGGAAGACGCCGTTGGGGCTGCCCAGGTCCTCCAGGGAGAATCCTCCCGCCTCATGGACGACGCGCGCATGGGCCCTGGACACGGCCCGGTCTCTCAGCCGCATCGCCACGTCGCTGCTCCGGCCAATGTCCGTCTGGGTCTCCGCGAGCGCATGGACGCGCCCGACATCCAGCCCCGTGAGGCAGGTGAGGGTGGCCGCGCGCGACGGGGCGGGTTCGTCCGTTCCTGTCAGCAGTCCCTTGAGGAGCGCCACGGTGCCCAGCCCACGCTCACTGACGGCCTCTTGAAGCACGCGCAGGCCCATGTCGTCGGGCAGCCCCAGCGCCTCTCCGGGAATCACCAGCCTCGGGACACCTGGGGGGACGAGCACGCCATTGACGGAGAAGGTGCGCGCGGCCTCCACCATGAGCCGCTGCGCCTCGATGCGCAGGCTGAGAAGGCCTGGGGGCAGCCCCACCAGCCGGATGTGGTCATCCGGGCCGCCGCCCAGGAGGTGGATGCCATCGGAGAGCTCGAAGGGGGTGGTGGAGCCCAGGTGTTCGAATTCGAAGCGCATGCGCCAGCCCGGGAGCAACGGGCCGGCCGTCTCAGGAGGCCAGGGTTCCGCGGACTTGCCGTCCGCGTGCGTCCCGATGGCGATGGGGGCCGTCCGAAGCGCGAGACACCCGCGGGAGGCGCCGCGGCGCCTGCTCAGGCGGCGCGGGGCGTCTCGGGGGCCGGCGACTGGCTGGCATCAAAGCCCGTTCGCGTGCCGGGATACACGGCCACGGCCGAGCCGTCCGCGACGAAGGCGGAGCTGGGCTCGCCGCGCAGGAAGGGGACGAACCTCGCGCCGTACAGGCCTGCCACGTCGATATCGAGCGCGGAGGTGTCCACCTGCCACACGGACCAGCGGGGATGCTCCACGCGGTACTCGGCGCAGCCGCCGTCCCGTTGCGCGGTGTAGCCCCAGTAGTGCTCGGTGATGAACTCCGCCTCGGAGTCCGGTTCGCTGGCCCGCGGCGGCCCGAGCGTCGTCGCCGCCAGGTGCTGCCACCGTCCCCCCGCCTTCCACGCATATTCGGCGCTGCCGGGGGCGCCGGTGTGCGCGCCTTCCATCTCCACGACGTGGCGCATGGGCAGCGCGACATACGGCTCGTTGTAGAGCACTCGCGCCACGGTGGCGATGGCCTGTCGCGGGACGATTTCCTTCACGAACACCACACCTCGTCGCCAGCCCTCGGGGCCGAGGCGGCGCACGTAGAAGCGCAGGTTCACCTCGTCGAAGTTCCGGTGGAACGGCACGGGCAGGCCCCGCACGCGCGTGTCCAGGAACCGGAAGCCCACCATGCTGGCGAACGTCCGCCCCTGCCAGGTGTCCAGCTCCGTGTCGCGGGGGACGAGGGGCCGGAGCACCTCCGGGTCCACCTCGTAGTTGAGCATGACGAGATACCGCCACTCCGCCGTGAGGAAAGGGCGCATGCCTCCGTCCTAATGCGGGGCCTTCTCCCAACGCCACTCAGCCTGGGAGGGCGGGCGTGCCTCGCGCTCACCCCTCGCAGAAGCCGGCGTTCTGCGACGGGGGCGCGCGCCACGCCCAGGCACCGGCGGCCGCGTCACTACCAGGTCGCGCCGATGTTCACGGTGCCCGCGTAGCTGCCGCCGCTGCTGAAGTTCCGGTCGCCAATCGTGACGTCGCCGGGCGGGACGTTCGCCGCGAACTGCTGGTCCAGGAGGAAGCTGTACTGGAGCCGGGCATCGGCGGTGAAGTTGCCCCTGTGGATGCGCAGGCCGCCGCCCACCGGGATGTTGCCCACCGTGTCATCCGCGAAGGCGAGCGTGGGCGCCCGCACGTTGTACCGGCTGAGGCCCACGCCGCCCAACACGTAGGGCTGCACGGGCGCGGCACCCAGGCCCAGCGTGGCCACCACATGCGCGCCGTTTCGCACCAGGTCCGGGCCGCCCCGGGCGCCCGTCACCACGCGCTGGTCGAATTCGTTGAGGGCGCCCGAGTAGCCCAGCTCGAGGCCCAGCACCTTCGTGGGCTTGATGGCCACCGTCACGCCGTAGCCCAGGCCGGGGTTGATGTCGGACCCCAGTGCGTTCGTGTAGCCCTCCACACCGCCGCCCACGAGGAACGTCAGTCCGCGCATGTCCGCGGAGGACTCCAGCCGCTCCTGTGCCATGGCGCTCCCTGCTCCCAGCACACCCACCACCGCACCCACCTTGAGTAGAGTCTTCATTCGCGCCTCCCTTGGGCCTGAACCACCGGTTGAGGCGAGAAGATGGGAGCCACCCCCCGGCATGACAATTGCCGGGACTCCAAGGCGAGAGCGTCACGAGGGTTGCCTGCTCGCTCACCTCGGGGTGAACCCATTGGACGCGAAGCCCGCTAGGATGCGCGGCCCCGATGCGTCTCCCGTCCTCCGTCCTCGCTCCGCTGCTGGCTGTCACCTGTCTTGCCACCGTCGCCTGTCGTGATGAGCAGGCCGGGCCGCGTCAGCAGACACCCCGCATCCCCGCGCCCACGCAGCTGCGCGCCCTGGACGCGGCGCCCGCGGACCTCACGTTCCGCAGCGGCGCGACGTTCGCCGGTGGGGCGGTGGTGTACCTGGGCTCCAAGGTGTCCCCGGAGCAGGCCGCGCCCGGCACGCAGGTGAGGTTGGCCCATTACTTCCAGGCGGTCCGCCCACCGCCGGGGGGCTTCGCCTTCTTCGTCCACGTCGTGGACCCCGCCAGCGGCGGCATGCTCACGAACGCGGACCACGAGGTGCAGGGTGGCGCCGCGCCGCTGGCGTCATGGCCGGTGGGCAAGGTCATCGAGGATGTCCACTCGGTGCCCATGCCGGGCACGCCCGCGCGCGTGATGCTCGGCTTCTGGCGGGGAGACTCCCGGCTGCCCGTGGATGACGCCAAGGCGCATGATGGCTCGCAGCGCATGCTGGGGCCGCAGCTGGGAGGGGCCGCGCAGGAGCTGCCCGAATACTCCGTCCCGCGCGTGAGCCAGCCGCCCACCCTCGACGGTGTGCTCGACGACGCGGCGTGGCAGCAGGCCAGGCCGGTGGTGCTGCGCCGGAGCTTCGACGGGAGCGCCGCGCGCCTGCGCACCGAGGCGCGGCTCGTCCATGACGGCACGTTCCTCTACGTGGCCTTCGACCTGGACGACCCGGACGTGTGGGGCACGCTGCGCAAGCGCGATGACCCCATCTACGAGGAGGAGGTGGTGGAAATCTTCCTCGACGCCAACGCGGACGGACGCACGTACAACGAGCTCCAGGTGTCACCGCACAACGTCATCTTCGACGCATACTTCCCCGCCCGCAGGCAGGGCATGGACCGCTCCTGGGATTCAGGGATGACGTCCGCCGTGAAGGTGCGGGGCACGTTGGATGAGGCCTCGGACCGCGACGAGGGCTGGTCGGTGGAGATGAAGATTCCCTTTGACCGGCTGGCCGAGGTCCCGCACCTCCCGCCCCGGCCGGGTGACCGCTGGCGCTTCAACCTCTACCGGCTGGAGCACCATGACCGCCGCACGGTGGAGGGGCAGTCCTTCTCGCCCCTCTTCGTCGGCGACTTCCATGCGCTGCCGCGCTTCGGTTGGCTCGTGTTCGAATAGGGGCGCCCGCGCTCACGCGTGGGGGCTGATGTCCCAGTGCGCGTCCGCGACGGAGCGCTCGGTGGGGTCCCCCAGGAAGCGGAGGAAGCCGCGAAGCTCCATCGTGTCGATGAGCTCCTCCGCCTCCAGCTCCGAGAAGCCCCGCATGTCCACGAGCAGGTCGCGCATCACCGACTTGCCGCGGAGGTACCCGATGGGTTCTCCCGGGCCGAGCGCGTTCTTCAGGTCGGCGGTGAGCTGCTGGAGGTCGATATCCTCTGGAATCATCGTCCCCAATCTGGTGACGAGCCCTGTGCCTGCGCAACCGGCATGACCTGGGGGGAGGGCTCGTGGGACAGGAAGGTGAGCAGGCGGACGTCCTGGCCGTCGCTCTCCACGGTGATGGCGCCATGGTGGTCGGTTCGCCAGCACTCGCTGCCCTGCGCCCGGTATCTCGCCTCCACGTCTTCGTGGGGAAAGCCGTACCGGTTGCGCCGGCCCACGCAGAAGACGACGTGCCGTGGGCGAGTGCGTGCCAGCAGGGCCTGCGTGGACGAGGTCCGCGAGCCGTGGTGAGGGGCCTTCATCACCGTCACCGGGCCCAGCCGCTCCGCCAGGGCCTCCTCGCCATCCGCCTCCACGTCGCCCGTGAGGAGCACGGTGACGTCGCCGTGGCGCACCAGCAGCACCACGCTTCGGTCATTCGCGCCTTCCAGCAGCTCGCGTGCGTCCAGCTCCGGTGGCCCGAGCACTTCGATGGTTGCCTCGCCCAGGCGCAGGGGAGGGTGGCCCACCTCGACCTCCTCCACGAGCGCCGTCCCCGCCGCGGCCACCACCTGCCGTGAAAGGGGGCCGTCTCCATCGCCCGCGGGCATCCACAGCCGCTGGGTGGGAAGCTGCTTCAGCGCGGATGCCAGCCCGAGCGCATGGTCCGGATGCGGATGCGACAGCACGGCGAGGTTCAGCCGGGAGATGCCCGCCTGCTTCAGGTACGGGAGGATGAATCGCTCCGCCGTGTCCATGCCGCCTGGAACGCCGCCGCCGTCCACGAGCATGTGCTCACCTCCGGAGCTGACGACCACGGCGTCGCCCTGACCCACGTAGAGAAAGGTGACGCGCAGCCCGGGCTGCGGCGTGAGCGCCGGTGCCAGGATGGCGGCGACGACGGCCGCGGGAGCCAACAGGCCTCCCAGCCGCCAGCGCCCCGTGCCGAGCGCCCACGTCAGCAGCCCCGCCGCGTAGAGCGCCGACAGGACGCCCAGTGACGGCACCTCGACCGAGGCCAACGGCGCCGCCGCGAAGAGCCGGGTGATGACCAGCAGCAGCTCTGACGCCCAGGCGCCGGCCCACAGCACCGGTGTGGCCAGCACGGGGGCCACGACGAAGAGCGCGGCGCCCCCCGCGGCCAGGCCCGTGAGCAGCCCGCACAAGGGCAGGGCGACCACGTTCGAAATGAGCCCCGCGAGGCTCACCCGTCCGAACGTCGCCGCGACAATGGGGAGTCCCGACAGCGTCGCGGCGGCGCTCGCGCACAGCGTCTGCGCCACCGTCTCCTGGGCTTGCCCCCACCAGCGCCGGACGCGGTGGGGCTCGGACGGGTCGGGCTCGGCCAGGGGCAGCGCCTGCCGCAGCGGCGGGGACAGCAGCACCAGTCCCAGCACGGCGAGGAACGACAGGCGCAGCGACAGGTCCGCCACGCTGGAGGGCGCCCAGGCCACCAGCACCACCGCCGCCGCGGCCAGGCCGTTGAGTCCGTCCGCGCGCCGCCACAGCGCCAGTCCCAGCAGCACCACCGTGGCCATCACCGCGGAGCGCACCGCGGGAGGCTGGTTGTCGGTGAACACGACATAGGCCCAGACGAAGGGCACCGCCGCGGGGGCCGCCACCTGCCGCGCATCCAGCATGCGCCACCGCTCCCCGGTGCGCACCACCAGCCGCCGCAGCACCGCGAGCGTCATCAGCGCCAGCGCCGCCACGTGCAGCCCGCTGACGCTCAACACGTGAGCCAGTCCGGCGCGGGAGAAGGCCTCCTCCCACGAATCATCCAGCGCCGCGCGTTGTCCCGCCGCCAGGGTGAGGAAGAGCGCCGCCGCGTCCGTTGACGGCGCCACGGCGTGGACCGCCGCCGCCAGCCGCGTGCGCGTGTCCTCCAAGGACACCCGCCACGCCGGGGCAGGGGAGAGCACCACCAGGCGCCGCGCGTCCATGCCGCCGGTGAAGGCCACGCCCTGTCGCCGTCGCGCTGCGCCGAAGTCCTTCTCGCCCGGGTTGGAGGGCGGCGCGTCGGGCAGCAGCTTCGTCTCCGCCCGGACACGTTGACCGGGCAGCAGCGGCGGTGGCTCGCCGCGCAGGGACAGGTTCATCCGGAACCGGACAGGCGCCAACGGTCCGGGCGCGACGCCAGCCCGCGCGACGGCCAATCGGACACGCGTCGTCCCGTCGAAGCGGTCCACCCGCTCCGCTTCTCCCTCGATGACGATGGCGTTGCCTTGGGTCAGCTCCGCCGGCACCTCCACCTGGGACTCCCAGCGCGCCAGCCCCACGCCCGCCGCCCAGAGCGACGCCAACACGGCGAGATGCGCACCAGGCAGCCTGGCAAGCGCCAGCCCGAGTGCTCCCAGTAAAAGCCCGCAAACGAGAAATGGTTCCGCGGCCGTGCTTGTTACCGGGGCGCAGAGGGCTCCGAGTGACAGGCTCAGGGCGGGAAAGAAGAGAGGACGCGCGCCCAGGTCGCGCCAAGCATGACGTTCCACCTTCCAACCC
>NZ_JAAIYB010000459.1 GCF_010894475.1 Myxococcus vastator
GGGAGGTGCCATGGGCTGTCTCTCGAAAGGGGGGTGGACGCGCGGCTAACGGCTGGCCGCGCCGTCCTTGGCGGTGAGCTCCGCCAGCATCCGCAGCAGGGCCTCCACCTCCGGGTCGTCATGGCCGGGGCTCTTGCGCTGCTCGGCCACCAGGGCCGCCAGCCGGGCCACCGTCGGCGCCTCGAACAGCGACTGCAGCGGCACCGTGAAGCCGAAGGTGTCCCGCAGCCGTCCCACCACCGTGGTGGCCAGCAGGGAGTGCCCACCGAGCGCGAAGAAGTCGTCGTGGACGCCCACCGGCCGCACGCCCAGCACGTCCTCCCAGATGCGCGCCACCACCTGCTCGTCCTCGGTGTCGGGCGCCACGTAGGCCACGGCCATCGCGGGGCGGGAGTAGCCCGCGGCCGGAGCCTCGTCGGGCTCCTTCGGCTCGGGGGCGCGCTCCGCGGACGGCGTGGCGGACAGGGCGCGGTGCCCGTCGGGGGAGACCCAGTAGCGCTTGCGCTCGAAGGGGTAGGTGGGCAGCCCGACGCGTTGGCGCCGCGCCTCGCTGTTGAACGCTTCCCAGTCCACGTCCACGCCCGACAGCCAGAGCTGTCCCAGCGCGCCGAGCAGCACGGCCGTATCCGCCTGCCGCGTGTCCGGATGACGGAGCGACGTCACCGTGGTGGGCACCTGCCGGAGCGCGCCGGGCTGGGACGCGAAGGTGGTCAGCGTGCGGCCGGGACCGACCTCCAGGAGCACCTGCGCGGATTGCAGCTGCGCGAGCCCCGCGGCGAAGCGGACCGGCTGACGCAGGTGGCGGGCCCAGTAGGCCGGGTCCTTCGCCTCGGCGGCCGTCACCCACGTGCCGGTGACGTTGGAGAGGAAGGGGATTTGGGGCGCGGACAGCTTCATCCGCCGCAGGCGCTCGGTGAAGGGCGCGACGATGGGGTCCATCATCGCCGAGTGGAACGCGTGCGAGGTGTGCAGGCGGCGCGACTGGACGCCGCGCGCGTCGAGCCGGGCCTTCAGCGCGTCCACGGCGTCTTCGGGGCCGGCGACCACCGTCATCGACGGCGCGTTCACCGCGGCCACGGACAGCCGCGCATCCAGCGACGACACCAGCTCCGCCTCCGACAGCGCGACGGAGAGCATGGCGCCCGGCGGCAGGTCCTGCATGAGCTGGCCCCGCGCGGCCACCAGGGCCAACGCGTCCGGCAGGCTGAAGACGCCCGCGATACACGCGGCCACGTACTCGCCGATGCTGTGGCCAATCAGGGCCTCGGGTCGCACGCCCCAGGACATCCACAGCCGCGCCAGCGCGTATTCAATGGTGAAGAGGGCCGGCTGGGCCAGCCGCGTCTGCTGCAGCTGTCGCTGCGCCTCCTCGGCGCGGTTCGCGGCGGGGAAGAGGACCTCGCGCAGGTCCAGCTTGAGGTGCGGGATGAGCCGGGTGGCGCAGTCGTCCACGTCCGCGCGGAACCCGCGCTCGCTCTCGTACAGGCCCTGCGCCATGCCCGCGTACTGCGAGCCCTGACCGGGGAACATGAACACGGTGGGGCGGCTGGTGCGCTCCTCGGTGGCGGAGAGCTGCCGGCTGATGTCACCCAGCGCGGTGAGCGCGTCCTCACGCCCCTGACAGACGATGGCGCGGCGGTGCGGGTGGCGGCGCCTGCCCACCTGGAGCGTGTACGCCACGTCCGCGGGCTCCAGGCCCTTGTTCGCGCGGAGGTGCTCCTCCAGCCGGGACGCCTGCGCGGCGAGCGCCGTGGGCGTGCGCGCCGACAGGACCAGGAGCTGGTGCGGGCGCGTGGACGGCACAGGCGCGCGGACGGGCGGCTCCTCCAGGATGACGTGGGCGTTGGTGCCGCCCATGCCGAAGCTGCTCACGCCCGCGCGGCGGGGCTCACGGGCGGGGGCCTTCCACTCGCGCAGCTTCGTGTTGACGTAGAAGGGGCTCGCGTCCCAGGGGATGTTGGGGTTGGGCGTCTCGAAGTTGAGGCTGGGCGGCAGCTTGCGGTGCTTGAGCGCCAGCGCCGTCTTGATGAGGCCCGCCACGCCCGCCGCCGCGTCCAGGTGGCCCAGGTTGGGCTTGATGGAGCCCAGGGCGCAGGTGCGCGGTCCGGCCGCCTCGTCGCCGAAGGCGCGGATGAGGGCCTGCACTTCGATGGGGTCTCCCAGCGCGGTGCCGGTGCCGTGCGCCTCCACGTAGCCGATGCTCCCGGCCGATACGCCCGCGCTGCCCAGGGCCTCGGAGATGACGGCCGCCTGGCCCTCGACGCCCGGCGCGGTGTAGCCCACGCGCGCGGCGCCGTCGTTGTTCACCGCGGAGCCCTTGATGACCGCGTAGATGGGGCTGCCATCCGCCAGCGCGTCCTCCAGGCGCCGCAGCGCCACCACGCCCGCGCCGCTGCCGAAGACGATGCCCTTGGCCTGCGCGTCGAAGGGCCGGCAGTGCCCGTCCGGCGACAGGATGCCGCCCTCCACGTAGCGGTAGCCGCCCTGAATCTGGAGGTTGATGGACACGCCGCCCGCCAGCGCGACGTCACACTCCTGGTTGAGCAGGCTCTGACAGGCGACGTGGACCGCGACCAGCGACGTGGAGCACGCGCTCTCGATGTTGAAGCTGGGGCCGCGCAGGTCCAGCTTGTAGGCGGCCCGCGTGGTGAGGAAGCTCCCCGCGTTGCCCAGGTTGAGCTGGAGCGGGTCCGCCGTGCGCATCAGCTCCGCGTTCCCCATCAGGTTGAGCAGCAGGTAGGTGCTCAGGGCCTGGCCGCCGAAGACGCCCACCAGCAGCTCGGGAGGCGGCGCGCCGTAGCCCGCGTCCTCCAGCGCCTCCAGCGCGCACTCCAGGAAGAGGCGCTGCTGCGGGTCCATCACCTCCGCCTCGCGCGGCGTGTAGCCGAAGAAGGCCGCGTCGAAGCCCGCCACGTCTTCCAGCCGTGAGGCCACCTTCACGAAGTGCGGATCCTTCAGCACCTCGGGGGGCAGGCCCGCCTTGAGGACCGCCTCGTCCGAAAGCGGCTCAATGGCCTCCACGCCGTCGCAGAGGTTGCGCCACAGCTCTTCCAGGCTGCGCGCGCCCGGGAAGCGCCCGGCCATGCCGGTGATTGCGATCTCCATGCCCGTGTTGTTGTCCGACACGCTGTCCCCCTCTTGCGCTCAGTTCCCCGACTGGCGCCGCTGCTGGATGAGCTCCCGACGCTTCGCTCCGCGGCTGCGCCGGTCACTGGTGGTGGCCGAGCCCTGCTCCTGCCCTTGCGTCAGCAGCCGGGCCATGGCGCTGAGCGTGGGGTTCTCGAAGAGCGCCACCACCGGCAGCTCCTTGCCGAAGCGGCGCTTCACCTCGTTGATGACCTTCAGGCCAATCAGCGAGTTCCCACCCAGCTCGAAGAAGTTCTCGTGCAGCGCCACGCGCTCCACGCCCAGGAAGCGCTGCCAGATGTCCGCCAGCTCGCGCTCCGCCTCGTCCATGCTGGCGGGCGCCGTGCGCTCCGTCGTCGGCGCGGCGTCCGTCTCCATGGGGCCCATCAAGTCCTGGAGCAGCGAGGCGCTGCGCGCCATGGCCGCTCGCAAATCCTCGGTGGACACGACGATGTGCGTGGGGGCCTGCGCCAACACGCGCTCGAAGACGTCCACGCCTTCGGCCGGTGTCAGGGCATGGGCCAGCATCGCCTCCCGCATCGGGTTGGCGCCGTCCGGCATCTGCGTCGTCACGGCCTGGCCCACCTCGCGCCAGGTGTCCCAGCCCAGGGAGATGATGGGCAGGCTCCCCGTCGCCGCGGCCTGGTGGGCGAAGGCATCCTGGAAGGCACACGCGGCGCAGTGGTCAATCTGCCCGGGCTCGGCCGTGTAGGCGGTGCGAGACGAGCAGAGCACGAAGAAGTCCAGGGGCATGTCGCGCAGCAGCGCGTGCAAAACCCATGTGCCCGCCACCTTGGGGCGCAGGACGTCTTCCACGGCCTTCTGGGTGCGGAGCTGGGCCAGGCCACCCGCCGGCACGCCCGCCGCGTGGATGACGCCGTGGAGCTCGCCAAACGCCTGCCGTGTCCGGCGCAGCACTTCCGCCATCTGCTCGGCGTCGCCCACGTCCGCCTGGAGGACCAGGACCTCGGAGCCCAGCGCCTCCAGCGCCAGCACCTGACGAAGCCGCTGGCTCACCCGGTCCTGCTCCCCGTGCTCGGCGAGCCAGGTGTCCCAGGTGTCGCGCTCCGGCAGGGCACTGCGGCCCACCAGCACCAGCCGCGCCTGGACCTGCCGCGCGAGCGACTCCGCCAGCACCAGCCCGATGCCGCCCAGGCCGCCGGTGATGAGGTACGTGCCGCGCTGACGCAGGCGCGACGGAGCATCCGCCGCGGGTGCGGTGATGCGCGCCTGCTCGAGCGACTGTTCCCAGCGGTTCGGGCCTCGGAGCGCCACGGCGCCGTTGGAGGAGCCCGTGGCCAGCTCACACGTCAGCCGCGCCGCCAGGGCCTGAAGCGTCTTGCTACAGCTCGGGGCTTCCACGTCGATGGACCGACAGGACAGGCCCGGCACCTCGTGCGGCAGCACGCGGCAGGCGCCCAGGAGCGTGGCCTTCTCCGGGGCTAGCACCTCATGCCCGGTGACGGCCTGCACGCCGCTGGAGACCACCGTGAGCTGCACGGGGCCGGAGGCGCCCTGGCCCGCCAGCGCCTGGGCCAGGAAGAGCAGGCTGAAGAGGCCGGTGCGCTGGGCGTGCTCCACGCCCGCGAGTCCTTCTCCCGCCGAGTCCACGCTCCACAGGTGGACGATGCGCTCGGGCCGGAAGCCGTCCTCGGCGAGCGCGCTCAGCAGCGCCGCGTAGGTCTCCGGGCGGGTGGGGTCCACTTCGAAGGCGCCGTCATCCACGCGGCGGAAGTCGGAGCCCTGCGACACCCGGGTGACTCGGCCGCCGCTCTCCGCGAGCCGTGTCGCCACCGCGTCTCCCAGCCCGCTGGTGTCAGTGAAGACGAGCCAATTCTGGGGCGCGGCGGTGGTCGCGCGCAGCGCGAGCGTGCGCTTCCACGACGGCAGATAGAACCAGTCCGCCGCGTCCTTGCGCCGGGCGAGGGAGACCTCGCTGGCGATGGGGAGGCCCGCCGCGTTCGGCGCCAGCCAGTGTCGCTTGCGCTCGAAGGGGTAGGTGGGCAGGACGACGCGCCGGCGCTGCTCTCCGGCCTGGAGCCGCCGCCAGTCCATGGGGACGCCCGCCGCCCAGAGCCGGCCCAGCGTGGTGAGCACGAAGCGCAGGTCGGAGCCGGGCTCGCGAGGCGCCCGCATCGACGTGAGCACCACGGTGGGCTGGCCGCGCTCCACCTGCAGGCGCGCGAGCGAGCCCAGCGTCCGCCCGGGACCGACCTCCAGCAGCACGCGCGACGGGTCCTCCAGCAGGCAGCGCACGCCCGGACCGAAGCGCACCGTCTGCCGCAGGTGGCGCACCCAGTACCTCGGGTCGGTGGCCTCCTCCTCGGTCACCCACGTCCCCGTCACGCCGGAGACGAAGGGCTGCGTCGGCGTCTGGAGCTTCAGCCGCCCGACGAACGCCGCGAACGCCGGCAGGATGGAGTCGATGAGGTGCGAGTGCGCGGCCACGTCGATGTGGACGCGCCGGTGCTCGATGCCTCGCGTGGCCAGGTCGGCGGACAGCGCATCCACCGAGGCGGTGTCGCCGGCCACCACGCACTGCGACGGTCCGTTGACGGCGGCCAGGGACAGGCGCTCGCCCAAAAGCGGCTGCAGCGCCTGTTCGGACAGGGCCACGCTCACCATGGCGCCGGACGGGAGCTGCTCGAAGAGGCGGCCACGCTCGGCCACCAGCGCCAGCGCGTCCTCCAGCGAGAAGACGCCCGCGAGGCACGCGGCGACGTACTCGCCCATGCTGTGGCCAATCATCGCCTCGGGCCGGATGCCCCAGGACTCCCACAGCTTCGCCAGCGCGTACTCCACCGTGAAGAGCGCGGGCAGGCCCACGGAGGGGCGGGGCAGGGGCGCGCCCGCGTCCGCGTCGCCCGCCGGGTACAGCACCGCGCGAAGCGACGGACCGCCGCGGCGCTGGAAGATGGCGGCGCACGCGTCGAAGGCCTCGCGGAAGGCGGGCTCCTGCTCGTACAGCTCCTGCCCCATGCGCAGGTGCTGCGCGCCACCGCCGGGGAAGAGGAACACGACGGAGCGGCCCCCGTCCTTGGCCACGTCCGTGAACACGCGCTCGGGGTTCACCTCGGACAGCACCGTGGCCGCGTCCTCGCCACGCTCGCAGACCACCACGCGCCGGTGCGCGAACGCCTTGCGGCCAATCTGGAGGGTGTGCGCGACGTCCGCCAGGGCCTGCTCGGGGTGTGCCGCCAGGTGCGCGCCCAGGTTCTGGGTCATGGCGTCGAGCGCGGCCGGCTTCTTCGCGGAGAGGACCAGCAGCTGCCACGGCCGCGACGGGCCCGGCGGCGACGGCGGCGACGCTTGCGGTCAC
>NZ_JAAIYB010000045.1 GCF_010894475.1 Myxococcus vastator
CAGGAAGACGAACCACCCCACCGGCAACGCCGCGAGAATCAGCGCGAGGCCAATGAAGAAGGGCACCTGACGGCGCGATGGGCGGGAATCAGCCATGGGCAGCCTCGTTAGCTATCACAGGCCCCCCAAGGGGGCTCACGCCTTCGGCAGCTTCACGGTGAAGCAACTGCCCTGCTCGACTTCCGAGCGGACGTCGATGCTCCCGCCCGCCTCCGTCACCACGCGCCAGGCCACGCTGAGCCCCAGCCCGACGTTGGACCATACGTCCTTCGTCGTGAAGAAGGGCTCGAAGATGCGGGGACGGAGGTTGGGGGCAATCCCCTTCCCCGTGTCCTCCACCTCCAGGAAGCCGAAGCCGTTGACCTCGCCCGTGCGCAGCGTGAGCCGCTTCTGGGGTGACTTCAGCATCGCGGTGCGCGCGTTGGACACCAGCGCGAGCACCACCTGCGACAGGTGCCCCGGGTCGCCACGCACTCGCGCGAGCCCGTCGCCCAGCACGCTGGTGAGCGCCACGCCGTCGCCGCGAAGCTGATGCTCGGTGAGGCTGAGCGCGTCACGCACCACGGCGTTGAGGTCCACCGGCCGCAGCTCCGCGCGCTCGCGCTGCTGGGAGAAGCGCAGCAGGTTCTGGGTGATTTCCTTGCAGCGCTTGGCGCTCTGCTCGATTTTCCGCAGCGACTCCAGGTCCGGATCGGCGGCGCCACGGTCGAGCATCAGCAGCTGCACGTTGCCGAGGATGCCCGCCAGCGGGTTGTTGATTTCGTGCGCCACGCCCGCGCCGAGCTGCCCCACCGCGGCCAGCTTCTGCGCCTCCACGAGCTGCGCCTGGGCCGCCTTCAGGTCCGCGGTGGCCTCTTCCACGCGGACGCGCAAGTCGTCGTTCCAGCTCAGCATCCGGGCGCGCGCCGCCTCCAGCTCCTCGCCCATGCGGTTGAAGGTGGTGGCCAGCTCGCTCAGCTCGTCCTGACCGGAGACCTTCAAGCGCGTGTCCAGCTCGCCGCGCCCATATGCCTCCGCGCCGCGAACCACCTCCGCCAGCCGCACGTTGAGGCGGCGCGTGAAGAGGGCGCCCAGCCCGAGCAGCACCAGGAAGGTGGCGCCAATGGACAGCAGCACCGTGCGCCGCATGCCGTGCACGGGCGCCAGCGCGGTGGACTCATCCACCTCCACCAGCACGTCGAAGCGCATGCCATGAGGCACGCGCGCCACGCTGACGCGCCGGGCCGGTGACTCCACGCGGAAGCTGCGCACCTGCTCCGTCAGCGCCGCCGCCGGGGCCAACAGGTGCGCGCTCAGCTCCGGCGCCAGCGCCTGCCCCCGCCGCTCCGGCGCGGTGCTGGCGAGCACGCGCCGCTCCTCGTCCACCAGGTCGATGCGCCCCAGCCCCTCGCCCAGGCGCCTGCGCAGCACCGCCTCCAGCGGGTGGAGCACGACCTCCGCGACGGCGAAGGGCGCGCCCTCGCCTTCCGCCAGCTTCACCGCCACGGCCACCGCCGAGCGCCCCTCGTCCGAGTGCACGTACGCGCTGCCCAGCGCCGCCTGGCCCTTGCCGCCGCCGCGCAGCGTCTGCACGGGGATGGAGCGCACCAGCCGGTCCACGGACTCCGGGGAGAAGGCCGGGTGCCCGTCGACGGCCTGCGCGCGGAACACGGGCGCGCCCAGCGGCCGGCCCTCCGCGTCCAGCTTCAGCACCGCGCTCACCGCGGGAGACTGGCCGTACAGCAGCCGCAGCGCGCCCTGCGTCTCCGCGTCGCTCGCGGCCTGCCAGTCGATGAGCTCCGCCGAGCGGGCCAGCGCGTCCACCACCTCCATCAGGGTGGCGCCCACGGACTCGGCGGAGGCGACCGCCTGCGCGCGCTGCTCCGCGTCGATGCGGGCGGCCAGCTCGGCCTCGGCGCGCGAAAGCAACAGGAAGCCGACCGCGGCCAGGGGGAGCACCGTCGCGGCGAGCATGAACAGGACGAGTTGCTGGTAGAGCCTCATCCGGCCACGGAGCGTACCACCCGCTCCTGGTCACTGCGCAGGAAGACGGAGCCCGCAATCGCCTTGGCGCGCTTCTTCATGTCCGCGGCGCGGCGCGCCAGCTCCGCGTGGTCCTGGGTGCCGTCCGTCATCACCGCCACCACGGACACGCTCATGATGGGGAACTGCCGCTTCTCCCCGTAGCGGTCCTCCGCCTCGATGTGGCCGCGCTCCCGGTCCTGCCTGTCGTAATAGAGCGGGATGATGCGGTCGAACGTCTCGATGGCCTTCTGGCAGATGCGGTCCACCGACTCCGGCGAGGTGATGAACACGAAGTCGTCACCCGCTACGTGGCCCAGGAAGTCACCGGGCGCGCCGTCCTGCGCGAACACCTCGCGCATCAGGTCGCCCGTCTGGCGCACCACGCCGTCCGCCTTCGCGAAGCCGTAGTAGTCGTTGTAGGCCTTGAGGTTGTCCAGGTCCAGGTAGCAGAAGGCGAAGGGCCGGCGCGCGGACAGGCGCCGCTGCACCTCGCGCTCGATGGCGGTGGAGCCCGGCAGCTGCGTGGTGGGCGAGGCCGACAGCTCCTGCTCCTTGCGCCGCATCACGCTCTCCACGCGCGCACCCAGCTCCAGCGCGTCGAAGGGCTTGGTGAGGTAGTCGTCACCGCCCAGCTTGAGCGCGCGCACCTTGGAGGACGTCTCCGCGCGGGCGGAGATGAAGATGACGGAGATGTGGCCACCGGCGCTCTCCGCCTTGATCTCCTCCAGGAAGACGAAGCCGTCGCCGTCCGGCAGCGTCACGTCCAGCAGCACGACGTCCGGCCGGCGCTCGCGCAGGGAGCGGCGTCCCTCCTCGATGGAGCCCGCCAGCGCCACGTCGAAGCCGATGTTCTCCAGCACCTCGCGGCAGATGGCGGCGATTTTCGCGTCGTCGTCCACCACCAGCACGCGGCCATGCGCCGGGCCCTGCCGGCCGCGCACCAGCGAGTCCACCGTGGCCAGCAGCTTGTCCGACGCCAGCGGGCGCACCAGGAAGGCATCCGCGCCCGCGCGGAAGGCGCGCTGACGCTCGTCGAAGGCGGACGACACCAGCAGCGGCGCGCGGCGCGTCTCCGGGTCGTGCCGGAGAATCTCCGCCAGCCGCAGCCCGTCCACGTCCGGCAGACGCACGGACACCATCACCGTGTCGGGGTCATACCGCCGCGCGGCGGACAGGCCGTCCTCCGCGTTGAAGGCCAGCCGCACGTCGTAGCCACGCCCGGTCATCAGCGCCTTGGCGATGAAGGCCACCTCGGGCTCACCGTCGATGACGAGCACCCGGCCCCGGCTCTCCTGCCGGCGCGGGAGCTGGATGGCGTCCGCCACGTCGTCGCCCCGGCGCAGCTCCGGCGGCGGCTCGGTGGGCAGCACCACCATGAAGCGCACGCCGTCCGTACACGGCTCACACCAGATGCGGCCGCCGTGGGCCTCCACGATGTTGCGGCAGATGGCCAGGCCCAGGCCGGTGCCGCGCACGGTGCGGTTGGCCTTGGTGCGCGCCTGCTCGAAGCGGTCGAAGATGCGCTCCAGGCTCTCCTCGGCGATGGGGTCTCCGCTGTTCCAGCAGGACACCACCACGTAGCCCGGCAGGCTGGAGGTGGCGTGCACCTCCACCCGCACCTCTCCGCCCTCCGGGGTGAACTTCACCGCGTTGTTGAGCAGGTTGTTGAGCACCTGGTCCAGGCGGTTCGGGTCCAACAGGACGCGCAGCGGATGGCGCGGCAGCACGGGCTTCACCATCACCCGCTTCTCGCCGAAGGCCGGGCCGTACTTCTCCACCACGCGCTGGACGAGCTCGTCGAGGTACGACACCTCGAAGTTCATCCGCAGCCGGCCCTTGGCGAACTTCGACAAGTCCAGCAGGTCATCCACGATGGCGTTGAGCTTCTCGGTGGAGTCCCGCGCCAGCGACAGGTAGCGGCGCTGCCGGTCGTTGATGTCCCCGGCCATGAAGTTGAGCACCAGGTCCAGCGCGCCGGAGATGGACGTCAGCGGCGTGCGCAGCTCGTGGCTCACCATGGAGACGAACTCGTCCTTGCGCTCCTCCAGCCGCTTCTGCTCGGTGATGTCGCGCAGCACCACGCACACGCCGCGCAGCGTGTTCCGCGCGTCCGTCACCGGCGTCACCGTCGTCTGGACGTGCCGGTCGAAGAGCTTCACCTCCTCGCGCAGCACCTGCCCGCCGCCGTACTCCCAGCCGCGCACCAGGTGGAAGGGCTGGAAGCCCAGGCGCTCCTCCATCAGCCGCGTCGTCTGCTCCTCCGGGTTCTCCCCCGCGTGCAAGAGCCGCCGCGCCGCCGGGTTCATCACCACGATGTCGTTCTTCTCGTCGGTGAGGACCACGCCGTCGGCCATGGACTCCACCATCCGCTCCATGCGGTGGCGGGCCTCCTCCTCCGCCGAGCGCAGGGACTGGATGGCGTCCGCCGTCTGGTTGGCGAGCACGTCCAGCAGCACGCCGTCGTCCTCGGTGAACGCGTCCGGCTTCTGGCTGAACAGCGACAGCATGCCCACCGGGCGCCCGCCGGCGACCAGGTTCACCGTGAGCTGGCTGGGGTAGACGGACGGCGCCGTCGCGTCCTGGGTGGTGGTGCCCGCCACGCGGGTGATGACGCGGTCCTCCGGCAGCAGGAGGCCGCTGCTCTTGCGGTACGCGCCGAGCATGGACTCCTTCACGCCCAGCAGCGCCTTCTCCCCCACCATGCCCTGACAGCGCAGCCGCAGCGTCGCGCTGCGCGCCTCGTCCGGCGCGATGAGCGCCGCGCCGCAGTCGTACGGCAGCACGCGCGCCACGGCGATGAGCACGCGGTCGATGATGTTGTCGTAGCTGGCCGGATCATTCGCGCTGGCGCGGCTGACCTCGTACAGGACGAAGAGCGCCTCCACGCGCTGGTGGAGCTGGCGGATCAGCCGCTCCTTGTCCTTGCGCAGCTGCGTGTACTCCACCGCGTTCTTCACGGTGATGAGCAGGTCGTTCACATCCCAGGGCTTGGTGATGTACCGGTACACCTGCCCCTGGTTGATGGCCGCGATGATGTCGTCCGGGTGCGTGTACCCCGTGAGCAGCAGCGCGGTGACGTCGAAGCCCTCCGCGCGCGCGGTGGCCACCAATTCGATGCCCGTCATCTCGGGCATCCGCTGGTCGGTGATGAGGACGTCCACCGGCTCCTTTCTCAGGATCTCCAGCGCGGCGGAACCGCTTCGGGCCGTGAGGACGCGGTACCGGCGCTGGAACATCCGGGTGAGGATGTCCAGGACGTCGGCCTCGTCGTCGACGAAGAGCAGCGTGTGGCGGAGCTCGGACAAAGCGGCCGAAGTGTACGTCGAGTTCGTCCCCCCACCTCAAGAAGTGAGAAACAGGACGGAGCGGGGCACACCCCGAGTGCGCAGGGGGACACCGGACGAGTTGACTCTACACGCCTGTTCAGGGAGAGTGACACTGAAAGCCTGTTGCCTGGGGAGAACGACTCCCCGGCAGGACGGCAGATGAGTGAGGGAGCGCATGGAAGAGCTCACGGAACGCCAGCGCGAGATTCTCAGCTTCATCGTCAAGGAGACGGAGACCCGGGGCTTCCCGCCGACGATTCGCGAAATCGGGGAGCACATGGACATCCGCTCGACGAACGGCGTCAACGACCACCTGAAAGCGCTGGAGCGCAAGGGCTACCTGAACCGGGGCGAGCAGCAGAGCCGCTCCCTGGTGCCCACCAAGCGCGCGCGGCTGCTGCTCGGCCTGGGGATGCGGAAGGACTCGGGCATGGTGGAGATTCCCCTGCTCGGCAAGGTCGCCGCCGGCGCGCCGCTGCTGGCGCAGGAGAACATGGAGGACTCCGTCAAGATCGACAGCTTCCTGCTCGGAGGTGTGAATGGCCGCGAGGTCTTCGCCCTGCGCGTGAAGGGACAGTCGATGATTGACGACGGCATCCACGACGGGGACTACCTCTTCGTGAAGAAGACGCCGTCCGCCCAGCCGGGTGAAATCGTGGTGGCCCTCATCGAGGACGAGGCCACGGTGAAGCGCTACTACCCGGAAGGGGACCGCATCCGCTTCCAGCCGGCCAACGCCACCATGCAGCCCATCTACGTGAGCCGCGCGGAGTTCCGGTCCACGATGATTCTGGGCCAGGTGGTGGGCGTGTACCGCAAGCTCCAGGGCGGCCGCACCCCGTAGCCGCCCCTCCCCCTCCCGGGCCGGCGTTTGGCCCGGGCGTGGCTCAAGGGCACCTCTTGAGGGTCGCGTCCGCCGCGGTCGCCCGCGCACAGGCGGCCTGCTGGATGCCGGCGTCCTTGAGCTCCCACGCCAGTTTGGCGGTGGCGACGTGCAGCTCGGCGTCCTTCGCGTGGTCCTGCTCCGCGCTGAGGTTGGCGAGGATGCGCAGCGCGTCCGGCTTGCGGTCCATGGTGACCAGCAGGCTGGCCAGCTCCCGCAGCTCGCGGATGTCCTGGCCGGACACGGACTCCAGGGCCGCGGCCAGCTCCTCCCTCGCGGCCGAGGCGTCCTTCATCCCCAGGTAGATGCGGGCCAGCGCCACGTGGACGATGGCGCGGTCCTTCACGCGCAGGGATTCCTTGTAGGCGCTGATGGCGTCCCCGGGCTTGTCCAGCTTCATCTGGATTTCGCCGACGAGCTCCCACAGGGTGGGATCCCTGGGCGAGCGGCTGGCGGCGTCGCGGTAGGCGTTGGCGGCCTCGGTGAGGTTGCCGGCGCGCACCAGGCCGTCCCCCAGGGTGGCGAGCACGTCCGCGGTGTGGATGCCGTCATCCACGGCCTTCTGGGCCGCGGCCAGCAGCTCCGGGTAGCGCTGCTTCGAGGACAGGACGTCCAGCGCGCGCATGATGAGCGCGGACTTCTGCTCCGGGGAAGGCGCCGCGCTGGAGGCGAGCGTGAAGTGCCGCACGGCGGCGTCGTGGTCGCCCTTCTTGAGGTCCAGGTCGCCCAGCGCCTCCAGGGCGTTGAAGTCCTGGGGGAAGAGAGCCAGGGCCTTGCGCAGCGAGCTCTGGGCTTCGGCCACCTGGCCCAGCTGGGTCTGGATGAAGCCCAGGCGGCTCCAGTTGGTGGAGCGCTTGGGTTCCAGCTTGAGGGCGGCCTCGAACTCGGCGGCGGCGTCCGTCAGCCGGCCCATGGACAGGAACAGCTCGCCGCGCGCGGCGGGCAGGCGGGGGTCGTCCGGGGCAATCTGCTGCATGGCCTCGAAGGAGGCCAGGGCCGCGTCGAAGTGGCCCTGGAGGTACTCGGCGGTGCCTTTGACGTAGAGGCCCTCCGCGTGGTCCTTCGGCTTGACGCGAGGCGTCTCGTCGTCACAGCCCGTCAGGGCGAGCAAGGCAATCAGGGAGAGGGCGCGCGGGGACATGGGGGGCTCCGAGGCTCAGAAGTGGTACGCGATGCCTGCGTTCAGGTCCAGGTTGAGGCCGTCACCCAGCTTCGATTCCGACAGCCCCAGCACCGCCTGCGCGACGTTGGTGCCCAGCTCGAGCTGGAAGCCGACCGAGCCGGCGACGAGGTACTCCAGCCCCGCGAAGCCGATGACGGTGGGCAGCGGGCCGGTGGACTGGAAGATGCCGAAGTCACCGAAGGACAGCTGCACGCCCAGGCCGAAGCCCCAGTAGGGCCGCAGGGTCTTCTCCACGTTGTGGTAGTGGCGCGCGCCCACGACGCTGGGCAGCACGGTGAGGCCGCTGCGCACGCCCTCCTGGGTGGAGCGCACGTAGCTGAAGCCCACCTGGAGGAAGCCGACCCATTCGGGGTGGAACCAGTAGCCCACCTCGATGTCGCCGCCTGGGTTCACGTTGGAGATTTTGTCGATGAAGTTGTTGTTGACGCGCAGGCCCAGCAGCAGGCCGCCGCCCCCCGTCCGCGAGGAGCCTCCCAGCAGCGGGCGGGCCGCCACGGACTCCTCCGGGGGGACGAGCGCGGCGAAGAGCTGGTCGGAGACGGCCTTCGCGGTGCGCAGCAGGTCCTCCGCTTCCGGAGCCTCCGCGCGAGGCCGGGCCAGGATTCGTCCGCCCGCGGCATCCAACAGGTTGGCGGTGAGCAGGTACTGGTCGCCGAAGCGGTCCAGCCGGCC
Organism: Myxococcus vastator; assembly: GCF_010894475.1. Lineage (GTDB taxonomy): Bacteria > Myxococcota > Myxococcia > Myxococcales > Myxococcaceae > Myxococcus > Myxococcus vastator. The sequence continues at coordinate 8,069 of NZ_JAAIYB010000045.1, forward strand.
AGCCACGACGTAGCGGGCGCCGGTGAGGGCCACCAGCTCCTGGAGGCAGTCTCCCCGCTCGCACGTCTTGAGGCCCTGGAGTTGCTGCTGGTGCTCGTCGTCCAGGGCGGCCTCGACGTCCCACTGCGAGAGGACGCGCAGCCGCGGCGACTCCGCGAGCCGCGAGGTGATGAGCGAGGTGACGCCCGGCGCCGCGTCGCTGCCCGCCTCGTTGGCCTCCAGCATCAGCACGGCCACGACGACGGCCTCAGGCGCCGCGGACGCAACAGCCGCAGACGCAGCAGCCCCAGAAGCAGGAACCCCAGGGGCTGGCGCCTGGGCAGGGGCCGAGGAAGCCAGCAACAAGACGAAACAGGAGAGCCACCAGGACACGAAGCGCGACACGGGCCGGCACTCTACCTTCACCCGGGCCCGGCACCGAGGCCCAGACATCACACGACGTAGCGCCCTGCCCCGCCGCAGGGAGCAGGGAGGCAGCCGGGCCCGCGCCGCCTCGGCTACGAGGAGGGCATTGGCCCCAGGTAGTCGAGCGGGTCCACCGGCTTTCCGTCCATGCGCACCTCGAAGTGCAGATGGGGCCCGGACGTCCGGCCCGACTCGCCGACGGTGGCAATCACCTGCTCGCGGCGCACCTTCTGCCCGGTGCGCACGCGCAGGTCGCGGTTGTGTGCGTACAGGGTAATCAACTTGTTCGTGTGCTCGACGATGACGATGTTGCCGTAGCCGCGCTGCTCGCCCGCGTAGAGCACCGTGCCAGCCTGCGCCGTCTTCACGGACGTGCCGGCGGGCGCGGCCAGGTCGATGCCGTCATGCGGCTCCTTCCCCTTCTTCCCGAAGCGGCCGTACAGGACGCCTCGCAGCGGCCAGTCGAGCTGCCCCTGGGTGGCCACACGCGGCGGGCCCGTGGCGCTCGCCGGACGCGACAGGGTCCGGCGGCGCGCCGGAGGCTCCTCGCGGCGGCCCACGGCCGGCACGCTGCGCCGCCCCCCGGCCGACGTCGAAGTCCGCACCGGCTCCGGGTCCGCCTCCGCCAGGGCCCGGACGGGCACGCCGCGCTCGACACCGGGGATGGTGAGCTCCTGCCCCACCGCCAACGTCCACGGCGCCTTGATGCCGTTGGCCGACCCCAGCTCCTCCACCGTGAGGCCGTAGGTGCGTGAGATGCGGTACATCGTCTCGCCAGCGGCCACGACATGGCGCGCGGCCACCAGCTCCGGCTCGGCGTGGACGCCCCTCAGGTTGAAGGGCAGCGGCGTGGTCCGCTCGGCCGCGTCGGTGACGCCCGTCCCCGTGTCCGTGTCCATATCCATGTCCGGCCCGGCCACGGAGGATGCCCGGGTGCCCGCGCAGCCGCTCAGCAGCACGGCCAGGAGGAACACCCGGAGCGCCCCACGCGCTCGGCTGGACACACACGGCGCCAACGCTAGGCACCGTCCGGTTCATGCCGGTTGAAGCCATCGACCTGCCACCCGGAGAGGTCCGGGAGCCGGCCATGGTCCGTCAGCTCGAAGTGCAGCGGCGTGACGGAGACGCGCTTGTCCCGGAACACGGCATTGCAGTCGCTGCCCGGGATGTCCTCGTGCTGGTAGTCGCTCCCGCCAATCCAGTAGTACTTCCGGCCACGCGGGTCTTCGTTCTCCACCACCTCGAAGCCGTACGAGTGACGGCCCTGGCGGGTGATGGCGTAGCCCTCCGGCTCCACGCCTCCGGGGATGTTCACGTTGAGGAGCATCCGCGGCGGCAGGGGGCGAGACAGGGCGCTGGACACCAGCGAACGGGCGAACCGGGCCGCCGGCGCGAAGTCGAAGCTCCGCCGGGCCACCAGGCTGAAGGCAATGGCCGGCACGCCCAGGAGCGCGCCCTCCATCGCCGCGGCCACCGTGCCGGAGTACATGATGTCTTCGGCCAGGTTCGCGCCGTGGTTGATGCCGGAAACCATGAGTACCGGGCGATCATCCTTCAGGAGATGGTTGATCGCCAGATAAGCGCAGTCCGCGGGGGTCCCGTCGACGGCGAACCACCGCTCCCGCACCTCCTTGATGCGCAGCGGCCGGTGCAGGGAGATGGCGTGAGAGGCGGCGCTCTGCTCCCGGTCGGGCGCCACCACCCACACCTCCCCCAGGGGGCTCACGGCCTCGACCAGCGCCTGGAGCCCCTCGGAGAAGTAGCCGTCGTCGTTTGAAACCAGGATGCGCTTGGGCTTGTCGCTCACGGGCTCACTTCTTCTGGTTCAGGGCGCGGAACACCGACTTGCCAGCGTAGCGGGCCGCGGCCCCCAGCTCGCCTTCGATGCGCAGCAGCTGGTTGTACTTGGCCACGCGGTCGGAGCGCGACGCGGAGCCCGTCTTGATCTGCCCGCAGTCCAGCGCCACGGCCAGGTCGGCGATGGTGGTGTCCTCCGTCTCGCCGGAGCGGTGGCTCATCACGGACGTGTACCCGGCGCGGTGCGCCATGCGCACGGCGTCGAACGTCTCCGTCAGGGTGCCAATCTGGTTCACCTTCACCAGGATGGAGTTGGCCGTGCCCGTGTCGATGCCGCGGCCCAGGCGCTCCACGTTGGTGACGAACAGGTCGTCGCCCACCAGTTGCATGCGCGAGCCCAGCGCGTCGGTGAGCTTCTTCCAGCCCTCCCAGTCATCCTCCGCCATGCCGTCTTCGATGGAGATGATGGGGTAGCGCTCGGAGAGGCCCCGGTAGTACTCGAGCAGGCCCGCCGCGTCGTACTCCTTGCCCTCGCCCTTCAGCTTGTACTTCTTGCTGCCCTTGTCGAAGAACTCGCTGGCCGCCACGTCCAGGGCCAGGAAGAGCTGCTCACCGGCCTTGAAGCCCGCCTTGTCGATGGCCTCCATGATGAGCTTCAGCGCCTCCTCGTTCGCCGGCAGGTCCGGGGCGTAGCCGCCCTCGTCGCCCACGCCCGTGGCCAGCTTGCGGTCCTTCAGAATCTTCTTCAGCGCGTGGAACACCTCGGCGCCCCAGCGCAGGCCCTCCGCGAAGGAGGACGCGCCGGCGGGCACCACCATGAACTCCTGCACGTCCACGCGGGTGTCCGCGTGCGCGCCGCCGTTGAGGATGTTCATCAGCGGCACGGGCAGGGTGCGCGCCTGCACGCCGCCCACGTAGCGGTACAGCGGCAGCCCGTGCGCGTCCGCTGCGGCCCGGGCCGCCGCCATGGACACCGCGAGGATGGCGTTGGCGCCCAGCTTGCCCTTGGTGGCGGTGCCGTCCAGCTCCAGCATCCGCTGGTCCACCGCGAACTGATCCGCCGCGTCCATGCCCACCAGCGCGGGCGCGAGCACGTCGACCACGTTCTTCACGGCCTTCTGCACGCCCTTGCCCAGGTAGCGATGCTTGTCGCCGTCGCGCAGCTCGATGGCCTCATGCTCACCGGTGGACGCACCGGACGGCACCGCGGCGCGGCCGCGCGCGCCCCCGGCAAGCTGGACCTCCGCCTCCACGGTGGGGTTTCCACGGGAGTCGAGCACTTCGCGCGCCAGAATCTGAGAAATCTCGGTCATAGGCGGCCGTTTCTAGAAGAGCCCCCCGGGCCGGGCAAGCGTGCTCGCGGCCCGCGCTGCTACAGTGTCCACCCGTCGAATGCCCCCGCCCCAACGCCGCCCCGCCTTGAAGGGGCCTGACCCATTGCTCGCTCAACGGCGCCGCGGCGCGCTGCTCGGCATGGCCGTGGGCAACGCCCTGTCCGTCCCCACCGCGCACCGCCCCTTCATGGCCGTTCCATTTCCCAAGCAGGCGGAGGGGCCCTACATGAAGCTGATGGGCGGCGGCCCCCATGCGCTGCGCCGCGGGCAGGTGACGGAGGAGGTCCAGCTCGCGGCCTGCCTGGGCCACAGCCTCCGAGCCATCCGGCGGTACGACGCCGCGGACGCACTGCGTCGTTACCGCGCCTGGCAGCCCCATGCCTTCGACGTCAGCGAGCCCCTGAAGGAGGTCTTCGAGGACTGCCAGACGTCGGGCTTCCCGCCCCTGGGCGCGGGCAGGCGCGTGTGGCTGCGCGCGTACCGGAAGCCCGCGGACCCGGGGAGCCTGGCCCGCGCGGCGCCGCTGGGCGTGTATCTGGCCGGGGACGCCCACGCGCTCACCCAGGCCTCGCTGGAGGACTCCGCCCTCACCCACTTCGACCCGCGCTGCCAGCTCGCCTGCGCGGCCTTCAACGCGGCCATTGGCCACGCCGTCACCCATGGCGCGGGCCTCAAGGCCGCCGACCTCATCCCCGCCGCGGAGTCGGGCCTGCTGCTGGCCGGCGCCGCGCTCGGGCGCTCCGCCAGTGACTATGTGCAGGAGGTGTCCTTCGCCGCGTCGCTCCTGCGCGAGGACCTGGCCCTTGCCCAGCAGGAGGACCCGATGCTGTACGGGCCGGAGCTGCACCTCCACCGCCCCCTGCACGCGGTGCGCGTCGCCTTCCGGCTGGCCTTCTGGGAGCTGCTCCACGCCCCCAGCGCCGAGGCCGCGCTCCTGGACGTCGTCCACCGGGGCGGCGACACGGAGGCCCACGCCACCATCACCGGCGCGCTCGTGGGCGCCTTCCATGGCGAGCAGGCCCTGCCCGAGGAGTGGCGCAAGCAAGTCCTGGAGGCCCTGGCCACCGTCAAGGGGCCGCTGTGGGAGGTCTACCACCCCCGGCACCTGCTGGCCCTGACGCACGCCTGAGGGCGGCCAGGGGCCTGGATGCGCGAAGCCCGCGGGGCCGTCCTGGGAAGGACCGCCACCGCGGGCTCGAGGACACACCGGCGCGGCCGTCAAGCCGCGAGGCCGGGGTCAGGACAGCAGGTCGATGACCACCACGCCCCGCTGGGGCTTGTCGTCTTCGGTCTCCGTGCGCCGACGCGGGCGGTCATCCGGCACGGGGAGCGGAAGCTCCGCCACCGGCCTGTCGTGCTCCTCACGGCGGCGCTCACGGCGCTTTATCTCTTCGATGATGAAGGCGTCGAGCATGGGTCTTCCGTCTCCCTCAGCCTACGTACCCCGATGTACGCCCATCCCGCCCCAATACCATTTCCACCCATATCAGATGCAAATTAAGAACCCCGGTTCTTCGCTGGGTACGTTGCTGCCATCTCGCACGGTTGCTCGTCTGCCACCCGACACCTGAGCCAGGGCACCCAGGGCACGAATGTCGTGGAGGCCGAAAATCCTGTCGGGACGGTGTTCAGTTTAATGCCCTCGATGCGGCCCGCAAGCGGACCTTCCCATGGGCATACTCCCCGTATCCGGCGTCGCAAGCCCCTTCGAGTCAGCCTCGTCCGCCCGCCTGCTGTGACGGGCGGAGCACCCGGGTCCTCGAAGACTCCTGGCGGTCAGCGGGCGATGGTGGCGTCGCCCGCCGGGAAGCCGCCCGGAGGCGGGGTTCAGGGCGCCTCGAAGCGGCGCTTGAAGGCGTCCAGCATCTTCGGCAGCGAGGTCTCCACCAGCGCGGAGACGACGCTCTTGGGCACCAGCGCGCCCAGGGCCATCTCCACGGTGTAGGTGGCCTTCGTCTTGCCCTCGCCCTCGGGCGCCAGGACCCAGCTGCCCTGGTTGTCCTTCATGAACTCGCCCTTGATGTAGGACCAGGACATGCGGGTGGGCCGCTCCTCCGTGACGCGGATGGAGTAGCTGATGGTCTTCACCACATCCACCTTGTAGTGGACGTCCACCGTGTTGCCCTGGCGGTTCTCGGTCCGGATGCCCTTCACCTCTGGGAGGAACTCCGGGTACCGCTCATACTGGGTGATGACGTCGAAGACCTTCTCGATGGGGGCGTTGACGATGATGGTTCGCGAGGCGCCAGGCATGGGTGTCTCCAGGGGCGTGAGGCAGGGTGGGAGCTGCGGCCTAGAAAGCGTACCCCGGCTTCTTGTCGAACTTGTGCACCGACTGGATGAAGCGGACGGTGCCCGTCTTGCTGCGCATGACGACGGAGTGCGTCTCGCAGCCGCCGCCGAAGAAGCGCACGCCCTTGAGGAAGTCGCCGGTGGTGACGCCGGAGGCGGCGAACATGACCTCGCCCCGGGCCAGCTCCTCGGCGGTGTAGATCTTCGAGATGTCGCTGATGCCCATCGTCTTGCAGCGGTCGATTTCGCCCTGGTTGCGGGGCACGAGCCGGCCCTGCATGTCACCGCCGGTGGCGCGGATGGCCGCCGCGGCGATGACGCCCTCGGGCGCGCCGCCGATGCCCATCAGCACCTCCACGCCCGTGTTGTCGAAGCAGGTGGCGATGGCGCCGGCCACGTCGCCGTCCTCGATGAGCCGGATGCGGGCGCCCGCCGCGCGAATCTCCTTGATGAGGTCGGTGTGGCGCTCGCGGTCCAGCACCACCACGGTGAGGTCCTCCACGTAGACCTTCATCTTCTCCGCGATGGCGCGGAGGTTCTCCGTGGGCGTCTTGCGCAGGTCGATGGCGCCCCGGGCGCGCGGGCCCACGGCCAGCTTCTCCATGTACGTGTCGGGGGCGTTGAGCAGCCCGCCCTTGCCCGCCATGGCCACCACGGCGATGGAGCCCGGCCGGCCGTAGGCGCACAGGTTGGTGCCCTCCAGCGGGTCCAGGGCGATGTCCACCTCGGGCGCACCATCCCCGCGCTTGCCCACCTTCTCGCCGATGTAGAGCATGGGCGCCTCGTCGCGCTCGCCCTCGCCGATGACGACGGTGCCATCAATCTGCAGCGCGTCGAAGGCGCGGCGCATGGCGTCCACGGCGGCCTGGTCCGACTCGTCCTTGCTGCCGCGGCCCATCAGTCGGGCGGAGGCGATGGCCGCCATCTCGGTGACGCGCACGACCTCCATTGCCAGGTTGCGATCCATGTGTGTGCTCCTTGGGTATCCCGGAAGGGTTCAGGTGGAAGTGGAAGAGCCCGGGGAAGGCTCGGTTGTTTCAAGCAACCGGATGAGGGCGTCGGGCAGCCGCGTCGGCTTGCCGTCCCGCCCCACACAGGCGTGACGCGTCATACCGGTGCAGAGCAGCGTGCGTGGCGCACCGTCACGAAACAGCGCGTAGGTGAACACGATGGACGCGCGGCGCAACTCGCTCACGGTGGTTTGGATGACCAACACATCGTCGTAGCGCGCGGATGCCTTGTACTGGCAGCTCGCCTCGGCCACGGGTAGCAGGGCACCCGAGCGCTCCAGCTCGGCGTAGCTGCCACCCCGGGCGCGGAAGTACTCACTGCGCGCGAACTCGAAATAGCGGAAGTAATTCGCGTAGTAGACGACACCCATCTGATCGGTGTCGCCGTAGATGACGCGAAGACGGGCCTCGACCATGAAGCGGGCGACCCTAACAGCGCGAAGTGCGGCGTCCAAGCAGTGACACGCGTTGTTGGTTGCTTCTCACCATCCCGGCGGAGATGGTTCTCATCCCCATGATTCGCGCACTCGTCCTCGCCGTCGCGCTGGCCACCCTGCCCGCTTTTGCCCGACCTCCCAGGCTTACGCTCGTCATCAGCGTGGACGCGCTCGGCAGCGACGTGTTGCTGCGCAACCGCCCGCGCCTGAAGGGTGGCCTGGGCCAGTTGCTCAACCAGGGCGCGTACTTTCCTTATGCGCGCTACGGCCACGCCGAATGCCGCACCGCGCCCGGCCACGCCACCCTCGCCACGGGCGCCCACCCGTGGCGGCACGGCATCGTGGACAACCGGTGGGTGGACCGCTCGACGATGAAGCGGGTCATGGCCTTCGCGGACGCGGCCCACCCGGTGCTGGAGGTGCCGCTGAAGCCGGGCCAGGACTCCGGCCCCGCCCACCTCATGGTGGAGACGCTGGCGGACCGGCTGCGCGTGGCGACGCAGGAGCGCGGCAAGGCGGTGGCGCTGTCCATCAAGCCCCACGCGGCCATCCCCTTGGCCGGACGCGCGGGCCAGGCGTGGTGGTTCGACAAGGGCGAGGGGAAGTTCGTCACCGGCACCTGGTACACGAAGGAGTTCCCGGCGTGGCTGAAGGCGCTGAACGCGCGGAAGCTGCCGGAGGCGGCCTTCGGCAAGAAGTGGGAGCTGATGCGGCCGGCCTCGGAGTACGTGGGCGAGGACGAAGGCCTCGCCGAGGCGGACGTCTACGGCCTGGGCCGCACCTTCCCCCATCCGCTGGACGGCGGGCTGCCGTCGCCGGGCCCCACCTTCTACCAGGCGTTCGCCGTGTCACCGGACTCGCATGACCTGCTGGTGGAGGCGGCCAAGGCGGCCATCGCCGGAGAGGGCCTGGGCCAGGACGGCGTGCCCGACCTGCTGGCCGTGAGCTTCACCGGCACGGACCTGGTGTTCCACGAGTACGGGCCCTCCTCGTGGGAGATGCAGGACACGCTGCTGCGGCTGGACAGGGCGCTGGGCAACCTCATCACCGCGGCCGAGCGCGCGGCGGGCGGACGGGGCAACCTGGTCATCGCGCTGTCCGCGGACCACGGCGGCGCGGCGATGCCAGAGCAGTGGGCGGCCAAGGGGCTGGCCGCGAAGCGGGTGAGCCCGGCGGAGCTGGCGGAGGGCCTGACGCAGGCGCTGCGCCAGCAGTTCGGTGGCGACGTGACGGCCACGCTCGAACAACTGGACGTGTACCTGGGCGGCAAGACGCACCAGGGCGGCGCGGTGGACGTGGCGGTGCGGCGCGCGGCGGCGGCGTGGCTGGCGAAGCACCCGGCGGTCATCACGGCCGTGGCGAATGACGACTTGTTCACCGCGCCGGACACCGCGGGCTACCTGACGCCCATGCGCAAGGGCTACTACCCCGGGCGCAGCGGCGACGTGCTCTTCATGCTGCGGCCCCTCCACCTGCTCCACGGCATCCCCACCGGCACCAACCACGGCACACCGCACGCGTATGACGCGCAGGTGCCCATCCTCTTCGCGGGCAAGGGCGTGAAGCCGGGCATGTACCTGGAGGAGATCGACCCCGTGGACTTCGCCCCCACCCTGTCGGCGCTGATGGAGCTGGGCATGCCGTCGTCGGCGGAGGGGAAGCCCCGCGCGGAGGTCCTCACGGGCAAGTGAGCGGCCGCGTCGGGGAGGGCTCCGCGCGTCCCAGGCAGGAGCCAGGAGCGCCTCCGTGTCCGCGCGCTACGCCGGCTTCGGCTGCCTGGCGCGCGCGGGGCGCTTCGCCGCGGCGGTGATTTCCAGCGACAGGTCCATGGCTCGCGCGGAGTGCGTCAGCGCGCCCATGGACACGAAGTCGATGCCCAGCTTCGCCAGCCGAGGCAGCCGGTCCAGCGTGACGCCGCCCGACACCTCGAGCGGGACGCGGCCCGCCGCCAGCTTCACGGCCTCGCGAATCTGCGCGTCGTCCATGTTGTCGAGCATCACCACGTCCGCGCCGTGCTCGATGGCCTCCGCGAGCTGCTTCAGATTGGTGACCTCGATTTCAATCTTGGTCAGCCGTGGCCCGTTGAGCTTCGCCCGGCGCAGCGCCTCCGCGATGGAGCCCCCCACGGCGGCGATGTGGTTGTCCTTGATGAGGACGCCGTCGAAGAGGCCGAAGCGGTGGTTGGACGCGCCGCCCATGCGGACGGCCTCCTTGGCCACCGTGCGCATTCCCGGCGGCGTCTTCCGCGTGTCCAGGACGCGCAGCTTGGAGCCGCGCACGGACGTGACGGCCTGCTGCGCCAGTGTCGCGATGCCCGCGGCCCGCTGCACGATGTTGAGCGCGGTGCGCTCCGCAGCGAGCAGCGAGCGCATCCGGCCGTGACACCGCGCGGCGACCATCTTCGGTTTGATCTCCTGACCGTCGCGGCGCAACAGCTCCACCTCGACGTCCGGGTCGACCGTCTTGAAGACGCGGACGAAGGCCTCCAGGCCCGCGAGCACCAACTGCTCCTTGGCGACCAGCTCCGCGCTGCCCTCGTAGTCAGGAGGGATGAGGGCCTGCGAGGTGACGTCACCCGCCGCCCCCAGGTCCTCATCGAGTGCGAGCGCGATGAGCCGGTCGAGGTAATCCTGCTGCTGCACGTCTCCTCCTGCTACCGCCGGGCCTTTGCCCGCGCCTTGGGTTTTGCCCCGGTGCCCTTCTTCGCGGGAGCCTTCCGGCCCGCCGCCTTCTTCACCGGCTTCTTGCTGGCGGCAGCGACCTTCTTCGCGGCCCCCTTCTTCGTGGCAGCCTTCTTCGCGGCGGCCTTGGCAGGCGCCTTCTTCGCGGCGGACTTCTTCGCAGCGGACCTGGCCGGAGCCTTCTTCGCGACGGACTTCAGGGCCGAAGCCTTCTTCGACGCAGCCTTGGCCGGAGCCTTCTTCGCCGTGCCCTTGGCTGGAGCCTTCTTGGCGGCGGACTTCTGGGCCGAGGCCTTCTTCGCTGCGCCCTTGGCCGGAGCATTCTTGCCGGCCTTCTGAGCCGAAGCCTTCTTCGCCGCGCCCTTGGCCGGGGCCTTCTTGGCCGCGCCCTTCGCGCCCGCCGCCTTGGCCGGAGCCTTCGTCGCAGCGCCCTTCGCGCCCGCGCCCGCTGCCTTGGCCGGAGCCTTCGTCGCAGCGCCCTTCGCGCCCGCCGCCTTCGCCGGAGCCTTCGTCGCAGCGGCCTTCTTGGCCGCGCCCTTCGCGCCCGCAGGCTTCGTCGAGACGGCCTCCTGGACCGGAGCCTTCGTCGCGGCGGCAGGCGCCTTCTTGCCCGCGGCCTTCTTCGCGGGACGCGCCTTCGCCGGAGCGGCAGGCGCCTCGTCCTCGTCGGAAGCGGAGACAGCCTCCACCACCGTGTCCTTCGCGATGGACGACGCCTTCTTCACGGCGGCCAGGGCGGCCTTCACCACGGCCTTCGCGGTGGAGGCCACCGTCTGCTCGGACTCGGCGCCCTCCTGCTCGGCCGCGGCGGGCGCCTCACGGGCGTCGCCACCGGCGCGCGCGGTGTTGAACTCCCGCATCGCGTCGTCGACGAGGCCCATGCTCATGTACGCCACGCCGAGGTCATGATGGTCAGCCGGAGACAGGCCTTCCTTCGTCCCCGCGCGCAGCTTCTCCAGGGCGTCCTGCACCTGGGGGTCCGCGGCTTCGGCCACACCGCCGGCGGCCTCGAGCTCGTCCTTCAGCTCCTCCGCCAGGTCGACGTTCCCCTCGGCTTCCGCATCCGGCGCGGCCTTCACCTCGGCCGGAGCGACGGCGGCCTCCTCCTCCTCGGTGGACTCGGCGAGCGTCTCGTACTCAGTGCCCCCCTCCACCGGAGGCGGCGTCTCTAATGGAGCGGCGCTCCCAGGCGGGGTGGTGGGCTCGGTCGCGACGTCGGCTTCGGTCGCGATGTCGGCCTCGGTCGGCTCAACGCTTTCGGTCGGCGTGCTGCTCTCGGACGGCGGCGCTGCGGGCATGGCGGGCTCCGGGGCAATGCGCTGCAGATGGTCCTGAAGCTTGGCCTTGCGCTCCTTCAACTCCTCCACGCGGGCGCGGTCCTTCTCGACCACGTCCGGGGGCGCCTTGGCCACGAAGTTGGGGTTCTCCAGCTTGCGCAGCACACCGGCGGCTTCCTGCTCGGCGCGCGCGATCTCCTTGCGGAGGCGGTCGCGTTCCGCGTCCAGGTCGATGAGACCCGCCAGCGGCACGTAGATTTCCAGGTTCGTCCCCACGAAGGCGGCGGCCTGCGGCGGCTTGGTGCCGGGCGCGCCAACCTCCACCTCGGACAGGCCGGCCAGCGGCATCAGGTACGCGCGCCAGCGCTCCAGCAGCTCGCGCGTGCGGGCGTCCGGGCTCTGCACCACCGCCTTCACCTTGGTCGCGGGCGACAGGTTGCTCTCGCCGCGGATGGTGCGCAGGCCCTCGATGGTGGCGATGACCGGGGCCATCTCCGCCTCGGCGGCCTCGTCCACCAGGTCCGCGTCGGGCTCCGGGTACGACGCGATCATGATGCTGTCCACCGGCCGGGACATCGGCAGCTTCTGCCAGATCTCCTCGGTGATGAACGGCATGAACGGGTGGAGCAGCCGCAGGATGCGGTCCAGCGAGTACACCAGCACCGCGCGCGCGGAGTCCTTCGCCTGCGCATCGGTGCCGTAGAGCGAGCCCTTCGCCAGCTCGATGTACCAGTCGCAGAACTCGGCCCACAGGAACTGGTACAGCGTGGACGCCGCCTCGGCGAAGCCGTAGGTCTCCAGCGAGGCACGGGCCTCGGTGGTGGCGCGCTGGAGCCGCGAGAGAATCCAGCGGTCCGCCAGCGTCAACGGACGCGCCTTCAGCGGGCGCTCATCCAGCGTGAACTCGCCCATGTTCATCAGGGCGAAGCGGCTGGCGTTCCACAGCTTGTTGCAGAAGGCCTTGTAGCCAGCCAGCCGGTCCATGGACAGCTTGATGTCCCGACCCTGCTGGGTGAGCGACGCGAGCGTGAAGCGCAGCGCGTCCGCGCCGAACGCCGGCATGCCCTGCGGGAACTTGTTCTTCAGCGTCGGCGCGAGCTTGTCCAGGCTGGCGCCCAGGATGACGTCCAAGGGGTCGATGACGTTCCCCTTCGTCTTGGACATCTTCTCGCCCTTCTCGTCGCGCACCATCGCGTGCAGGTACACGGTGCGGAAGGGCACATCCCCCATGAAGTGCAGGCCCATCATCATCATCCGGGCGACCCAGAAGAAGATGATGTCGTGGCCCGTCTCCATGACGGACGTCGGGTAGAACGTCTGGAGCTCCGGCGTGTTGCGCGGCCAGCCCAGCGTGGAGAACGGCCACAGCGCGGACGAGAACCACGTGTCCAGCACGTCCGGGTCCTGGATGAACGTGGCGCCGCCGCACTTCGGGCAGGCCGTGGGCTGCTCCCGCGCGACAATCGGCTCCGCGCGCGCGAAGTCCACGCCGCCCACCTTCACCGTCGCGGCCTCCAGCGGCAGGTCGGTGTCGTCACCCAGCCGCGGGCTGCACGCGGTGCAGTAGTACGCGGGAATCTGGTGGCCCCACCACAGCTGACGGCTGACGCACCAGTCGTGGATGTTGCGCATCCAGTGGAAGTACGTGTTCGTCCACGACTCCGGGACGAACTTCGTGCGGCCCTGCTCCACCGCCTCGATGGCCGGCTTCGCCAGCGGCTCAATCTTGACGAACCACTGCGGCGACAGGCGCGGCTCCACCACCGTGGTGCAGCGCTGGCACGTGCCGACGGACAGCTTGTGGGGCTCCTCCTTCTCCAGAAGCCCCAGCTCCTGGAGGTCGGCCAGCACCTGCTTGCGCGCGTCGAAGCGGTCCGTGCCGGCGTACTTGCCGGTCTCCTTCGTCATCCGCGCCGCGTCGTCCAGGATGGACAGCATCGGCAGCTGGTGGCGCAGGCCCGTCTGGTAGTCGTTGAAGTCATGCGCCGGCGTCACCTTCACCACGCCAGTGCCGAACTTCGGATCCACCAGCTCGCCGTCCGCGATGATGGGAATCTCACGCCCGCTGAGCGGCAGCACCACGTGCTTGCCAATCAGGTCCTGGTAGCGCTCGTCCTCCGGGTGCACGGCCACGGCGGTGTCGCCCAGCATCGTCTCCGGGCGCGTGGTGGCCACGGTGAGCGTGCGGTCGGAGTCCTTCACCGGGTAGCGGATGTGCCAGATGGAGCCGTTCTTCTCCTGGTGCTCCACCTCCAGGTCACTGAGCGCCGTGCGACACGACGGACACCAGTTGATGAGCTTCTGGGCCCGGTACATCAGGCCCTCTTCGTACAGCCGGACGAAGACCTCGCGCACCGCGGCGGAGGACTGCTCGTCCATGGTGAAGCGCTCGCGGCTCCAGTCCAGGGACGCGCCCAGGTAGCGGTGCTGCTCGCCGATCCGGTCGCCGAACTTGCCCTTCCACTCCCAGACGCGCTCCAGGAACGCCTCGCGGCCCAGGTCGTGGCGGCTCTTGCCCTCCGTCTTCTTCAGCTCCTTCTCCACCACCATCTGCGTGGCGATGCCGGCGTGGTCCGTGCCGGGGAGCCACAAGGCGTTGAACCCGCTCATCCGCTTCCAGCGGGTGAGGATGTCCTGGATGGTGGCCGTCAGTGCGTGGCCGATGTGCAGGCTGCCCGTGACGTTGGGCGGCGGCAGGACGATGGAGAACGGCGGCTTGTCGGAGGGCGCCTCGGCGCGGAAGTAGTTGCGCTCCAGCCAGAACGCGTAGCGCCGGGCCTCGACCTCGGTGGGCTCGTAGGCCTTCGAAAGTTCAGTGGTATCGGTCATTGAAGGCGGCCGGCCCCGGTGGACCGGGGCCGGCAAAAGGTCAGGAGGTTACGGCGCCAGGCGCCTCAGTGCTGGGTCTCTCGGTCCTTGATGAGCCGCTCGAGCTCCTCTCGGATGATGGTCTCCGCCAGCTGCGGCACCACCTCCCAGGCAATCTTCTCGATGACCTCACGGGAAGCCTTGGAAAGCGCCTCGCGCAGCAGGGCCTCGCCCCCATCCGCGGCAGGCGCACGGGCGCTCGCCGGCCTGGCCGCGACGGGCGCGGGAGGGGCGATGTCCAGGGAGATCTCCTCGGCGTCACCCGTGTCGGGCAGCGAGTCCTCGATGCTGATGGACGGCTGGGCCGCGGCGGGCGCGGGCGCACCCAGACCGAACGGATCCCTGCCCCGCGCGGCGGGCTGCGGCGCCGCCCCCGGAGGAGGCTGCGGCGCGCCGGCCGGCGGCGGACGCGGGAAGCCACCCGGCGCGGGGCCACCCGGCGGAGGCGGCACGCCCGGACGGGCCACGGCGCCCGGAGGCATTCCCGGTCGCGGAGGCATTCCCGGCGCGGGCCCCCCCGGCGGAGGCGGCACGCCCGGACGGGCGCCCGGCGGCATCCCAGGCCCCGGAGGACGCGCACCCGGCGGCATCCCAGGCCCCGGAGGACGCGCCATGCCCGGCGGCATCCCAGGCCCCGGAGGACGCGGCGCGCCCGGCGCACCCGGCGGCGGCATGCCCGGGCCCGGAGGACGCGCCATGCCCGGCGGCATCCCAGGCCCCGGAGGACGCGCGCCCGGCGGCATCCCAGGCCCCGGAGGACGGGCGCCCGGCGGCATCCCAGGCCCCGGAGGCCCCACCGGACGCGCCCCCGGCGGCGGCGCGGGACGAGCCCCCGGCGGCGCGGCGACGGGCGCGGGCGGCGCGGCGGCCGGAGCAGGCGCGTGGCGCACCTGCGTGGCGGCCGACGCGGGCATCGTGTTGGACTTCTGGCCGACCAGCGCCTTCACCTTGTCGAGCAGAATCTGGCTCTCGAAGGGCTTGGTGACGTGGTCATCCGCGCGGGCGGCGCGGGCGCGGTTCTCGTCGAAGGCCTCGAAGGTGCCGGCCAGCAGCACCACCGGGATGCCCTGGGTGGCCGGGTCGTTCTTCAGCGCCTCACAGACCTCGTAACCGCTCTTGCCCGGCATCATGACGTCCGCGAGGACGACGTCCGGACGCAGCTCGCGAGTGCGAGAGATGGCGTCCAGCCCGTTGTCCACCGCGGTCACCTGAAAGTCCTCGGTCGCGAAGATCATCCCGATCACCTTGCGGATGGTGAGCGAGTCATCGGCGACCAGCAGATTCTTGGGCATCGGTTCGGGCCTCGGGGAGCATCCACTCCCCTGAATTCGTTGGTGATTCCCGCCGCGAGGGTTGACTCGCGGCAGTCTGACAAGCGGGGCAGCTTACGAGTTGCCCTCTGGGGCGATCAAGAAAACATGTGTTGCAGGTCCAGGAACGCCACGGGCTCGCTCAACCCGGGAGCGCGGAAGCTGCCCTCGGTGTCGTCCGGCTCGAAACGTTGCAGGACGCCGAGCACCCGCGTGGCCGTCAACCCCACGTTCCGCCCGGCCAGCTCCGTGAGGACGATGAAGGGCTCCGGCACGGCCGCTTCCCCCAGCAACGCGGGGACCGAGCAGACAGGCCACAGCACCTGATCATGCGGAAAGATACCGGCCACCGGTCCGCTCTGCACGGGCAGGACGCTGAAGGCCTCTCCCCGGCTGATGACCTGCGACACCAGGCCCAGGGGAACGCCAAACAGTCGACGCTGGGACTCGAAGACGAGCGCCCGGTCCGGAGCCGCCTCCGCCCAGTGCACCGGCCGGGCGGCGACCGCCGTCGACATCGAACCCACCCGGTGCGGCAGCGCCTCCGCGATGAGCTCCAGGTACAGCCGCGACTTGTACAGCACCGCGCCCCGGCTCAGCGGCGCCAGCGAGTCCGCCAGCCCCGGAGGCAGCAGGAAGAACGGCGCGCGGGCCACGTCCGCCACCTCCACCACGGAGCGCACGCGCACCGCCAGGGTGGGACTCACGTCGAGCACCACCACCATGCCCGGGCCTTCCTCGGGCGGCCCGCCCAGCAGCGCGCAGAGGTCCTTCACCTCCAGCACACCCCGCAGGCTGCTGCCATTGGCGCCTGGCATCGCCACTTCCATGACAGACGTCGCTTCCACGGCGTAACGGGTTTCCCCGGCCTCCACGAGAACGCAGAGCCGACGGCCGCTTTCGAAGGGGGACACGGGGGGCGACCCTAGCAGCGTTCCAGCGGTTGATGGTAAGCCGATGGGAGATGGCGCGAATCCTCCTCGTCGACGACGAAAAGATCGCCCGCACCCTGTACGGCGACTACCTCACCGCCGTGGGACACGCCGTCACGGCGGTGGGCACGCTACAAGAGGCGAAGGAAGCGCTCGCGGGCGACCGCTTCGACGCGGTGGTGACGGACCTCATCCTCCCCGGTGGCGACGGCATGGAGGTCCTGCGGCACGTGCGGGAGCATCACCCGGGCGTGGAGGTGGTGGTCATCACCGGCCTGGAGAAGGTGGACCCCGCAGTGCGCGCCATCAAGAGCGGCGCCGCGGAGTACCTCGTCAAGCCGGTGGCCCCGGAGGCCCTGCAGCACGCCGTGCGCCGCGCGCTCACCACGCGCGACCTGATGCAGGAGAACGCGTCGCTGCGCCGCCACGTGGCCATGCTGGAGGCGGGGCAGCGCATCGCCACCACGCTGGACCGCGAGAAGCTGGCCGCGGTCACCGCCAGCGCGCTGCAGAGCATGGCCTCCGCCAGCGCCGTGGTGCTGCTGGAGCGCGACTCCGCCTCCGCGCTGCGGCGCCACGGCACCAGCGGCCTGTCCACCGCGCTGGAAGAGCCGCTCATCGCCGAGCTCATCGAACGCCTGACGAACGAACGCGGGCCGCGCGAGCTGGACGGTCTGGATGCGCCCTTCCCTCGCGCCGTCTCCGTCCCCGCGCTGGAGGGCGACGCCGTGCTGGGGCACGCGGTGCTCTTCTTCGGCGGCACGGGCGCGGAGTGGGCGGGCGAGACCGCCAGCTTCCTGGTGCGCAACTGGGCGCTCGCGCTGCGCAACCTCGGCCGCTTCGCCGCGGTGGAGGACCTGGCGTACGTCGACGACCTCACCCGCCTCTTCAACACCCGCTACCTGCACCTGGTGGTGGACCGCGAGGTCCAGGACGCGCTCCAGTCGCAGCGCACCTTCAGCCTGCTGTTCCTGGACCTGGACCACTTCAAGTCCATCAACGACACCCATGGCCACCTCGTGGGCTCCAAGGTGCTGGTGGAGGCGGCGCGCGTGGTGAAGGGCTGCGTTCGAGACCACGACGTCGTCGCGCGCTACGGCGGAGACGAATACGTGGTGGTGCTGCGCAACACCGACTCCGGCGGCGCGCTCAAGGTGGCCGAGCGCATCCGGCGCACCATGGAGACGCACAACTTCCTGGCGCGCGAAGGCCTGTCGCTCAAGCTCACCACCTGCATCGGCGTGGCCAGCTTCCCCGAGCACGCCCAGGACAAGGCCACGCTGCTGGACCTGTCGGACCGGGCCATGTACCGCGGCAAGCGAGGCTCGCGGAACGTCGTGTACATGGCGGCGAACGACTTGGAGGCCCCACCGGCCGAGCGCCGGCAGGCCCACTCCGCGTCCTGACGGCTACCGGCGCATGCTGCCCACGGTGAGGCGCTTCTCCGGGGTGACGTCCGCCGGAGACGGCGCCGCGCCCTCCTTGCCCACGGCCTCCACGGCCTCGTGCGACGCGCCGGAGGTGATGAGCCGGTACTTCTCCACGGCCTCCTTCGCGTGCGCGGCCTGCTCCGGGTCCAACCGGGCGATGAGCTCCCAGAAGAGGGCCGCGTGCTCGCGCTCCTCGTCCATGACGTGCTGGAGGATGGCCTTGGCGTCCTCGTTGTCCGTCGCGTCGATATGGGCCGCGTAGAGGTTGATGGCGTCCAGCTCCGCCTCGATGTTGAGCCGGATGGAGCGGGCCAGCTCGGTGTCCGTCATCTTGCGGGGAACCAACGAGTGGAACGGGTTGGTCTGCGGCATGAAGGCCCTCCCGAGGCCAGTAGCGCGGTATCCGGGTTTCCGGACGGCGTGACGAGAACGCGACCAGCATCCGCGCCGGACAGGCCGGGGTCAACGGATTCCCTCCGGGTGCGTTGCGTACAAGCGGTTGCCTCCGCCATGCTCGTCACATGGAAACACCCGCGCCGCTCGCCCAACTGCTCCAGGCCGTGGAGGCAGGGGACCTGACGGCCGCGCGAACAGCGGCGGCGGCACTTCAACGTGCGGGGGCGCAACCCTCACAACTGGCGGCGGAGGTGCTGCACGAGCTGCGACAGCCGCTGCTCGGCGTGAAGGCCTACGCCCAGCTCCTCGCGGAGGACGGCGCGGCCCCCGGGCCCCTGCGCCTGCTGCTGGCCCAGGTGGAGCGGATGGAGCAGATCGTCTCCGACTTCATCCGCCTGGCGAGCGAGCGGCCGGCCTCCCAGCAGCACCTCTCCCTGGCGGCCCCCATCTGGGCGGCGGCGAAGCACTTCAGCATCAACCCGGACTCCTCGCGCATCTCGCTGGAGGTGGAGGCGCCGGAGGACATCACCATCCAGGGCAACGCGCGGCTCATCGAGCAGCTCACGCTGAACCTGCTCAACAACGCGCGGGACGCCATGGCGGGGCGCGGCCGGGTGAAGGTGGTGCTCACGACGGAGGGCTCCTCCCCTGCCCTCTACGTGGCGGACTGGGGCCCGGGCATCCCCGAGGAGCTGCGAGAGCGCATCTTCGAGCCCTACGTCACCGCCAACAAGCGCGGCACCGGCCTGGGCCTGTCCGTGTGCCAGCGCATCGCCCGCGAGCACCACGCGCGCCTCGAGCTGGCCCCACCGAGCGTCATCCGCGACGTCCCGGCCCCCGCCACCGTGTTCCGCGTGCGCTTCCCCGCGACGGACGCGCCGCCCGCGCGGAAGCAGCGGCTGCTGGTGGTGGATGACGAAATCATCATCCGCATGGTCTTCCGGGACCTGATGGGCAAGGAGTGCGAGGTCATCGAAGCGGCCAGCGGCGAGGAGGCCCTGGAGCTGCTGCACGAGGCCCCGGTGGACCTCATCGTCACCGACAAGAACCTGCCGGGCATGTCCGGCCTGGAGCTGGCGCAGCAGGCGCGGCGGCTGCACGCGGGCTCGCGCGTCATCCTGATGACGGGCTACCCGTCGCTGGTGACGACGCAGCAGGCGCTGGAGCTGGGCGTGGTGGACTACCTGCTCAAGCCCTTCGACGACATCCGCGAAGTGCGCGCCCTGCTGCGCGCCACGCTGACGAAGAAGCCCGCCTCCGCGCCGCTGGAGACGAACCCCGAGATGCGCCGGGTGGACGTGCTGGAGGACAACCCGGCGGCGGCGGCGCAAATCACCCACGCCCTGTCCCTGGTGGGACTGGAGGCGCGCATCCTGTCGACGACGGAGCTGGCCGCGCTGGAGCCGCCCGCGGGCGTGGTGGTGAGCTGGGACTTCACGCCCGCCTACGGGCGCAAGGCGCTGGAGCTGGGCAAGGCGCTGGCGCAGGGCGCGCCCTTCGTCGTGCTGGCCGAGCACCTCACCATGGAGACGGCCCTGGTGTCCCTGCGGGCGGGCGCCGCCGCGTGCCTCCCCAAGCTGATGTCCGATGCCACGGCGCTCAGCCGCGAGCTGAACCGCGCCTTCAAACGAGAGGCCCCATGAGATTCGCGCTCCTGTCCGTCTTGCTGCTGGGTGTGGCTTGCTCCTCCGACAAGCCGCCGACGCAGGGCGGGCCGGACGCGGGCCTTGGCGACGCGGGCACCGGAGCGGACGACGCGGGCAGCGGCGACGCGGGCAGCGGCGACGCGGGTTGCGAGCCGCTGGCCCCCGGTCCGGGCACGCCCCTGCTCACCGGGCTGAACACGCCCCGCCGGCTCGCGGTGGACGGGGCGGACCTCTACATCGTCGAATCCCACTCGCTGAATCCGCAGCAGCCCCAGCCGGGCCCTGGGCGCATTCTCCGGCTGCCGCGCGCGGGCGGTGACGTGGTGCCCGTGGCCACGGGCTTCCGGGCGCCGGACGCCATCGCCGTGGTGTCGGACTCCCTCTACGTGCTCGACCTGGACGGGCTGTGGCGGGTGGACAAGGCGACGGGCGCGAAGGACGAACGGCCGCTCGACGCCACGCTGAACAACGTCACCATTGGCGGGACGGAGGTCCTCCCCGCGCGGCTGGGGGACCGGGACGTGCTCGTCGTCGCGACGTCGCACCGCCGCCTGGTGCGCGTGGACGCCTCGGGTGGCAACCGCCGGGAGCTCTACGCGGGCACGGGCTTCACGCAGGTGCGCGGCGCGCGGGTGGTGGGCCAGGACGTGTGGTTCCTGGTCGCCGCCGGAGAGAGCCCCGGCCTCTACAGCGTGCCGCTGGATGGCAGCGCCCCCGCCACGCTGCGCGACGGCAGCATCACCGCCGGCACCTCGCTGGAAGTCACGCCCACGCACTTCCTCGTCACCGAGGGCGGCGGCGGAAACGGCCGCGTGCTGCGCCTGCCTCGCGAGGGCGGCGCGGTGGAGGTCGTGGCCACGGGCCTCCAGGGGCCCGCCTTCCCGGTGGAGCTCCATGGCACGCTCTACTTCAAGGACGTCAGCACCGGCGGCACGGACTTCCTGCGCCGCGTGAGCACCTGCACGTCGGGCGCCCTGGAGCCCGTGGGCCCGGAGGGCGTGGGGCCCGGTGGCCTGCTGGTGGACGGCGACACCCTGCTCTTCACGTCACAGGAGAGCGGCACCGGCGGCTTCGTGGGCCGCGTGCCCTGAGCGCCCTTCGCTGAGACGACAACGGCCCCGGCGCCTCCTCACGAGGCATCCGGGGCCGTCCACCACCGAGGTCCAGACGGCTCGGGCCCTCACCGGGTCCCGAGCCCTCCGGCGCGGCTCAGTAGTCCATGTCGTCGCCGCCGTAGTCCGGCATGCCGGCGCCCGCGCCGCCGCCCTTGGCCTTGCCCTTCGGGCGATCGGCGATCATGGCCTCGGTGGTCAGCAGCAGCGAGGCGACGGAGGCGGCGTTCTGCAGCGCGGTGCGCTCCACCTTCGTCGGGTCGATGACGCCGGCCTTCTCCAGGTCCTCGTAGGCCTCCGTGCGGGCGTTGTAGCCGAACGCGCCGGTGCCCTCGCGGACCTTGTTGATGACCACGGCGCCCTCGACGCCGGCGTTGCTGGCGATCTTCCGCAGCGGCTCCTGGAGCGCACGGAGGATGATGGCCACGCCGAAGTCCTGCTCACCGCCCAGCTTCAGCTTCTCCAGCGCGGGCAGCGCGCGGAGGTAGGCCACGCCGCCGCCAGGGACGATGCCCTCTTCGACGGCCGCGCGAGTCGCATGCAGCGCGTCCTCGACGCGGGCCTTCTTCTCCTTCATCTCCGTCTCGGTGGCCGCGCCGACGTTGATGACGGCCACGCCGCCCACCAGCTTCGCCAGCCGCTCCTGGAGCTTCTCGCGGTCGTAGTCGCTGGTGACGGTGTCAATCTGGGTGCGGATGAGCTTGATGCGGCCCTCGATGGCCGCCTTCGTGCCCACGCCGTCCACGAGGGTGGTGTTGTCCTTGTCCACCGTGACGCGCTTGGCGCGGCCCAGGTCGTTCAGCGTCAGGGTCTCGAACTTGTGACCCAGGTCCTCGCTGACCACCGTGCCGCCGGTGAGGACGGCGATGTCCTGCAGCATCTCCTTGCGGCGGTCACCGAAGCCGGGGGCCTTCACCGCGCACACGTTCAGCACGCCGCGGATCTTGTTGACCACCAGGGTGGCCAGGGCCTCGCCCTCGATGTCGTCGGCGATGATGATCAACGGCTTGCCGGCGCGGGCGACCTGCTCCAGCAGCGGAATCATGTCCTGCATCGACGAGACCTTCTTCTCGCTGATGAGGATGTAGGGGTCCTCCAGGACGGCGTCCATCCGCTCGCGGTTGGTCACGAAGTACGGGGACACGTAGCCGCGGTCGAACTGCATGCCTTCGACCACGTCGAGCGTCGTCTCGAGGCCCTTCGCCTCCTCGACGGTGATGACGCCCTCCTTGCCCACCTTCTCCATCGCGTCCGCGATGATGGCGCCGATGGTCTCATCCCCGTTGGCGGAGATGGTGCCCACCTGGGTGATGGCCTTCTTGTCGGCGGTGGGCTTGGACATGCTCTTCAGCTCGCCCACGACGACCTCGACGGCCTTGTCGATGCCGCGCTTGAGGTCCATGGGGCTGTGGCCGGCGGCCACCAGCTTCAGGCCCTCCTCATAGATGGCGCGCGCCAGCACCGTGGCGGTGGTGGTGCCGTCGCCGGCCTTGTCGGAGGTCTTGGACGCGACCTCCTTCACCATCTGCGCGCCCATGTTCTCGAACTTGTTCTCGAGGTCGATCTCCTTGGCGACGGTGACGCCGTCCTTGGTGATCGTGGGGGAGCCGAAGCTCTTCTCGATGACCACGTTGCGGCCCTTGGGGCCAAGCGTCACCGCGACCGCGTCCGACAGGGTACGGACGCCGCGCAGGATGGCCTCACGCGCGGACTGATGGAAGAAAATTTCCTTCGCTGCCATCGCAACCTCCTGAATTCATTGGGGGATTCTACTGATACGACGCTGGCCGTTAGCACTCGGCCATGGCGAGCGCCAACATAAGGGCCGCCCGAACGATGTCAACCAGGAAGGGCGGACGTGTGGGCGAGCGGACGGCCCGGAGCACCCCGCCGGGCAGGGCGCCGTGGGCTACTGCGCGAAGCGGACCAGGGTGAGCAGCTGCCCCATGTCCAGGGGCTTGTGGAGCGTCAGCGCCACGCCCTTGCGCAGGCCGCGGTCCGTCACCGAGCCGTCCTCGCTGCCCGTCATCAGCAGCACCGGGACGCTCTGGAAGCGGGGGTCCGCCTTGAGCAGCTCCGTGAACTGGATGCCGTCCATATGGGGCATCACGTAGTCGGTGATGACCATGCTGACCTGGTTGCGCTCCAGCACGTCGAGCGCCTGGAGCGCGTCGGACGCGGAGTAGACCGTGAACCCATGCATCTCCAAGAAGCGAGAGAGCATCGTGCAGAGTTCGAGATCGTCGTCGACGACAAGGATGTTCACGGGACCGAGCGCCGTACCTGGACGGGCGACGGAACGTAACAGCCGTGCGCGGCGTTGACAACGAAGTGCGCGGCTTCATATGTCGCGGCCCCATGGGGACGCGGACGTCGAAGCGAGCGGGGGTGGGCGGGAT
>NZ_JAAIYB010000460.1 GCF_010894475.1 Myxococcus vastator
GCGCCCGGCGGGCCAACGCCGCCGCCACCCCGCCCAGGAAGAACCCCAGCGCGGTGGAGGCCGGCAACAGGCAGGCCAGGCCCATGCCCAGGGGTGACGGCACCCAGGGTCGCACCCGCTCGGGAAGCAGCCGCTCCGCCAGGGTGAGGACGGCGGCGGCCAGCGCGGCCCAGCCGAGCGCCGCGCGCGTGCCCGGCTCCAACCCCGAGAGGCCCGAAGCCAGCACCTGGGCGATGCTGGCGGTGACCGTGGCGGCGGGTGCGGGGAAGCGCTCGCCGCCCAGCGCCGAGCGGTCCGGCACCAGCAGGAAGAACAGCGGCACCACCGCGGCGGCCCCCACCGCGCAGCCCATGAGCTGCGCCAGGAACACGCGCCGGGGATGAGCGCCCAGCAGGTGTCCTGTCTTCGCGTCACTGAGGAGGTCCGCCGCGGACGACGCCGCGTTGACGGTGATGCCCGCGGTGGCGAGGTTCGCCTCCACATTGCGCGGCAGCAGCACGCCGTAGGTCATCTGCGTCACCTGCCCCAGCGCGCCCACGGGCGTGACGTCCGTCTCCCCCGTGACGCGGCAGGCGATGAGACACAGCAGGAATGACAACGCCACCGCGAGCGCGGCGTGTGGCAGGGGAACACCAAAGCCCACCTTGGCCACGGCGAGCGTGGCGGGCGTCAACACCGCCAGGCCCGCCAGCAGCCAGCGTCCCGGTACCTGCAGCGCGTCCACCGGATGGGGCGTCACGGCGCGACGTTTGAAGAGTCCCTTCAACGCGCGCCCCAGGACGCGGCCCTCCAGCGCGAAGTGCAACAGCGACGCGGTGGTGAGCGCCGCCGTACCCGGCCAGAGACTCCAGGCGAGGAAGTCCCCATCTGGAGGCAGCAGCCCCGAAGTGAACACGCGCGGCGCCACGACGCCGTGGATGAGCAGCGCCCCCAGGAGCCAGGACGCGGTGAGCCGCAGCCCCAGCAGCGCGCCCGCGCCCAGCGGAAGCAGGCTCGTCTCGAAGCCGAAGCCCAGGCGCTCCAGCGACACCCCGCTCAGCGACCCGGGAAAAGGAAACACGTAGGGGAGGCGGCCCAGCCCATCCCGCACCAGGGTGACGAGCGCGGCGATACCCCCGCCCAGGCCCAGCATCGACAGCCGCGGACGGGACGACGCGCCCGTGGCGTGAAGCGCGCGGATGGTCGCCGCCGCGGCCGTGCCCGTGGCGAACGGAAGCTGCTCATGGTCCACCAGCTTGCGCTTGAGGGGCACCGCGAAGAGGACGCCCAGCGCGGACAGGAGGAAGGTCCACGCGAGCAGCGCCCACCCGGGAGGATGACTGCCCGTCGTGAGCAACCAGGCGCCCTGGACAGACACCAGGGCGCCGCCCGTCGCGTAGCCCGCGGACGAAGCCACGGCCTGCGCGGAGCACGTCTCCAGCGGCGAGAGCGGCGCACCGGCGGCGCCTGGCGCCACGCGCCGCATCGCGCCGTGTGCCGTATGCGCGAGCAACGCGGCGGTGATGGCCACGGGAAAGGCCACGGCCATCTTCAGGCCCGCGTAGAGGTTGGTCGCGCAGGTGATGACACCCATGCCACTGCCGAGCAGCACCGCCCGCAGGGTGAGCTGTGGCACCCGGTCCCCCTGGAAGACCTCGCGCAGCCAGAAGGTGTCCAGGGCCTCCGGGGAATCCCCCGGGATTCGCAGCAGCGTCAGCGGGGCCTGCGTCGGTGCCACTTCCTCGGAGGCATCTTGGGGGACGGGCTGAGACATGGGCCGTTCCATCTTTTCATTCCAAGGCCCTCGGGGACGAGCCCCCTTCCCCATTCTCCACCGCTGGGCGCAGGCGCCGCACGCCCAGCATCAGGAGGTACCGGTCCGCGACGCCGGGCAGGTAGCGCTCCAGGTGGAGTCCATCGGGGCGGAATCCCAATTCGGCCAGGAAGCGGAACACGCGGTGCGCGGCCACGTCATCGCGGGCGGCGCACTCCAGCGTCGCGAACAGGGTCGGCGCCATCTCCTGCCGCCGGCTTCCTGGAGGAAGACGCCGGCGGGGTTTGATGCGGAAGCCCACCTCGCCCAGGAGCTGCCCATCCACCACGTCGAGCGTGCGGACGTAGCCGCTCGTCAGCACGGGGACGCCCCGACGCTCGAGTGCCTGCTTCCACCCGGGCACCGCGGCGCGGAACGCCAGGGGCCCGGGCGGAGCCGTGACGGGGAACCACACGAGCACGGACGGCTCGGCCCAGTGCTCCAGGTGGACCCGCGGCCCCGGCGACGCGCCGAGCCCCTGGAGGTACTGGTCCGCCAGTTGGAGCGAGAGCAGCCGCGCGGAAAGGTCCTGCCGCCATGACGTGAGCATCGCCTCGCGCGTCCGTGCGTCTCTTCGGAGGAACTCACGGATGGCGGAGAGTGAAATGCCCGCGGCGCGCAGGCTGCTGATGAAGCGCGCTTCTCCGACCTGTCCGGGGGCGTAGGCGCGGTACCCATTCGCGCGCCTCGCGGAGGGCAGCAGCAGGCTCTTGCGCTCATAGAAGCGCAGCGCGCTCGGCGCCAGGCCACATCGGTCCGCGAACTGGGAAATCGTCAGCATCCGGAGGCTTTGTCCTTGAGGTTGAACCAGCTTCAAGGTGGAGGGTTTGGAAACCATGAACGTTTCCATCGTCTCCCGAGGTGAAATCAAGCTGGTGGGCATCAAGGTCGTCGGCCGGCGCAGCGAGCTGAGCCACCGCGTCCCGCTGGCGTGGCTGGAGCTCCTCTCCCGCGTGGACGGACTGCCCGGCGTGGTGGACCGCGACCTGTTCCATGGCTGCGTGCCGGGCAGCGACCACGAACAGCCAGGAGATGACCCCGTCTACCGGTACTGGGTCACCACCGAGGTTCGGGACCTCGACGCAGTCACTGACGGGTTACAGACGCTGACGATTCCCGCGCGCGACTACGCCATGACGCCAGTGCAGGGCACGGCGGACGCCATCAACGCGGCCTACGGTCGGCTGGCGGCCTGGCTTCAGGCGCAAGGCAGGCGCTCGGAGCCTGCCGCCTACGTGCTGGAGCGGTACGACCAACGTCGACAGCCCGTCACACCGCCGTACGAGCGCTTCGACTACGAGCTGCTCACGCCACTGGCCTCCTGAGCGCCTTCGCGCCCGGGCCTGTCTGCGAGGGGGCGCGACGACATCAGCGGCGCCGCTCTACGCGCGGGGCCTGGCCGGACGCGACGGCATGACCCGGGCCAGCGCCTCCGCACGAGGAAGGCCCTCCACCGCGCCAAGCCTCTCCACCACGCGGGCGCCGACCTCGCACGCGAACGAGGCCAGCGCCGCCAGCTCCGCGCCTGTTGCGTCGCGCAGCCCCTCGGCGCCGCCGTACCAGCGCACCAGCCCATGCAGCAGGCCCGCGACGAAACCATCACCAGCACCGGTGGTGTCGACGACGCGCGTCCGCGGGGCCGCGACGTGGATGCGCGCCCCCTTCCACAGCAGCAGCGCGCCGCGCTCGCCCAGCGTCACCACGGGCAGCGGCACGCCCATCGCGGCCAGTCGCGTCAGCGCTTCGTCGGGCACCTCCGTCCCGGTGACGAAGCCAATCTCCTCCTCGGAGAGCTTCACCACGGTGCACAGCGGCAGCATCCGGGCCAGCAGGCCCTTCAGCAGAGACGTGTCCTCCCATGCATGCAGCCGCAGGTTGGGGTCACAGCTCACGATGAGCCCCGCGTCGCGAGCCAGGCCCAGCATCCGCACCGCGGCCTCCTGCGCCTCCGGCCACTGGAGCGAGTTGGAGCCACAGTGCACCGCCTTCGCTCCCGTCAGGAACGGCGCGTCGACATCCGCGTGCCCCAACAGGAACTCAGCGGAGCGTGTCCGGAAGAAGGTGAAGCTGCGCTCGCCCTTCCCATCCAGGGAGATGAACACCAGTCCGGTGCGCGCCTCCGCCGTCTGGCGCAGGTGGCTCACCTCCACGCCCTCCGCAGCCAGGCGCTCGCGAAGGAAGTGACCGAACTCATCCGCGCCCACCACGCCCAGCATGGCCGGACGCAGCCCCAGCCGGGCCAGCCCCACCGCGACGTTCGCCGGCGAGCCACCGGGACACGGATGCCACGCGGGCACGTCGCGCACCCGGTGCCCCGGAGCCGCCGGGAGGAAGTCCACCAACGTCTCGCCAAAGCACACGACATCCAGCGGCGGCATGAGCCCCTCGCTTCCGAACTCCGTCAGTCCAGGCCCACCTGGGCCATGAAGTCCACGCTCTTGAGGCGGCGCCCCAGGTGATGCGCGATAAAGACGTTGAGCAGGCCGCGAGCACGCGCGCGCAGGTCCGGCGGCAGCGGCGTGCGCGCCCCCTCCTGGAGCGCGCGCAACCCCGAGAGCAGCGCCACCGGCACCGCCACGGACTCTCGCGCGCGGGCGCCACACGGCTCACACACCGCGCCGCCATGGGCCTGGTCGAAGCGAGGCCGCTCCCCCGGCGCGCCGCCACACAGCGAGCACGAGTCGAAGCGAGGCATCAACCCCGCGTGCGCCAGCGCGAACAGCTCGAAGGCCAGGAGCGACGTGGGCCCGGCCTCCTTCGCATCCAGTCGCGCCAGGTAAGACTCCAGCAGGGCGAACAGCTCCTGCTGCGGCTCATGGTCTTTCGTCAGCTCGCGGCACAGCTCCACCGCGTACAGGGCCCGGGCAATCAGGGACAGGTCCTCGCGCGCCGCATAGAAGCCCGCGACGATGTCCGTCCCGTCCAGCCGCACCGTGCTGCCGCGCGTCTCGACGATGTGCACGCGCAGCCGCATGAACGGCTCCAGCGCGCCGGCGAAGCGCCGCTTGCTCTTGCGCGCGCCCGCCGCGAAGGCCGTCAGCTTCCCGTGCTCGCGCGTCAGCAAGGTGACGAGCCGGTCGGACTCGCCATAGTCCACCGAGGACAGCACGAGCGCGTCGTCGTCGTATCGCTCCATGGAGAGACTTCAACGCGCGAGCGGATTGGGAAGCTTTCCGCTCAGCACCAGGAACAGGTACACACCCAGGAGCAGGGCCGCCAGCAGCACGGACAGCCCCACGTAGGCCCGCTTGCGCCGCTCCTGCTCCAGTTGCACGGGAGATGGCGCCGGGACGGACTTGTCCACCTCCTCGTAGCGCAGCACGGCCTCTTCCGGAGACATGCCGATGACCTGCGCGTACGCGCGGATGTAGTTCACCACGAAGATGCGCGAGGGCAGCCGTTCCACCTGCCCTGCCTCCAGCGCGGTGATGAGCGTGGGAGGAATCTTGGTCTCCCGCGCGACGTCGTCACGCGAGAGTCCTCGGAGCTCTCGCTGCTGGCTCAGATATTTGCCGAAATCGACGTGGTCCACGGGTCCCCAGATACCCAACACGCTAGAGCTTTTCCAGCAGCCTCCGGCAGTCGTCCTTCATCACCTGTTCACCAGCTTTCGCCTTGGTCTCACAGGTGGCGAAGGCCTCCTTCGCCGCATCGACCTGACCCAGCTTCGCCTGGCAGACGCCCTCACGCAGGTACGCCTCCGCCACGTCCGGGCAATTCTCGCGGTAGTGCGTGAACTGGCGGCACGCCTCGGAGGTGCGCCCCGTCTCGTCGTAGATGAGCCCCAGGTTCTTGTAGCCCAAACAAAAGCTGGGGTTGGTCGTCACCGCGGCCTTGATGCTCTCCACCGCGCGCTCCGACTCGCCCTTCTTGTAGTACGCCCAGCCCAGGTTTCCCTGGGCGATGAAGGGCGTCGGGTAGAGCATGTCGTTGAGGACCAGCTCATAGAGCTTGATGGCGTCGTCGTAGCGGCCCTGGTCCAGGTGCACGTTGGCCAGGTTGGTGCGCGCCTCGGAGAAGTCGGGGCGAACCTCCAGCGCCTTGGTGTAGTGCTTGACGGCCTCGTCGGGACGGCGGAACGCCAGGTGCAACAGGATGCCCATGGCGTTGTTCGCGTCGGGGTAGTCCGGGTCGTTCTTCAGAGACAGCTGCAGCTCGCGCAGCGCCTCCTGGAGCTCGCCGGCCTGCTGGGCCTGCAGCGCCAGGTCGTAGTGAATCTCGGCGCTCCGCTTCTCCTTCTCCGTGGGCGTGTGGGAGCAACCGGAGGACACCAGCAGGAGCGCGAGCGAACAGGACGCGGGGGAAAGGCGGGACATGGGGAGCGGCTCTCGACGAGGGTGAGGGGGGCGGAGACTCAGAAGGCGGCCAGGAAGCGGCCCAGGGTGGTGGTGACGTTCTTCTTCTCCTCGGCGCGCGCCACCACGGCGGGCACGAGCGTCGGGTCCTTGAAGAACACCGGCAACGTCTTGAGCTGCTCGTCCTGCTGCTCGGGGGCCAGCGCGCGCCAGTTGGCGTCATCCATCATGAACCCGAGCGACTCCACGAACGCCAGCGCGTCTCCCTCGTCGTCGCGGTACTCATCCGCCGACGCGTTGCGCCGGCCTGACAGGTACACCGCGCAGTCCGCCGCCTCCGCCAGGTACAGGTAGAC
>NZ_JAAIYB010000461.1 GCF_010894475.1 Myxococcus vastator
GGGCGGCGCCTCCCAGGGAGCTGGTGGGGACCTGGACGCTGGTGGCCGCCAGCCTGCCGGAAGACGAAACCGTGCGGGAGGAGCGCATCGAGGCCCAGCCGCGCTCGGACTACGCGCGCTCATTGCAGGTGACGCCGTCGGGCTGCTTCGTGCTGCGGACCTCGTTGGAGGCCGCGACGCTGGGGCAGGGCAACTCGCTGGTGGTCCGCGCCTGGGGCACGCTGGACGTGTCGGGCGAGGACAGTTTGCGGCTGCGCCCGCGGGACGGCCAGGCCGTGGGCCCGGTGTGTGGCGACAAGCGCGTGATTCCGCTGACGGGGCCGAAGCTGAAGTTCAAGGGCGGCGCCTATGTGTGGGATTTGGAGGAGGGCGTCCTGACGCTCATGGTGGACGACAAGACGAAGCAGACCTTCCAGTTCGAACGGGCCACCCCGGAGGCCGGAAAGAAGTAGAACGGCCTCCACCGGGAGGTCGTGAGGCATGTCGGCGCAGGAGCGGATGTCGAGCGTGGATGCGCTGTGGTTCCACATGGAGGAACCCGCCAACCTGATGATGATTACCGCCGTGCTCTGGTTCGAGGGCCGGCTGGACTCCGAACGGTTGAAGGCCGTGGTGCGGGAGCGGCTGGTGGAGCGCTACCCCCGCTTCCGCCAGCGCGCGGTGGCCGGACTCGTGGGGCTGCCGCACTGGGAGGACGTCCCCGAGCTCGACCTGGACTGGCACTTGTCCCGGCTCGACGTGCCCCCGCCCGGAGACCGCGCCGCGCTGGAGTCGCTGGTGGGGGAGTGGATGAGCACGCCCCTGGAGCGCTCCCGGCCGCTGTGGCAGTTCCACGTCATGTCGGCCGCGGACGGGCGGGACGTGCTGCTGGCGCGGCTGCACCACTGCCTCGCGGATGGCATGGCCCTGGCCCGGGTGCTGCTGACACTCACGGATGGGGCGGAGGCGGAGCTGGCCGCCGAGGCGCCCGAGCCCGCGCCGAGGCCTTCCACCGGTGGGCTCGCGAGCTGGGTGCGGGGCGCTCGGGCGGTGGCGGGGACGGCGCGCGCGGTGTGGCGCAAGGGCGCGGAGCTGGCGGCGGAGCCCATCCTCGCGGGCGACTTGTTGGTGCAGGTCGCGGGAGGCGCCGCGGCCATGGGCAAGTTGTTGGTGATTCCGCCGGACCCGCGCACGTCGCTGCGAGGGCCGCTGGGGACGCAGAAGCGCGCCGCCTGGTCGGACCCGGTGTCGCTGGAGCGCGTGAAGGCCGTGGGCCGCGCGCTGGGCGGCACGGTGAATGACGTGTTGCTGACGGCGGTGACGGGCGCGCTGCGGCGCTACCTGGAGTCGCTGGGGGAGCCCCCCGAGGACCTGCACGCGCTGGTGCCGGTGAATCTGCGGCCGCTCGACGAGCCCGTGCCTCGTGAGCTGGGAAACCACTTCGGCGTCGTCTTCCTCCGGCTGCCCGTGCACCTGGGCACG
Source organism: Myxococcus vastator (assembly GCF_010894475.1). Lineage (GTDB taxonomy): Bacteria > Myxococcota > Myxococcia > Myxococcales > Myxococcaceae > Myxococcus > Myxococcus vastator. Next base: position 1,462 of record NZ_JAAIYB010000461.1, read on the forward strand.
CCGCAGCGCCGGTTGCAGGAGCTGGCGCGGCGGATGGAGCGGCTGAAGCGCTCGCCCGAGGCGGTGCTGACGTTCGGCGCGCTGGAGTTGCTGGGGTACACGCCCGCGGCGCTGGAGCGCTGGGTGGTGGATACGTTCGGCTCCAAGGCGTCGCTGATTGCCACCAACGTGCCCGGCCCGCGCGCGGCGGTGTCCCTGGCGGGCAGCAGGCTGGAGGGCCTGACGTTCTGGGTCCCCCAGGCGGGCCACCTGGGCCTGGGCGTGAGCCTCTTCAGCTACGCCGGGCAGGTGACGGTGGGCGTGGCGGCGGACGCGGGCCGGGTGGCCGACCCCCATGCGCTCATCCAGGCCTTCCACGAGGAGCTGGAGGCGCTCGCCACCGAGCGTGACTGAGGACGGGCTACAGCAGCCCGTACTCCTCCAGCTTGTTGTAGAGCGTGCGCCGGCTGATGCCGAGCAGCCGCGCCGCCAGCGTCCGGTTGTCTCCCGCGCGCTTGAGCGCATCCGCCATCGCCTGGCGCTCCATCTCCTTGCGCTGGGACTCCAGCGTCCGGGCGGAGTCCGTGCCCGGCGCCGTCGGCGCTCCCGGTGCGCTGGCGGAAGGCGCCGCGGCGACGGGCGCGGGGGACAGCCCCGGCTGGCGCGCCAGCTCGTTGAGGACCTCCTGCCCGCCAAGCACCTGTGTGTCGGAGAGCACCACCAGCCGCTCCAGGAAGTTCTGGAGCTGCCGCACGTTGCCGGGCCACGGCTGGGCCCGCAGCGCCGCGAGCCCGTCGGGCGTGAGGGTGAACGGCGGGCGCCCGTTCGTCTTCGCGTGGACCTCCAGGAAGTGCAGGGCCAGCGGCTCGACGTCGTCCGGGCGTTCACGCAGGGCCGGTATCCACACGGGCACCACGTTGAGGCGGTAGAAGAGGTCCTCGCGGAAGCGGCCTTCCTTCACGCGCTCCTCCAGGGGCTGATGCGTGGCCGCCACGAAGCGGACGTCCACCTTCACCGTCTGCGTGCCGCCCAGCCGCTCCAGCTCGCGCTCCTGGATGACCCGCAGCAGCTTCACCTGGACGGCGGGGGAGATGTCGCCCACCTCGTCGAGGAACAGCGTGCCGCCGTGGGCCAGCTCCACGCGTCCAGGCTTGCGCGTGGCGGCGCCCGTGAAGGCGCCCTTCTCGTAGCCGAACAGCTCGCTCTCCAGCAGGGTGTCCGGCAGCGCCGCGCAGTGCAGCTTCACGAAGGGGCCCTCTCGCCGTGGGCTGCCGTCGTGGACGGCCTTGGCCGCCAGCTCCTTGCCCGTGCCGGACTCGCCGCGCAGCAGCACCGTGGCCGTGCCGGCGGCCGCCTTCGCCAGCACGGCCTGCACGTCCGCCATGGGCCGGCTCCGGCCAATGAAGCCGCCCGTGGGCCGCGCCTGCTGGCGCGCCTCCTCGCCCTGCGCGCGCAGCAGCGCCTTGCGGACGGTGAAGAGAATCTCCTCCCGGTCAAAGGGCTTGAGCACGAAGTCCGCGGCGCCCGCCTTCATCGCCTCCACCGCCAGGGGCACCGTGCCATGCGCGGTGAGGAGGATGACGGGCACGTCCGGCCAGCCGCGCGACACCTCCGCGAGCACCTGCAGGCCATCCATGCCCGGCATGCGCACGTCACTCACCACCACGTCCACCGGCTTGCTCGCCAGCAGCGCCAGGGCCTCCTGCCCGTCGCGCGCCGCGTGCGTCGTCAGGCCCGCTTGCGCCAGCAGGGCGCCCAGCACCTTGGCCACGGCGGGGTCGTCGTCGACCAGCAGCACCGTGCCCTTCAATGACTCGTTCACGCGGCTTCTCCCACGTCCGCGCCGCCCAGGCTCGCGTCCGTGGCGGGCAGGCGCATCCGGACCACCGTACCGCGCCCCTCCCGGCTTGTCAGGCGCACCTCGCCTCCGTGCGCTTCCACCACGCGCCGGACGAAGGCCAGCCCCAGGCCGCTGCCCGAGGCCTTGGTGGTGAAGAAGTCGTCGAAGGCCCGCTCGCGCGTCCGGGCGTCCATGCCCTCGCCGGTGTCTTCCACCTCCAGGGCCATGCCGGCCCCGTCACGCAGCGCGCGCACGGTGAGGGTGCCACCTTCCGGCATCGCCTCGCAGGCGTTGCGCACCAGGTTCTCCAGGGCGTTGGCCAGCAGGTCCTGGTCTCCCGCGCACGGTGGCAGGCCGGGGGACAGCTCCCGGACGATGACGACCTTGCCCGGGCTGGCGAAGGCCTGGAGCGACAGCACGCCCTCCACCAGCCGGCGCAGGTCCACTGGCTGCGGCAGGGGCTCCACGCGCGCCAGCCGCTGGTACGTGTCCACCACCCGGTCCAGGCGCTCCACCTGCTCCAGCAGCAGGTCCAGGAACTCACCTTGCCCGTCCCACGGCCGCCCGCGCGCGTGCTCCTCCTTGAGGTACTGCGCGGCGCCCTTCATCGCGGCGATGGGGTTCTTGAGGTCGTGCGCCATCTGCGCGGAGAAGCGCCCCAGCGTGGCCAGCCGCTCCAGCCGCTCGCTCCGGCTGACGTAGGCGGTGACGCCCCGGCGCGTCGCCGCCACCAGGCCGAACGTCACCGCCGTGGTGCACACGATGAGCGTGCCCGCCTGCGCGACGAAGAGCCGCACCACGGCCAGGTAGGCCAGCACCCCCAGCCCCGCGATGCCCGCCGCGTGCAGCGCGAGCCGGGGCGCGCCCGGGTCATCCCCGAAGAGGCCGAAGCGCAGCGCCGCGGTGGCCATCACCGGCAAGCCCAGGAGCGTGCCCACGTGGCCCAGCCGCACCACCTCCAAACCCAGCTCCGCCGCCAGCTCCGTCATCAGCAGGGCCACCACCAGCGTGAGCCCCAGCAGCACCAGCCCCGCGCGGGCGCGCTCGTCCGGGTGCCGCGCGCGCAGCACGTGGAGGCCCAGGAGCGCGAAGCCCCCGCCGAGGATGGGAATGGCCAGCGCGGAGACCGTCAACCCGAAGCGCAGCGTGAGCAGGTGCGCCTCCAGGGAGGGGGCCCCCAGCGCCACCAGCATGGCGAGCGCCAGGACGCCGAAGACGACATACGCGGCGTACATGGCCCCGGCGAGGCTCCGCCGCCGCCCCACGAAGGACAGGATGAAGTGCAGCGCGCAGGGCACCGTCATCAGGCCCGCCGCGAAGCCGACCAGCCGCCAGCCGTCCTCGTCCGCGCGCACCAGCGCGAAGCCGGAGAAGTTCCAGGTCGACAGGGCGATGGACAGCAGGGACAGCGGCAGCGCCAGCGGGCTCTTGCCCACGCGCGCCAGGGCCAGCCCCGCCAGGGCGAGCTGGCCCGCGCAGGCCAGGAGGCTGATCCACATCCCACCCGTCATGGGGCGCTCCGATGCAGGGGACCTAGAGCATGCCCAGCCGGCGCGCGTTGGCCGGCTCCACCGCCGCGGCCTCCCAGCGGCGCACCGCCTGCTCGCGCTCGGCTTCGGGGGCATCCGCGTAGTAGCCCAGCGTGTCGTGCAGCGCGCGGCTCAGCTCCTCGATGGCCGCCAGCCTCACGTCCAGCTCCCGGTGGCGCAGCGCGGAGACGAGCCAGTCCGCCCGGCGGCGGCTGCGATTCTCCGCCCACCACGCCGACCACTGACGCGGGTTCAGTCCCAGCGTGGCGCGCGTCACCTCCCGCAGCGCCTCCGCCGCGGCCTGGGCGCACATCTCGTCGTCGCCGCCCGTGAGGTGGATGAGGCCCTCAATCGCTTCGCGGTCGTGCAGCGTGCCCAGCGCGCGCGCGGCCAGCGAGCGGCGCAGCGGGTCGCGGCTGTTCAGCTCGTGGCGCAGGTCGCGCAGGGCGGCGTCCAGCCGGGGCAACTGCTTGAGCGCGGCGGCGGCCACGCGCGCGGCGCTGGAGATGTCCGGCTCCAGGTCGAACAGTCCGCGCAGCACGCCGTCCACCAGCTCCACGTAGGGCAGGCTGCCGGCGGTGAGCAGCGCGAAGTAGCGCGTGTCCGCGTCCTGGGAGTCCAGCAGCGGCGACACGGCGTGCGCGGCGGGGCGGCCCAGCCGGGACAGCGCGCCGGGGATGGGACCCAGCTCGTCCGCCTCGGGCAGCTCCACCACGGGCAGCCGGCTCCAGGCCGTGGGACCGGGGAAGTGCTGGGCCAGCACGCGGGCGCTGGCCTCGGGCGAGCGCGCCAGCTCCGCCATGGCGTTGGCGCGCTGCGCGGCGTCCGGACCGGTGAGGCGGCGCAGCAGCGGCGCGAAGTCCGGCGGCGGGCGCTCCTCTTGCGACTGCGCGCGCGGCGGCAGCGCGGCGGCGCGGCCCATGTTGCCGGTGGCGCCACGGCCGAAGAAGGGGCTCCATCCCAGACCGGCGACCACCGCGGGGGCCGGCGCGGGCGCGGTGGCCACGGGCAGGTCCACGTCGATGGTGAGCTCCATCTCGTCCGGCGCGCGCAGCTCCGACACGCGCTGCTTGCGGAAGAGGATGAGCTCCTGGAAGGCCGCCGGCAGGTCCTGGCAGAACAGGATGTAGTCGGACAGGCGGCGCTGGCTGATGGGCCGCTGGCCGCAGTCACCGTAGAGGATGGCCACCAGCCGGCCCTTCACCTCCACCGGGTACAGGAAGACGGTGCGCGGCGTCTGGCGCCCGAACAGCTCCAGGTAGTGCCGCGTGAGCGCGTCCGGAGGCAGCGGGCCCGCGTAGCTCCCGCGCGTGACGGCCACCGTGCGGAAGACGCTGCTGGCGTCCAGCGGGATGGACACCTGCGTGAGCTGCTCTCCCGCCATGCCCTCGCCGCGCGCCTCCAGGCCCGTGGCGCCGCCCCGCAGCACGGCGAAGGACGCGACGTAGTCGAAGGTCCTGCGGCCGAAGCGCAGCGCGACGTCGATGAGGCGGTCGCGGTCCTTGGTGGCTTCCTTCAGCGCCGCGCGCGCCTGGGCCAGCGTCCAGTCCGGCACGTCCTGGCTCGCGGGCGGCGCCGGGGGGCGGCTCTCCAACGCGGCG
>NZ_JAAIYB010000462.1 GCF_010894475.1 Myxococcus vastator
ATTCAGCGATTCGTGCTGGTGGGGCACAGCCTGGGCGGGGCCGTCTGCGTGGCCTACGCGGGGGCGCATCCGGACCGCGTCGCGGGGCTGTTCCTCCTCGACCCGGCCTCGGACGGACGTGCGATGCCAGCGGAGCAGGTCCAGGGCTTGATGGCGCTGCTGGAGACCGAGGCCTGGAGCGCGGTGGTGCAGGAGGCGTGGGCGCCCATGCTGGCGCCGTCCCGGCCGGAGGTGCGCGAGCGGGTGTTGTCCGGGCTGCGCGCCACGTCCCAAGAGGGCGTCCGGGGCGGACTGGGCGCCCTGCTGGACTTCGACCCCGTGACGCCGCTGCGGCGCTACTCGGGGCCGCGTCTGTCGGTGGTGACGGCCTTCAACGAGGCGCCGGGCTCGTATCACCACCTGGTGCCGGAGCTGCCGCACGCGAAGGTGGAGGGCACGGGACACTGGGTGCAGCTCGACGCGCCGGATGAGGTGAACCGGCTGCTGGATGGCTTCCTGGCCACGGTGCGCTGAGCGCGCGCGTTCGCCGCGCGTAATCTGTCACAGTACGAGCATGGGGCCCTTGTTCGCCTACAGCCTCGTGCCTGTCCTCTCCGTGTCGCTGCTGCTGTTCTTCACGGCCGCGCTCCGGGGGCACAACGCACGAGGCCTGGCGCTCTACTGTCTGGCGACCGCGGGGTGGACGGGCGCGCTGCTGCTGCTCTGCATCCCGTCCATGGCGTGGGTGGGGGAGCGCTTCGTGGCGGGTGGGGCCTTCATCGCGGCGGCGTACCTGCACGCCGCCTATGACGTGACCCGGCAGCGCTCCTACCGGTTGGTGGTGCTCGCGTACTGCGTGGCGGTGGGGGTGACGGGCCTTGGCGCGTTCCTCCCTGGCGTCCTGCACGGGCCGCTGGCGATGGGACGCGGTCCCCTGTTCTGGCCCGCCATGGTGCTCGCCGTGGCGGCGGCGAGCGTGCCGCTGGTGCAGTTGTCGCGCGCGTATCGCGGCGAAGCGCCCGAGCGACGGCCCATCCTCCTCGGCCTGGGCATCGCCGGGCTGCTCGCGTACCTGGGCAGCATCGGCAACGCCCTGTTGTTGTCGGGCGGGTACGCGTTGCCGTTCGGCATGTATCTGGTGCTGGCGGCGCTGCTGGTGCTGGTGCACGTCATCAATGCCCATCAGCCGGCCGCGGACCGGCGGCTGCTCGAACGCAGCCTCGTCTACTCCGCGGTGGCGGCGGTGTTGTCCGCGGGCTTCCTCTTTGGCGTGCTGACGCTGCTGTCGGGCAGCGGCCAGCCCTTCCTCACCGAGTACCGCGTCGGCGCCTTCTTCCTCCTGGCCCTGGCCGCGCTCGCGTTCGAGCCCGTGAGGCAGGCGCTGCAGGCCTGGCTGGGGCGCCGGCTCCTCAAGGGCCGGGCCTCCAGTGACGACCTGGCCGCGGCGCTCGCGCGCGAGGAGGCACGCGCGGACCACTCCGCGCGGCTGGCGGAGCTGGGCCAGTTCACGTCCGCGGTGGCCCACGAGGTCCGCAATCCGCTGGGCGTGCTCGCCGCGCACCTCAAGCTGCTGGAGCGAAGGGGCGGGGACCCGGACACGGTGGCGGCCATGCGGGAGCAGATAGAGCGCGCCAGCCACTTCGTGGACGAGCTGCTGCGCTACGGCCGCCCGCGCCCGCTGGACCTGCGCCGCGTGGATGTCTCCGCCACCGTCGCGCTGGCGTACTCCACCGCGCGGCAGGGGCTGGGCTCGCTCGCGCCCGACGTCTCCTTCGAGTCCGAGCAGGACGCCTCGCTCACGGTGGAGGCCGACCAGTCCCAGCTCTCACAGGTGATGGTCATCCTGCTGGAGAACGCCCTGCTCGCCCTGGGAGACGTGCCCGCACCGCGCCTCCGGACGTCCATCGAGCAGGCGAACGGCCGGTTGCTCGTCCGGGTGGAGGACAGCGGGCCCGGCATCCCGCCGCAGCTGCTGCCCCGACTCTTCCAGCCCTTCGTGACGGGTCGCAAGCGCGAGGGCCCTCGGCCCGGGACGGGGTTGGGGCTGGCCATCGCGCGAGGCATCGCCGAACGGCATGGCGGACGTTTGAGTGCGGGGCGCTCGGAGGCCCTGGGAGGCGCGGCGCTGACGTTGGAATTGCCCGTGGCGCAGCCCGCGTCGCTTTCCGCCGCGCTGGCCTGACGCTCGCGCATCCCTGACCCGCGGGGCGGCAGGGCTGTCCGTGAGCGAGCGCAACTTGCTGCGATTAAGTTTGCTTCACGACGGCCTTCCAAGGATTGCCCCGGACTCCGTTTCGAGAGGCGTGGAAGGAGGCCGAGTCGATGAGCGGCCAATGCATTGCCACAGTCATTCGGATTCCTGTGGCCTACAGTACGGATGTGCATCCCGACGGGTTCGAGGAGTTCGCTCATCGTGTCAGGCCCATGCTGTTGGCCCTGGCGAGACGGTTGTGCGGTCAGGGAGGCATTGATCCGGAAGACCTGGTGCAGGAGGCGCTCACGCGCGGACTGCTGCATCACGGAGCACTCGCCGCGCAGCCGGAGCCCGTCTACAGGGCGTGGCTGTGTCGGGCGATGACCAATCACTTCCTCGACCAGTGCCGCAAGCGGCGCTCGGAGCTGCTGGAGCAGGACCGTCCAGAGCTGCGGCTGGTGCGCGAGGGCGTGGCGGCCCCCGAGCCGGAGGCCAGGGAGGCCTGGGAGCACATCTCGGAGAAGGACTTCCAGGCGGCCATCGCCCAACTGCCAAATCCCCGGGTGCGTGAGGCGTATACGCTGCATGCCTCGGGGATGCGCTACCGCGCCATTGCCCTGCGCATGGGGGTCCCCGAAGGCACCGTGGGGAGCTGGCTCTATCAGGCACGCAAGGAGTTGAAGGCGCTGCTGCTGCCGCTCACGGGGAGTGACGGGGGAGGCAGCGCGTGATGGGGACGCTCTGCAACAGGTTGTCCCTCTTCCTGGATGGCGAGCTGCCGCCCGTGGACGAGGAGAACTTCCGGCATCACCTCGCCCGCTGTGACCCCTGCGCCTCGGGTCTGCACGAGGCCATGCAACTGGAGCTGCTGGGCTTCCATGTGATGGGAGACCCGCGGGCATGGGCGCAGGAGCAGGAGGAGGCGTCCGAGCCCTGGATGGCAACCGAGGTCCCCAAGGCACGTGACCCGGCGGTCGTGCCGGGGCGCCCTCACTGGCGATGGGCCCCGTTCGCGGTGGGCGCCGTGGCGGCGGCCATCGTCCTGGTCCTCGGCGTCAAGAGCGCCGACGTGCGGGGTTCCCAGCAGGAGGTCTGGCTCGAGCGGACGCCGTCGCGGCTCATCGAGGCGAGGGTGGCCTACGCCCGCGCGGACGGACACCGGCCCTACGTTCCCCTGCGCGCGGGTGTAGGTGGCCCTCCGAGCGGGGCTGGCGTGGCGTTGCCGCTCCGGGCGCTGGCGGACTTGGAAGACCAGGGGGACCTGCACGGCATCGCCGCCGCGTACCTGGTCCGCAAGGACCTGCGGCAGGCCTCCGACTTCCTCCACCGGATGGCGCCGTCGCCAGACCGGGACAGCGACCTGGCCATCGTCGCGTTGGAACAGGGGCATCCGGAAGCGGCGCTGGCGCTGCTGGACGGGGTGTTGCGGCAGGCGCCCGAGCACGCCCAGGCGCGGTGGAACCGGGCGCTGGTGCTGCGGGAGATGGGGCTGACGCTGCTGGCCGCGGAGGCGTTCGACGCGGTGGGGAAGCGCGGTGAGCCGGGCTGGAGCGAAGAGGCGCGGATCCGCGCGCGCGCGCTCCGGCAGCAGACGCAGGCGCGGGGCCGGGCCTGGAAGGGGGCTCGCGCGGCGGTGCGGGACCTGATGGTGGACGCGCAGGCGCGGCTGCCGCTGGAGGAGGCGAAGCGCTTTCCCGGCATCGTCCGGCTGGCGTTCTACGACGCGGTGCGGGCCGCGCCGTCACGGGAGTGGGTCCTGCGACTGCTGCCGCTGGCGGACGTGTTGGATGGCGTCCAGGGCGGCGAGGTGCTTCGCGGCTACGTGCGGCGCGTGGCGGAGCGGGACTTCAACCGCCGCGCGCCCCTGGCGGCGGACTACGCGAAGCTCGTGCGGGGCGAGCTGGCCTCACCGGCGCGCTTCCTGGAGACGCTGCGGCGCTCGGGCGAGGATGACCTGTACCTGGGCGGGCTCATCAATCAGACGGCGGGCGCGCGCCACCTGGAGGACTTCACGCGGCTGGCCCGCGAGGCGGAGGACCCCTGGTTGTCGCTGCTGGCCGAGCGAGAGCTGGCGGGCGCAGAGGAGCGCGCGGGGGAGTGGTGGAAGGCGGAGGCGCGGCTCCGCGCGGCCGTGGCGGCCTGCCAGGGCAAGGGGCTGTCCTACCGCTGCGCCACGCTGAAGAAGCGGCTGTCGGACCTCTATCTCGCGCTCAACCGCCCGGCGGAGGCCTTCGAGCAGGCGTGGAGCGGCTGGCTGGCGTCCCGGGAGCTGGAGGAATGGGAGCTGGAGCAGCAGTTCCTCCAGGAGCTGGCGCACATCGCTCGCTACCGGATGGACGTCACCAGCGCGCGCGCCTACCTGCGCGAGTCCCTGGCGCGAACGCCCGACGCCTGCGAGCAGCGCACCTACGTGCACCGCAACCTGGCCTACCTGTCGTGGCTGGAGTTCGACGCGCACGAGGCGCGAAGCGAGCTGGAGCTGGCGCAGGAGTGTGGCCGGCCGCTGGGGCTGCCCGGCGCGCTGTTGCTGTCGTACCTGGCGCGCTTCGGCGCGGACAGTCAGGACGCGGACCTGTTGCGCCGCACCCTGGCCGAGTTGCACCGCGGGCAGCCTTCACCGGGCAAGCTCGCGCAGATGCGCTTCGCCGAGGGGCAGTTCGTCCTGGAGCGCGCGCGCGCCACCGGGCTGGAGCTGCTGCGCGGCGCCATCCAACAGGCGGAGGCCCTCCCCAACGACGTGGACGCGCGCAAGACGCGCATGGGGGCCTACAACGTCCTGGCGCACGACGCGGGCCGCGCGGACGCTCCAGGTGAGGCCCTGTCGCTCATGGGCGCCGCGCTCCAGGTGGAGGTCCCCGGGCGGTGCGTGCTGGGCGTCGCCGTGGACTACGAGCGCTCGGTGGTGGCGCTGCGCGGCGCCACGGGCGAGCTGCGGGGACACTTCGACGCCAGCCGCGCGGAGCCGCTGGGACGAGACGCGTCCGGGCTGGTGCCTCCCTCGCTCCAGGCCGCGCTGCGGGGCTGCGAGCGGGTGGACGTGCTCGCGCTGCCGCCGGTGCATGGCCTGCGGGGACTGCTGCCCGCGGACCTCGCCTGGAGCTACCGCGTGGGGCGGCCCGGAGGCGCGGCCCCCGTGCCGGCGCATGGCAGCGGGCCGCACCTGGTGGTCAACGGGGTGGAGGCGCCCGCGTCGCTGGGCCTGCCGCGGTTGCCGCCGCTGGCGTCGCGGCACGCGCCGGACCCGCGGCGAATCGAGCTGTCGGGCATGCAGGCCACGCCGACGCGGGTGCTGGCGGCGATGGCGCGGGCCAGCGAGGTGGAAATCCACGCGCACGGCGCCTTCAGCCCCGAGATGTCGGACGCCTCGCTGGTGGTGCTGGCGCCTGAGACAGACGGCCGATACGCGCTGTCCGCCCCCCAGGTCCGCGCGCTGAAGCTGGAGCGCGCGCCGCTCGTGCTCCTGGCAACGTGTAGCGCGGCCCGGGCCACGCCCTTCCTTCATGAGTCCTTCAGCCTGCCGGTGGCCTTCATCGAAGCCGGCGCGGCCACGGTGCTGGCCTCCACGGCGGAAATCCCCGACTCGGCGGGGCGCTTCTTTGAAGCGGTTCGCGAGCGCATCCGGAGCGGCGCGCCGGCGGCCCTCGCGCTCCGCGACGAGCGGCGCACCTGGCTGGCGGCCCACCCCTCCGCGGACTGGGTCCACGGCATCCTCCTCTTCGAATGACGGCCAAGGAATCCGACTCGGTGCGTAGTACCGGGGCGGAGGCGGGGGAGACGGCATGCCGCCGGACCCCGCCGGTGCCGCGCAGAGGGGGATGCGATGGTGAAGAAGCTCTCGAAGAAGTCGAAGCGCGACGGGGCGGTGGTGAGCATCAACCCGCATGACCCACCGCCGGAGCCCACCCCGGGCCTGACGGCGCACCCGCCGTTCTCGGCGAGGATGTCCGTCGTTCCGTCCGTGAATACGGCGTCTCACCCGGACGGCTCGGACAGCGCTCGCCGTAAATAAGTGGCAGTTTTCCGGATTGTCCTGAATCGCGTCGGCGATACAGGTTTCACGGGGCGCCTCCAGTCGGGGCGCCCCGGATTTTTTTGAACAGAATGCACAAGAAAAAGGGCTGGGTCCGTATTTGAGATTGAGGGGGCGTTGGTCGCGAGCCCCCGAGAAGAGGGGGGAGCAGATGTTTCGTGGTGACGCGTGGGGCCAAGGGGATGCGAGCGGTATCTGGG
>NZ_JAAIYB010000463.1 GCF_010894475.1 Myxococcus vastator
GGCTCAGAGATGTGTGTAAGAGCCAGACTCCATCCGCTGCGAGCTGACGCGCCGACCCTACGGCCGGGGCACCCTGGGCATGGCGCTGGCCGGGAAGGACACCGGCGGCAGCCAGTTCTTCCTCACCCACGCCCCGCAGCCGCACCTGGATGGCCGCTACACGGCCTTTGGCGAGGTGGTGTCCGGCATGGACGTGGTGGACGCCCTCCTGGAAGGGGACGTCATTCGCGAGGCGCGCGCGGTGGAGCTGGCGCCCTGAGGCGTTGATTCACGCGCCGCTGGCACGCGCCAGCGGCGCGGGAGGACCGAGCGGGTCGCTGTTCCAGCGCGCGTGCTCCGCCGCTTCCAGGGCCTCGACCTCCTGGCGGATGCGCTGCCACTCCGTCTCCGGAATGTGGAGGAAGGCCTCCGCCAGCGCCGGGTCGAACTGGGTGCCCGAGCAGCGGCGGATCTCATCCCGCGCGACGCTCATGGGCCGGCCCTTGCGGTAGGGGCGGTCGGACGTGATGGCGTCCACCGTGTCCGCGAGGCAGAAGATGCGCGCGCCCAGGACGATGTCCTCGCCCGCCAGGTTCTGCGGGTAGCCCTTGCCGTCCCACCGCTCCTGGTGCTGGAGCACGATGAGCGCTGCTTCGTGCAGGTAGGGCATCTTCGCCAGCATCCGGTAGCCGAACTCCGGGTGCTTGCGCATCTCCACCCATTCATCCGGCGTGAGCGGACCGGGCTTGAGCAGGATGGAGTCGCGCACGCCAATCTTCCCGATGTCGTGCAGCAGCGCGCCTTGCTCCACCACGTCCAGCGCTCCGCCCGTCATCCCCACCTCCTGGGCCAGCCGGCGCGAGTAGAGCGACACGCGGCGCGAGTGCCACTGCGTCTCCGTGTCGCGGTAGTCCAGGGCGCTGATGAGCCCGTCGAGCAGCCCCGCGGTGCGCTCCACCACCCGCCGCTCCAGGTCCCGGTTGATGGCCACCAGCTCCGCGTTCTTCTCCGCGACCTCGCGCGACAGCCGCTCGTTGGCGTCCACCAACCGGTAGTGGTCGAAGGCCTGCCGGACGCTGCTCGTCAAGTCGCTGAGCGACCAGGGCTTGCCCAGCAGCCGGAAGACCTCGCCGCGGTTGACCGCCTCGGACGCGGTGCGGAAGTCCGCCGCCGCCGTCAGCATCAGCCGCACCGCCTTGGGGTTCTTCTCCCGCAGGGCGCCGAGCAATTCGATGCCGTTGAGGTACGGCATCATGAAGTCCGTCAGGACGACCTGGAAGCCGACCTCCCGGGCGGCCACGGCCGGGTCGCTGTGCGTGACGACGTCGTACCCCTCTGCCTGGAGGATGCGTGACAGGGCGGCCAGGATGAGGACGTCGTCGTCCACGACGAGGATGCGATCCATGCCCGAGGTGCCTCCAGGACAGCGTGCTTGTACAGCTTTATACACGGCGCTACGGGCCCCCAAAAGACCCCCCAGGCGGGTGATGCGCTCCTAAGTCATGGAAATCCTTGGAGGTTCTTCCATCCAGGAAGAGAGGTAGAACCACGTCACGCTTGCCTGCCCGCCAAGGTGTGATTTATGGTGCGCTGCAACGCTGGACTGTATCGCTAACCCCTTGGAATCGTGGAGCAATCTCCGATGGCAAAAGCCCCGGAAGGGCCCGTGCCGGTGGTGGTGATGGGGCTGGGGTTCATCGGTCAGGAAGTTGCCCGGGCCGCGATGTCTTCACCTGAGGTGGAGCTTATCGGGGCCGTGGATGTGCAATCCGGCCTGGTGGGTCGCCCCTTGGGTGATGTGCTGGGAGGTCCCGCCCCGCGTGTGAAGGTCTCCGAATCGCTGGCGCAGGCCGTGGGCAAGCGCAAGGGCGTGGTGGTGCTGCATGCCACCGGCTCGCGGCTGCCCAAGGTGTTCGACCAGGTGATGGAGGCGGTGAAGCTGGGGCTGCCGGTGGCCAGCACCTGTGAGGAGCTGGCCTTCCCGCATCTGAAGTACCCGGAGCTGGCGGACGAGCTGGACCAGGCGGCGCAGGAGGCGGGCGTCGCGGTGGTGGGCACCGGCGTCAACCCGGGCTTCGTGATGGATCGTCTGGTGGCGGTCGCTGGACAGGTCTGCGGTCCGGTTCGTCGTGCCACCGTCACTCGCGTGGTGGATGCGCGGACCCGGCGCGAGGCCTTGCAGCGGAAGGTGGGCGCGGGGCTGACGGAGGAAGAGTTCTTCGAGTTGGTGGACAGTGAGCAACTGGGCCATGTCGGCCTTGTTGAGTCCGCGGCGCTCGCGGCCCTCGGCCTGGGGCTGGATTGCGACGACTTCGAAGAAGAAGTAGCCCCCGTGTTCGCCGAGGAGGACATCTCCGGCGGCGCGTTTCCCGTCAGGAAGGGAAGAGTGGCTGGCATGTTCCAGTCCGTGGTCGGGTTGGAGGACGGACAGGAACGGGTGCGGCTGGAGCTGACCATCGCGGTGGGGGCGGATGACCCCAAGGACCGTATCGAAATCGACGCTGACCCGAAGCTGGTGTTGGAAATCCCGGGGGGAGTGGCGGGCGACCGGGCCACCGCGAATGCGCTGGTGAATGCCGCGCCACGCTTGACGGCCGCGGAAGCAGGGCTCCTCACGGTGCTCGAGCTTCCGGCCGGACGCTAGAGTCAGGAGAGGAAATGCTGGACAAGAACGCGATCGGCCGCGCCTCGCCGCCGACGCTGAACGAGGTCGAAAAGGGCGCCATCCGTCGTTTCGCGGAGGCCATCGGGGACTACAACCCCATCTACTATGATGAGGAGTACGCCCGGGCATCGGGGTACCCCACCATCATCGCGCCCCCCACGTTCCCCGCGTCCTTCCACTCGGCGGCGGACCTGCGGGAGCTGTTGGGCGTGGGCATCAAGAGCCTGCTCCACGCGGAGCAGGGCTTTGACTACGAGCGGCCCATCTTCGCCGGGGACCGCATCTACGTCTCCACGCGCGTCTCCGACGTCTTCGAGCGTCCAGGCATGTCCGGGAAGATGGACATCGCGGTCATCGAGGACGAAGGCCGTGACGAGGAAGGCAACCTCGTGTTCCGCGCCCGCCGGACGCTGGTGGTCCGCGCCGCCAAGGAGACCCCGTGATGCCCGCGCGCAAGTTGTACTTCGAAGCCATCCGCGTCGGGGACGAGCTGCCCGCGCTGGCCAAGGCGCCCGTCGACCGCGTCCAGCTGTCGCGCTACGCCGGGGCGTCCGGGGACTACAACCCGGTCCACGTGGACGAGCTCTACGCCAAGAGCGTGGGCATGCCGAGCGTCTACGCGCCCGGAATGCTCGTCATGGGCATGCTCGGCCAGCTCATCAGCGACTGGGCCCGGGGCGGGCAGATGCGGCGCTACAACGTGCGCTTCATCAAGATGGTGTGGCCGGGTGACACCGTCGTGTGCAAGGGCCGCGTGAGCGACCGGCACGGCTCCGGGGGCCGCTACTTCGTCGAAATCGACCTCTGGGCGGAGAACCAGAAGGGCGAGCTGGTGATGAAGGGCTCCTCGCAGATCCAGCTCTTCTTCTCACTGGAGGACGAGAACCGGCAGCGCTCCGGCCAGTCCCCCATCGTAGTGGAGGTGCCTCGGGAGAGCCTGAGCAACGCCACCGCCAACGCCGCCGCGCCCACCGCCAACGCCGCCGTTCCCAGCGAGGAGGGCGACGAGGCGAACGAGCGCCGTGAGGGCGTCACGTCCAAGAAGACGGTTCCCCGGGAAAAGCCGGCGGCCAAGACGGCCACGCTTCCCTCGGCCAAGAAGGCGAAGAAGTAGGCGGACGCACCGCGTCTCGAGGGGCGGTTGTGACCGCCCCTCAACGCGAGGTGTCATTCGGGGTTGACTCAAAAATCAGTCGCCGCCACACTTCCTGCGTCTCCACGCGCCGCTGACCCCATCCTTTTTCACCAGGGGCGGGCAGCGAGCCGTCACGCAGGAGTGGCCATGTCCGCCGGGATCAACACCTACAAGACCGACCTTCGAGAGATCTTCTTCACGCTGTTCGAGCAGTTCGGCTTCGGCCAGGTGGCCGGCCAGGCGCCGTTCGATGCCTGGGGTCCGGACGAAGCGAAGGCGGTGCTGACGGAGACGTACCGCTTCGCGCGCGAGGTGCTCGGGCCTCTCAACTCGGTGGGCGACCGGGAGGGTTGCCGGGTGGAGAACGGCGCCGTCTTCACGCCGACGGGCTTCAAGGACGCGTGGAAGAAGCTCTACGAGCAGGGCTTCAAGACGGTGGGCGTGAGCCCGGAGCACGGCGGCCAGGGCTCGCCGATGATGCTCCAGGTGACGGTGGAGGAGCTGCTGTCGGGCGCCAACTCGGCGTTCAACATGTACCCGGGTCTGGCCTTCGGCGCGGCGGAAGTGGTCGCGGAGTGTGGCACGCCCGCGCAGCAGAAGCAGTTCGTGGAGCGCATGCTCAACGGCACGTGGGGCGGCACCATGTGCCTCACCGAGCCGCACGCCGGCTCCGACGTGGGCGCGGCCAAGTCGACGGCCCGCCGCAACGGCGACGGCACCTACAACATCCGCGGGACGAAGATCTTCATCTCCGGCGGCGACCACGACATGGCGGAGAACATCATCCACCTCGTGCTCGCGCGCATTGACGGCGCGTCGCCGGGCACCAAGGGCCTGTCGCTGTTCATCGTCCCCAAGCTGCGCATCAACGCGGACGGCAGCTCGGGCCAGCCCAACGACGTGGGCGTGGGCTCCATCGAGCACAAGATGGGCATCAACGGCTCGGCCACCTGTGTCATCAACTTCGGTGAGAGCGACAACTGTGTCGGCGAGCTCGTGGGCACCGTCGAGCACGTCGGCATGAGCCAGATGTTCAAGATGATGAACGGCGCGCGCATCGCCGTGGGCATCCAGGGCATCGGCCTGGCGTCCGCCGCGTACTACAACGCGCTGGACTACGCGAAGGACCGCAAGCAGGGCTCCCACTTCACCAAGTGGAAGGACCCCACCGCGCCCCGCGCCGCCATCATCGAGCACCCGGACGTCCGCCGCATGCTGCTGGACATCAAGGCGCACGTGGAGGGCATCCGCTCGCTCATCATCAAGCTGGCCATGCACCTGGACAAGGCGCGCCAGCTGGCCGGCAAGGACGACGACGCGGCCACCTACCACAAGGGCCAGGTGGAGCTGCTCACCCCGCTGGTGAAGGCCTACAGCTCCGAGCAGGCGTTCCGCCTGTGCGCGCAGGCCATCCAGATCTACGGCGGCGCCGGCTACATCCAGGACTACCCGGTGGAGCAGTACACCCGCGACTCGAAGATCTTCTCCATCTACGAGGGCACCACCCACATCCAGGCCATGGACCTGGTGGGCCGGAAGATGGGCCAGGCGGGCGGCATGCACTTCCAGCAGTTCATGGGCGACGTGGGCTCCTTCATCGAGGCCCACCGCGAGCACGCCGTCTACGGCGAGGCCGTGAAGTCCCTGGCCGCGGCGCAGGAGGCCCTGATGGCCAGCGCCATGGTGGTGTTCGGCTGGTCGCAGGACGGCAGCAAGTTCCCGCTGATTCCGCTGTCCGCCAACCGCTTCCTCGACATGATGTCCGAGGTCGCCGTGGGCTGGCTGCTGCTGGACGCGGCCCTCATCGCGGAGAAGGCGAAGGCCTCCGTCTCCGCTGACCACCCGGACCACGCCTTCTACGAGGGCAAGAAGTACAGCGCCCTCTGGTACGCGCGGAACGTGCTGCCCAACGTGGAGCAGGCGGCGAAGATGCTCACCACCGAGGACACCTCGCCCATGGACATCTCGGACGCCGCCTTCGCGTCCGTGTGAGTCGCGCGCCCCGCTCAAAAGGCGGGGCGCCTGAAGCACGAAAGCCACCCGGGCTCGCTGCCCTGGGTGGCTTGGGTGTTTCCAGCGAGGGGAGCTACCTATTCGCCTTCGCGCACGCCGATGGCGAGCTGCGCGAGCCCGGCCTTCTTGGCCAGCTCCATCACCAGCACCACGGTGCCGTGGGGCACGCCCTCGTCGGCCTGGACGATGACCACCGTCTCCTCGTCCTTCTGCCTGGCGTCATCGAAGGCCTGCCGCAGCTCGTCCTGGGAGACGACGTTGCCGGCCAGCATGAAGCGCCCGTCCGCGAGCACCGCCACCGACAGGTCCGTCGTCTTCGCGGTGACGTCCGCGGCGCCGCCCTTGGGCAGGTTCACCTTGAGGCCGGCCTTGGCGCCGCCGCCCGGTCCCTGCTGGACGATGACCGAGCTGGTCACCATGAAGATGATGAGCAGCACCAGGAAGATGTCGGTGAGCGGGGTGATGTTGATTTCCGCGAAGACGCCGTCCTCGGAGCCGTCGTCGCTGCCCGGAGTCTTTCCCATGGCCATGGTGCGTTCTCCTCCGGCCTAGGCGGGCTGCGCGTCCGTGCGCGTGGCGGGGGCGGCCTGCGC
>NZ_JAAIYB010000464.1 GCF_010894475.1 Myxococcus vastator
GGGAGCTGTCCACGCATCCATGGTTCGCGGGGCCCTTCTCGCTGGCGGCGCACCACCTCATCTGCCTGGAGGCGCTGGACAATCCGAAATGGGCTGCCTTCTGCGCGCAGTTCGGCTACCACCCGGACCGGAACCGGAACGGTGTCTTCCTCCCAATGAAGATGGCGCTGGCGTGCCAGTTGGGTGTGGCGGTGCACCGGGGCAACCACGCCGAAGGCTTCGCCCATGACTTACACCTGCCGTACCCCAAGGCCGTGAAGAAGAGGCTCCGTGACCTTGAGCGGCGGGTGTCGTCGGGCGAGTGCTGCTCAAACCCGGACGCTCTCGCCGCGACTCTGGACAAGGTGAGCGCGGAGATTCTGAAAAGTATCGAGTCGGGCTTGTGGACGCTTACCCGGGATGGACTCGACTATCGGGTGGGCGGCGTGGGCTGTGGCGGCTTGCGGAGCATCAGCCAGAAACCCACTTCGGCACCATGCCCACAGGGACGCCATCACGGGCTGGCTCATGGCGTGACGAGACAGCCGCTGACCCCACGAGCCCTCGTCGTTGGAGCGTGACTGCCATGCAGAACGAATACTGCGTCCTGGAGTCTGTCGCCTCAAATGACTATCCCATGATGGATTGGGACGAGTTCTTCGTGGGGCTGGTGAGGCCCAGGCCTGTCAAGCCGTTGGGGCGTCCCGTCAAGCTCAGGCTGGGCAAGCCCATCCCCAGGAATCCCCTCATGGTGGACTTCCACGAGCTGCCCGAGCCGGTGTTCTCTCCTCGCTTCAAGGAGGCGCTGGAGCCGCTGGCCATCTACGGGGTGCAGTTCATCTCGGCGGATGTCCGAGTGACGCCTGATGATGTGAGACCCTATTGGATCATGCACGTCCATAACTGGATTGCCTGCGTCGACCGTGAGCGCTCGGTGCTGTCGCTCCATGACGACGGGGAGGTCCTCGGAGTCCGGAGGCTGGTGCTGGACGAGCGGGTGCTTCTGGAGATTCCGCTGGAGCGGCGGCTTGCGTTCTGCCTGTCGGAGACCCCCTCCACCCACGTCTTCCACCAGTCGCTGGTGGACCAGGTGCTGGCGCTGAAGCCGGAGGGGCTGCGCTTCATCCCCGTGAGCCAGTGGAGCGACGCTGCTGCATTCCAGGCGTGAGCCGATGCCTGCCCGCTTTCACGGCAGCATCACGCCCTGGATGATGGCCTTCCTTCCGCCCTCCGCCTCCCAGAGCTGGAGCGTGTAGGGCCCCTGGGAATACGTCCCCGCGACTTCCGCCTCCACGACCATGGAGAGCGTCTTGCCGGGCAGAATGGGCGACGTTGGCCACACCTTCAGCACCTTCAACTCCACACCCTTCCTGCCGACTAGGACCATCCGCGCGTCCTTGACCGTCCAGGGGGCCGAGCCTTCGGGATTCAGCAGGCGCATCGTCACCGCGACGCGCCCGGCGGCGCGGAAACTCAGAAGTGGTCCGTCTGGCAGCAGCGCGCTCGTGGGAGGGACTCGTACGCTCGCGCTGCTATCCATTGCCCTGAAGGCTTGGTCGTCAAGAAGTCCCGCGGCGTGAAGTCCCGCCAGCCCGCCGGGACCGGCGTTCTCGGCGCGGAGCCTGGCGTTTTCCTCGCGAAGTTGTCGCAGTTGAGCGTCCCGGTCCCGCAGCTCTTGGTGGTACGACTCCACGGTGCGTGTCTGCCGGTGGACGTCTACCAGTGACTCGGCCTGGGCGGGGTGGACCACCAGAAACAGGGTCGCGCTCGTCGGCGCGGCGCTGTCCTGGAAGCGCACCGTCAGCCTCAGCCGCTCTCCTGGAACCAGCTTCTCGGAGGGCACCAGCTTGAGGCTGCTGGAGCCAAGCTCCGCCTGCGCGAAACGCTCCGCGCCGTCGATCGCCATGGAGCCTGGAACGAGCGCTCCGTCGAAGTTGATGAGCGTGGTCTGCCCTGGGCTGACGCACACCTGGGCGGGAGGGGTCTCCGCCGTCGTCGTGAGTTCGACGTGGCGGATGCCCGTCTGGCACTGCGCAGAGCCCTGCTCCACCGTGACGTTCCCAGCGAGCAAGGCCGGTAGCAGCAACGAAAGGGACGAAGCGAGCACGAAGCGGAACCTCTGGCTGGATGCGTGGAGGAGACTCTCGTGGGGGAGCGCGGCGTGCCCTGGCATGCCCCCCCGCGCGGGTCTGGTCCGGAAGGTCCCTACTCGAAGTGGCTCACCGCGCGTAGGAAGCCCACGGAGAAGACCCTCGCGGTGCCTGGAGCATCCCCGGGCTCCATCTCCAGGCCCCGTTTACTCCCGGTGGTCAGCAACTCGAAGCAGACGGGAACCGTGCGGCCGGTGTCTTCCATCTGCACCTGGGTGAGTCGGCCGTAGACGCGGTCACCGAAGACGAGCCGGCCGGAGGCCACGGAGCCGTTCGGGATGCCGCCGAAGTCCCTTCCGACGATGCGGACTGACGTCCAGCCCTCGCGCACGATGAGGAACCGGTTGCCGCCGCCAAAGCTCCACGCCTCTTTGTCCCCCACATCAATGCCGAGCTGCGCCATCATTTCCACGGCTCCGGGCGGACACGGCTCCGGGGGCGGAGGCGCACGGACCTGGGCCCCCGGGCACCCCAGCAGCGTGCAGGCCGTGGCCGCCACCTTGAGCGCTTTGCCCGAGGTGCTGTGCGACGTGGGGCGCTGGGGCTTGCCATCCTGCTTCTGCGTCATCACGGGAGCTGGTTCCTTTTCCGTCCTCGCCGGAAAGGCGATGGCCGCGGGAATGAGGACCTCTGCGTGCGGCGCCGCGGCCCCGTTACTCTCCAGCGGCTGTGCCGGTGATGCCACTTTCCGGACAGGTGGCACACCTGTCCTCGCGTCACTCAGCGGCCCCTGCTTCATGTCTCCAAGGTATGTCAGCGCCACCATGCACAGCAGCGCCGCGAAGCCCAGCAGTACGCCGGGTCGCCCCGTGCGCTCTTCTGGCGTAGGTGGATGCGCAATTGGCGTCAGCGCAGGCAGTCTCGACGGCACCGGCGCCTGGTGGATATGCCAAGGCGGGGACGGCGAGTCCTCGGAGAGGGACATTGCCGGCGCGGGTGATGGGGTGACGGACTCACGGACGAGCCAGGGCCGCTGCCCCCGGCGCGGCGGGAGCTCCTCGCGCACCTCGTTGAACCACGCCGCTTCCTCGTCCGCATCGGGACCGGGCCGGGTGGTGAGGTTGTGCGCGTCGTGGCCGTCACACAGCGGCGCGTGCCAGTCCGCGCCCTCCCGCGTGAGCAGCTCGTCCAGGTGTTCCACCAGGGCCCCGGCGTCGGGCCTGTTCCCGGGCGCCTTGTCCAGCAGCCGCAGGCACAGCGCGCTCAGCGCCTCGGGCACGCGGCCATTGCGGACGCGCGGCGCCTCGGGCGGCTGGGAGATGACCGCCGCCTCGTCTCCCTCCATGCGCAGGGCGAAGGGCTTTCGTCCCGTCAGCAGCCAGTAGAGCACCACGCCCAGGGCATAGAGGTCGTCGGCCGCCGTAGAGCGGTAGTGCGCGTCGGGGCAATCGCGGTGCGCCAGGTGGAAGCACCAGGCCTCCGGGCTCAGATAGGCGCGTGTGCCCGGAGGGAGCGAGCCACCCGTGGCGCGCGACACGTCCTCGTGGCTGCCCACGCCCAGGTCCACCAGCACGGCCTCGCCATCCGCCGCGCGCACGAGGATGTTGGCTTCCTTCACGTCCCGGTGAAGCGCCCGGTGCTGGTGGAGCGCCCGCAGCGCTCGCGCCACGTCGCGCACCCGGAGCAGCACCGCGTGCGCGGACGGGTTCTCCAGGTCCGCCCAGACGTCCAGCCGCTGGCCATCCACGTACTCCATGATGATGACGAGGAAGCGAGGTGTCCGGTCCGGCCACTGCCAGTGGCCCAACAGCCGCACGACGTTGGGGTGCCGCACCTTCGCCAGCATGAGCAGCTCGCGCTCGCCCCACGCGCCCAGCCCCGCGCCCGTCAGCGGCAGCAGCTTCAGCGCATAGCGCTGCCCACCGCGCTCCGCGAGGTACACCTTGCCGAAGCCGCCCTGTCCGGCCAGCCCCAGCAAGAGGTATCCGCCCACGTCGTCGCCGGGCGTGGGCTCCGCTGATTGCGCTGTGTCGCGTGGGTGCATGGAGGTCACGCAGGGCTGCCATCACGGCGTGGGTTCACCGCCCGCGCGGCGGTCCGGCGGCTGGCGCCCCGGGGGATGCCGGGGCCTCGGCTGGATGGTATGACGCCGGAGCCTCGCGAGCCCCGCGAGGTCCGCCCCTCCCATGAACGAGAAGCTGGCCACAGCCATCGGAAGTGCCGCTCGCGCCGCCCGGGAACGCCTGGGCCTCACCCAGGTCGAAGTGGCGGGACGCATGGACCTCTCCCCCATCGTCTACAACCGGCACGCGCTGCGCCCCACTGCTGCTGTCCCATGCGATGATGAGCCGGGGCGTGACGCTGGAGCAATTGGAGGAGCGTATCCTCCTCATCGCGGAGGTGACCGCCCGTTCACGCCAGCAACGGCGCGAGCGTGAACGACGCAGGCGCGAAGCTTCACTCATGAGCGGCCGCTAAACCGGAAGCGGATGGAACGATGCCAGAGGCATTTAGCTACGACGAGTGGAGGGCGTTGGCTGGTTCTCGGCCGGATCCGAATCGGCAGGGGTATCCGCTTCCACTGCCTGGTCAGGTAGTTGGGGGTCAGGTGCCACGTGCGTCAAAGTGACGACAACGTTCTTTGCTGCTGTTGTGGTGACGAAGTCTAGGCCAAGGAATCGCGTTTTGGCTGCGATGTCACCCATGGGGAGACCCCATCTCTTTTCGATGAAGTTCAGGAGCCGAATGCCTCGTTCAAGAATGTTTTCAGCGGTCCATTCTTCGTAAGTGGCTGCCTCATTCTCGGAATATGAGCCATATCTGTAGCCGACAGTGGTCTCCGTTCCATCCCGTTTTGTTGGGAAAGGTAGATTCCCGAGTGCCGAATTCTTTGGTCTCGACAGTGCGAGCAAATTCCCTAGGGAGTGCTGCAATGTGCGCTTCTGGCGAGAGGTGAATTTGCTAAATCGAGAAGTCCAGTATTTGTCTCTGGCGCGCTGGGGGTAAATGTGCTCGACTGTTGCATAGTCGCTGTCATGGTCATCGGCGTCGAACTCAGGCCATGAAATCTTATCGCGAGATGACTTGCTGCGCTGCTTGAGTCCTTGTTCGTATTCAAATAGGAGATAGTTTATCCCAGGCCAGTTGTAATGTCCTTTGCTTGACCAGTCGTCCGACATTGTTCTTGTGGAGTTTCGGTTGATGTAGTTTTCGAGTATCTGGTTGATGCGTGCGGCTGTGGACTCGGCGGTTGCTCCAGTTGATGCAAGATCAGTTGCTAGTTCGGTGAAGTCGACGTGCTCGAAGTCTGCGACGTAGGGGCGGAATGCGCGGATGAAGATATATCGTTCAATGCTTCTGAGTAGCCTCGTGAGCGCGTCGGAGGGGGGGTTGGCCTGGATTGCTGCGACAATTAACGGCTCTGTGCGCTCCCAGCCCATGCGTGATATTTGTTTTAACACCGCCCGCTGCTCAAGTATGAAGTCACTGTCGTCTGGATTGTAAATCTCATAAAACGTCTTGACGCAGCGCTTGAGATCTTGGGCGTATTCGTAGACCGTTTCGAGGGTTAGGTTGATTTTGAATCGATTTTCTTCTGCTCCATTTATGTTCCTGGTTGTGAAAATCTCATTCAAGAGGATGTGTTTGTAGATGGTTTCGGGACGACGTCGAAAGGAGTGCCGAATTTCACGATCGGTTCCTTTGTCGGATTTCCTTCCGATGTAGAGTTGAAAGTGAATGAAGAGAAAGTGGTCGTCGCTGAGAGGGCTGTTTCTATTTTTGCCCAGGTAGTGATATGCGGTTTTCCAAGACTCATTGATGGCGGATCGAAGCTTTGTTCGTTCGACTGTGTCGGTGGTGATGAGTGTGGATATGAAGATGAGTCGGTTTTTGAGGAGTTCGAGATTTGAGAGTGGTTTTCCTCTGTTGTTCATGGTCTCGAAGGCAACGAAAACATCGATGCCTGGGGACATGGTGTATATGTTGAATAGAAAGTGTTGGGTTATCTTTGTGTAGACCGACTCTGTTTCTGTGTGTGACTTGCCTTTTAGTTGGGTGAGGAAGAATTGCTTGGCCGACTCTAGGTTGTGGGTGTAGATAGTGTCTTCGTCGGTGCTGTGTGTGTCTGATGATTCGAGAAAGATCTTTGTTTTTAGGAATTCGTAGCTTGGGTTGTCTTTTTCGTATCCAAATATGTACGATCTGCTGATCCCTTTGTCTTTGGATTCGAAAATAAACTTCTTCCGGATCTCCTCTGTTGAGGTGTAGTTAAGTTCTGAGGAGGAGCCAACGGTCTCCAGT
>NZ_JAAIYB010000465.1 GCF_010894475.1 Myxococcus vastator
GCGTCGCGACGTGCAGCACCTGCCGCACGTCGTCCTCCGGAAAGAGCCGGGGCCGCTCCTCCCCAGCCCCCTGCCGCTCCTCCTCCGGCAGGCACACGGGCGCCAGCGAGCACTTCGCGCACTTGCGCTCCTCCTGTGTCACGGGCGGACGCTCCCGCGACGCACGCAGCAGCCGGGCCCGCGCCACCGCCGCCGCCACGTCGCGCCGCAGCGCCTCATCCAGCGGGAAGCGCACCGTCGTGTCCGTCTGGTGGTAGCGGACCCGGCACTCCAAGGGCGCTCCCGGGAAGCGCTCCTCCACCAGGAGGGCGTAGGCCCCCGCTTGGAGACGGTCGCTCGGCCAGGCCTCCGGCGCCTCCCGGCCCGGCGCGTGGCGTCCGCGCTTGTGCTCGTAGACGACCAGCGTCCCCTCCCGCGTCCTCACCGCGTCCACCCGGCCGTGCAGGCCCAGTGCCTCGCTCGCCAGCTCCAGTTCGACGCGCTCACCCTCCTCCTGCAACTGGACGTGCAGCCGCCGCCCCGCGAAGACGGCGGCGTCCGCCACGCGCAGCTCCTCCACCTCCTCCAGGTAGAAGAGCCGCTCGCAGTACGCCAGCGCGTGCAGCGCGTGCGTGCGGATGGATGGCTCGCCGACGACAGCCTTCTGACTCGTGGATGGTACGTTCATGCGATGGGGCCCCCCGCCCCCTGACGACACGACTGTGAGACCTTATCGACCGCGCGCCGCTCAGGACGGAGGCGCCCGGGGCGTCCACGTCCAGGCCCCCTCGGGTGGCTCCCGGGTAGCCACCTCCAGCGGCGCCATCAGCGCGCGCGTGGTCCGGCTGGCATCCTCTCGGTTGATGCCCACCGTCATCCGGTATGCGCCACGCCGAGGCTCGGCGCCGGGCTCCAGCCGTGCGTACCAGCGCGCCTCGGGTGGCGCCTCCAACAGGTCCAGCCTGTCGAAGAGGAGGTTGTTGTCGCCCGCGAAGGGCAGCCCATACCGGGCGGGCCCCTCTCCTCGCAACCCGGCGCTGACGCGGCCCAGGAGCGCATCGTCGTCACACTCCACGCCCACGACGGCCCGCAGGCCCACCAGCAGCTCCCTGCGCACGGGGACAATCCAATACTTCGCCCCGTGCGTCCGCGCCTTGAGCTCCTGGCCGGAGCTCCCCACCGGATAGGTATGGAGTTGCTGGTAGAGGCTGGACACCTCGGGCGGCGAGCCCACCAGCCCCACGGCGATGCGGAGACAAGGGCAGTCGTCGCGCATCCGGGTGGTGGCCTCCGGCCCCGGCGCGCGCGTCTCCACCCCCGCCAGGTTGAGCACCAGCCCATAGGCCGCGGACGGGGTCATGAAAGGCGCGGTGGCGCGGAACACGCCCGCCTGGAGCGGCCGGAACGCCGCGAAGGGCGCCTGGGCGAGCAACCAGAGGCGTCCCATCTATGCCTCCGAGAACGCGGCCGTGGCGAGCTTCTCCAGCAGCGCCTGCGGGTTGTCGTGCAGGTGAGCCCCCCTCACCTCCAGCGCCTGCCGCTGCTCGGGATTCATCTCCCGCACCAACGCGCCCCCCAGCCAGAACTCGCGCGCGTCCAGGTCCGGCCGCTCTCCCACCAGGCGCGACAGCTCCGGGAACTTTCCCTCCCCGTCGAAGCCATAGCTGTCGTACCCCGCCACCAGCGAGGGCGTCAGGCGCGCCACCACGCTGCGCGGCGCCATTTCAAAGAGGCTCCGGGCGTGGCCTCCCGCCACACCGGACAGCTCGCCCAGTGCCTTCACGAGCTGCGTGGCCCACCGCTTCCCCTCCGGCACCGCCACGCAGTCCGCCACGGCGAGCGCGAAGGGATACTGATAGGCCGTGTACGCCACCTCGCGATGCAAGAGCGCCGAGCTGGCGGAGTTCTTCCAGGGGCTCTCCCCGGCGTTGAGCGGCGACTGGTGGAAGGTCGCGTCGAAGCGGTAGGGGTTCAACGACACCGCCATGTTCATCCGCAGGACGCTGTCGCGCTTGGAGGGGTGGTCCTTGTCGGGCTTCTTCGCCTTCGAGTCGGCGACCATGTAGCCGAAGAGGAAGTCGTCGGCGTACTTCTCCGCGTGAGGGAACTCCTTGAACTCCACGGCGAGCTGGTCCTCGTCGTGGAGCCGGCGGCGGTTCATGGGCAGGCCATACTTCGTCAGGATTTCCCGCAGCGCGTTGCGCATGGACTCGGGGCTGATGACGGTGTGCTCCGCCCCGCCCCGCGAAATCTTCTGGAGGACGGTGCGGTTCTCCTCGCTCTCCCCCCGGTAGTTGGAGCTGGGCGCGGCGTAGGTGAGGACGGTGGCGAACAGGTTCTTGTGGGGCATGTCAGGCTCCTGGGAATGAGACAGGCTCAGGCGGTGGCGGAGAGCGCCAGCAGGGTCAACGTCCGGACGTCATCGGTGCGCTCGTGCAGCGCACGGGAGAGCCTCACGAACTGCTCGGCCTTGAGGTGGTGGGGCACCGAGCACAGCGTCCCGGCGAAGTAGCCGATGAAGTCCGCCCCGGTCCTGCTGCGCACGGCGAGGAAGGCGTCCCGCGCGATGCGCTCCTTCTCCTTCTCGTACTCCGCCTTCTTCTTCGGGTCGTCCTTCACGCCCTCCCACTCCAAGCCGTGCTTGAGCTTCACCTTGCGGCGCACGTAGGTGCCCGCGACCTGCAACACGAGCTGCTCAAGGCCCGTGCTCGCATCAGTGGCTTCATTGGGTTCCATGTCCTTGCTCCTCTCGAATGACACCCGGGCGTCATGGCGAAAGCCCTTGGCGCCGAAGGTGGCCGTGTACGGCAGGGTGGAGGCGATGCGGTCGAACCCCGCGTACCAGGGGCGTCTCCCCACCAGGTTCTGAAGCCGGGTGCGACGGTAGAGCGGGTCCCACAGCGCTGGGTGCTGGAGCGCCTGGTACTCATCCACCATGGACACCGTCGGCTCGAAGCGCGAGGCGCTGTAGGTGCGGACGTTGTTGCCTTCCTTGTCGAGGTGGACCAGCTCGTACCCCAACACCAGCGCGCCATCTGCCTGCGCGCCCTCCGTCCGGGAGAGCCGCTCGCGCAGCAGCCGCCCCGTCACAAGCGCGGACTCCTCCACCAGGTCCACCAGCGCCGCCCGGGGCCGGAAGCCCCCCACCTCCGCGCTCCGCTCGCGCAGCGCGTGAGGCAGCTCCTCACAGAAGGACTGGAGCCGGCCCACGTCCGGGATGACCAGCGCGAACCCCGCGTGCTCCGCCTGGAGGGCCTTGTCCTTCAGCTTCAATGCTCGCGGCACATAGACCTGGGTGACATAGGGCCAGAAGTGAAGGAGGAACCAGTCGCGCGGCGAATCCTCGAAGGAGACGCCATCCGCGTTGCGGTCCATGGCCCCCAGGAAGTCCGTGCTGGAGAGCTGCACCGTGAGCGGCTTCTTCGACGTGAGCCGCTTCCAGGCCTTCTCCGCGTCTCCGGAGTCCGTCCCCTGCGCCCGGGCGATGAAGGGGTTGCGCGTCGCGGGAACGCCGCGCAGCGTCTTCCAGAGCATGTCCCGCCACAGCTTCACCCACAGGCCCGCGTCGTTCGCGCCCGGGGCGAGGTCGAGCAGGAGCCCCGCGCGGGGGACAGGCACCTTGTAGATGAAGGACTTCTTGCGCTTCACCTTGCCCTTCACATCCGTCTGTTCGACCTCCTCCTCGCGAAGCGGCGGCTCGTCCTTGCGGGGCTGTGACTCCCGCTGCTCCTCCATGCTCGCGGCGAACAACTCATTGAAGAGGCGCCGCAGCCCCTCCAGGTCCAGCGCCACGCTCGCGCCCGCCTCATCCAGCCGGAGGAGCCGCGCGGTCCCCTTCTCCTTTCCAGGGAGCCGCTCCAGCCACTTCAGCATGAGGACCAGGCCCGCGAGCCCCGCCCGGTGCTGCGCGGTGGGCAGCGCATGGAGCTCGTAGTCCAACGTCATCGTCAGCTCGGAGGGTGCTTCGGCGACGGGCGCCTTCGCGCGAGCCCGCCCCGGTTTCTTCCCCGCCCCGCTCGTCGTCATGAAGCAACCTCCTCCGTCTGGAAGCCCAGCCATGTGTCGTATGAGGCGCCGCGCGCGATCCCGAGATGGGCGGGGAGCCACGAGGGGCGCACCGCCTCCTTCGCGACGCACCGCTTGGGGACGGAGACGATGAGCCCATCCCAAGCGCGGTGCGCCTCTCGGAGCGCCCACGCCTTCTCCACGTCCTCGTCAAGGAGACACGGCCGCGTGAAGTCCTCGCCGTCGCGGAAGGAGCCGGGCGTCGCGAAGTACCCTGCCTCAAGGAAGCGCGTGGTGCCCACCGGGTCCGGCTCTCCACATGCGTGCGCCTCCAGGGCCTCCGCGAGCCGCCGCTGACACACCGCGCCCGGCCCCAGCGCGCGCAGCATCTCCACGCTCGACGTCAGCTCCGCCAACGTGTAGGGCGCGGCCCCCGCGGGCGCGTAGGTGACGAGCCGGGCCTGGAAGTCCACCCCGCGCGCGAGGTGGCGGTTGGCGCGTCCGAAGCGCTGCACCAGCGAGGTCGGCGGCGCCAGCTCGGTGATGAGCACGTCCGCGTCGAGGTCCAGGCTCATCTCACACACCTGGGTGGTGACGGCGATGGCCGCGCGGGTCTTCTGCTTGAAGTCCGCGACCGTCAGCGCGTGCGCCTCCTGCCGGTCCTCGAGCTTGAACCTGCTGTGATAGCAGCGCACGTCGCCCCCCAGCGTCGCGCGCAGCCGCGACGCCAGCGACTGGCAGCGCGCCACCTGATTCACCACCCAGAGCACCCGCTGCCCCGCGCCATAGGCCGCGCGGGCGACCTCCAGCGCCTGGGCCTCTCCATCCACTGGCTCCAGCCGGTAGCGAGGATGAGCCTCCTGCCACTCAAGGTCTTCGAGCTTCGCCCGCTCGCTGGAGGAGGGATAGACCCGCAGCCCGCTCCGCTCCAGCGCCTGCCGGCGCGAGGCCGGCAACGTGGCGGTCATGCACAGCACGGGCAGGTCGAAGGACTTCAGGAAGCCCACCAGCGTCTCGAACATGCGCGCGTCGAAGCTGTGGACCTCGTCGATGACGAGCGCGCTGTCCGCCAGCACCGGCAGGAGGCAGGTGCTGGCGTAGCCGTGCTCCATGAAGGCGAGGAACTGGTCCGCGGTGGCGCTGATATAACGCTTGTGCCAGTGCCCCAGCGAATAGAGCCGGGCATCCGCCTCGCTCATGTACTGCTTCCCCACGGTGCTCTCCGCCGGGTTGCTTCGCATCCCTTCGAGTTCATAGCGGGCGGTGCCATGCAGCAGCGCCGCCTCATCCGCGGGCGCCCAGCCCGCGTAGTCCCGAAAGCCCTCCGTGGCGGTGCCGCGCGTGGGGTAGAGGAAGATGACCCGGCCGATGCGCCTGGCGCGTGCCTGGGCCTGGGCCCACATCCACGCGGCCAGCGTCTTGCCCGTCCCACACGCGGCGAGCAGCAACGCGCGCGGCCCCAACTCCGCAGCGCCGAGCTGAAACGCCCGTGGGGTGAAGCCGCCCTCCCGGGCCCGGACGAAGCCGATGCGGCGCTCGATGACGGCGTGGGCGATGTCCTCGGGGGTCAACGCCGGCATGCTGGAGAGCTCGCCGAGCCACGCCTGGATGGAGTGCCCCTCGCGCACCAGCCCCGACGCGGCGGCATCCGCGGCGATGAGCCCTGCCTTCACCGCGCGCGACAAGGCGGCGCGGGAGGCGTCACCGCCCCGCCCTGGCCGGAACGCGCGGGCGGCTCGATGCCCCTGTAGATAGGCCTGCTCCCATGGCGCGCCCGGGCGCCAGGGCTCACGCGGCAGCGCGGGGGGAGGCCCCAGCTCCGCCACCTCTGCGATGCGGAGCAGAACGGCATGGACCTCCGGGTGGTCCAGATGCAGCGCGAGCCGCGCCGCGCCCCGGTGCTGACACCAGCGCCACTCCCCGGCGTGCCCCGAGGCCTTGAAGTGATGCGTGAGCACCGCCGCCGCGATGACGTCGAGGTCCACTTCAGCGTTGGCTTCGAGCCAGCGTCGGACCTGGGGGAGGTGGAGAATCAACGCCGACAGGTGCTCATGCCGAAGCGTCTGGAGCACGGGCGCGTTCGACGTCACGGCCCGGAGGAAGTCCGCGTTGGCCTTCCCTACGTCGTGGAAGAGACACGCGAGGCGCAGGTTCAGGAGGAAGCGGTCGGTGGCCGCCTCCTCCACCTTGAAGAAGCGCCGGAAGCTGACGGCCCACCGTCCATCGCCCGCGAACAGCGAGGCAGCGGCCTGCTCCGTGTCCAGCAGGTGGGACTCCAGCGTGACGGGTGGCGCGCCCTGGCGAACGCCCTTGGCCAGCAGGTGCGTGGCCGTCATCACATGGTGCTCCCCACCGCCTCGCC
>NZ_JAAIYB010000466.1 GCF_010894475.1 Myxococcus vastator
GGTGGGCATCGTGCCTCCTGGGGTGCGGGGAATCGGCGAGCATACCCGAGCCCGGATGCGGTCCGCGCGCTACTGCCCGGCGGTCGCGGGTGGCGGTGGGCGCGGGGCGCGTCTACGTTGAAAGGATGACGCACGCGGTTCCCGAGACGTGGACACTGCCCTGGCGGGGCCTGGGGCTGAGCAGCAACCTGAGCGTGGCGGACGTGCCGCAGCCCTACCGCTTGCTGGACGAGTCACCGGGCCTCTTCGACTACGTGGAGTACAGCGCGCCGCTCTCCTTGGAGGAGTCGAAGGCGCACGCCTCGCTGTTCCCGGAGATGTGGCGTCGGCGGCAGGACGTCCCGGTGCTCTTCCATCCCGTCCACCTCAACCTCTGGGGGCCCGCGCTGGAGCCCGGCCAGGCCTTGAGGGAGTTGGACGCCCACGCGCGCGCCGTGGAGAGCGCCTGGGTGGGCAACGACGTCGGCTGGTGGCACGTGGATGGGCAGCCCTTTCCGGGCTACCTCTACTTCACGCCGCCCTTCAACGAAGCGGGCCTGGAGGCGTGCGTGTCCCACGCGCTCCACGTCCAGCGGCACCTGTCCAGGCCGCTCGCGCTGGAGAACCCCGCGGTGCTCGCGCGGCGCGGGCAGTGGCATGTGCTGGACTTCATGGCGAAGCTGCACGCGCGCACCGGAGCGCCGCTGCTGCTCGACCTGGGGCACCTGCTCAGCCATCAGCTCTCCGCCGGCCTGCCACTGGAGACGGGGCTGGATGGCTTTCCGCTCGACCAGGTCATCGAGCTGCACATCGCCGGAGGCGTGGTGACGCACCGGGGGCCGCGCAGCTTCTACGTGGATGACCACACGCAGCCGGTGCGCGAGGAGCTCTTCGATCTGCTGGCCTCGTTGATTCCGCGCTGCCCGTCACTGCGCGCCGTCACCTTCGAGGGTGACGGCCACCCGCCCGAGGTCGCCCGGATGTCCTTGCGCCGCCTGCGCCAGTGGGTGCCCGCGGGAGCGCGTCCGCCGCTGACGTGGCGCGTTCCGCCGGCCGTCGCGGCCGTGCCGCCCCTCACGGAGGACAGCCAGCCCTGGGCCTTGTTCGACGCGGGGTACGCCGCCGCGCCCGTGGCCTCCGTGGAAGATGAAGCGGGCACGCTGGCGGACCAGGACTTCCGCCTGGCCGTGGTCGCGGAGGTCCTGGACCGCGAGTGGCCGCTCACCCGGTTGTTGCTCGCGGGCACGCGGGAGGGGCTGGCGGCCTTCACTGGCTCGAAGGAGTACCGGAAGCTCTTCGACGCCGTGGCGCGCACGCCGGGGCAGGCCTTCGCGTCCTGGGCCATGCGCCGCCTGCGCGAGTCACCGGATGAGGGGGCGTCGGCGGCGCTGACGTTGGAGCTGCTGCTGCCGTCGCTGTTCACGCGGCGGGTGCCCGCGCCCGCGCCGGGGCAGGTGGGGTTGATGGAGGACGTGCGGGCCGGGTCGCTTCCCGTGGACCTGTCCGAGCTGGTCCACGCCGCCCGAGCCGTGCGGCGGCATCTCACGGCCCGGGCCTGGGCGTGTGGCACGTTGGAGCTGTCCGGCCTGGATTCGCTCAACCAGGTGGCGCGCCGGCCCGGCCCGGGGCCCTGGTCCTTCGTCGCCCGGCGCAGGTCAGGCGGGCCGGAGGTGATGTCGGTGCCCCCGGCCCTGGGTGAGTTCCTGAGAATGCTCGCTGTCCGGCCCATGGCCGAGGCGGAGGTGACGCCTGGGTTGCTGGAGGAGGCGAGGGGGCGTGGGCTGCTCCGCCGGGGATAGCGGGAGAAATGTCCGGGATTGGACCGAACCCTTGCGCTGGCCGTCCCGGTAAGATAGTTCGCGCCGCCATGGCGTCCCCCCTCGTCGTCGGAATCGCGGGCGGCACCGCGTCCGGCAAGACCACCGTTGCCCGCAAGGTCCGCGAGGCATTGACGGATTGCCGCGTGGCCTTCATCGATCAGGATTCGTATTACCGGGACTTGAAGGACCTTCCGCTGGCGGACAGGCGTGAGGTGAACTTCGACCACCCGGATGCCTTCGACAGGGAGCTGCTGGTTCGGCACCTGCAAGCGCTGAAGTCCGGGCAGCCCATCCAGAAGCCCGTCTACGACTTCGTCACCTCGTCGCGTCAGCCGCAGACGAAGAACGTCGACCCCGGCGACATCATCCTCATCGAGGGCATCCTCGTCCTCCACATGAAGGAGGTCCGGGATGAGATGGACGTGAAGATCTACGTCGACGCGGACGACGACCTCCGCATCCTCCGGCGCCTCACCCGCGACATCAAGGACCGCGGCCGCGACTTCGACCACGTGGTGAGCCAGTACCTGCGCCACGTGCGGCCCATGCACATGGGCTTCGTGGAGCCGTCCAAGCACTTCGCGGACATCATCATCCCGCACGGCGGCAACAACGAGATTGCCATCGGCATGTTGGTGGGCGCGCTCCGCGGCAAGCTCTCCGGCGTCGTGAGGCTGGACTAGTCAGCAGCGCCGCAGGAAGTCGCTCAGCGGGCCATGGAGCCGCTCCGCGTCCTGGAGCAGCGCCGCGTGGTCCCCGGGCCCCGGCAGCTCGAGGAAGCGGGCGCTCACGCCCGCGGCGCTCAGCAGGTGGTAGGTGTCACGCACCCGGTTCACCGGGGCCATGGCATCCGACGTCCCCGTCACCAGCAGCACCCGCGCGCGGATACGCGAGAAGCCGTCCGACACGTCGCTGCCCGCGTACGCCGAGCACAGCGACGCCCAGGACACCGCGTCGAACGCGTCCGCGAAGGCGTCCGCTTCCGCCTCCAGCGCGGCGCGGGCCGCTTCGGGAGCCGGGTACGCGGAGGCCAGGAACTCACGTCCGCAGAGCAGCTTCTGGAAGTCCAGGCGCAGCTTGCGCATCGTCTTGCGCGGCGGCGCATCCAGCGCGTAGAGGCCGTCCCGGTAGTCGGGGTCCGCGCGCAGCACCTGCCAGGACAGGCCCAGCTTCTCGCGCACGCCTTCGGGCAGCGCGCGCGCCGCGCCGATGGCCACCACGCCCTCGGCCAGGTCCGGGAACAGGGACGCCAGCCGCAGCGCCACGTGGGCGCCCAGGCCCACACCCACCAGCGCGCGCACCTGCGTCAGCCCCCGCGCGCGCAGCGTGGCCGACACGGCGCGCGCCATGTCCTGCACGGTGAGCGGCGGCAGTTCGAGCCCCCAGCGCTCACCCGACGCGGGATTCACCGTCGCGGACGACGTGCTGCCGAATGGGCTGCCGAGCAAC
The DNA here is from genome assembly GCF_010894475.1 of Myxococcus vastator. Lineage (GTDB taxonomy): Bacteria > Myxococcota > Myxococcia > Myxococcales > Myxococcaceae > Myxococcus > Myxococcus vastator. Next base: position 3,249 of record NZ_JAAIYB010000466.1, read on the forward strand.
CCGGGCGAGAAGACGGGGGTGACGGCGGGGTCCAACGCGAGGTTCGTCCCCACCAGGGCGCGTCCCCAGCCGGAGGGCTGGTACGCCGAGTCCTCCAGTGGGCCCAACGCGAGGTGCGAGTGCGCCAGGTCGTGCAGCAACACCACCGCTTTGCCGTCTGATGGTTCTCCGTAGGCCGCCCAGGCCACCTGGGGATTGCCCAGCAGCTCTCCTTCCTCCAAGGGAAGGGGCGTGGTGAACAGGTGCGTCCCGGTGGCCTGGATCACGTTGGGGATTTTTCATATCACTGCCAGGACAAAGGCACAGGAGACTGCCGCGTGAAGCGCTACTTCGGAGTCATCGTCATCGTCGCGGGTGTGCTGCTTGCCGCCGTCATGAGCTATCGCAGCGCGAGCAGTCGCGCGCTGGAGGCCCAGCGGAATGCGGATCAGCAACGGATTCACGCGGAGTACCTCGAACGGGTGGGTTGGATGCGCGCCAACCCGGACGAGGCCAGCTACCGTGATGAGTTGAAGCCCTTCTTCAAGAACTACTTCGAGCAGGTGGACGCGCACCTGACGCGCTTCAAGGGGAACACGAAGTTCGACGACTACCTGCTGGAGCTGGAGGCGCGCGAGGAGCGTGGCGCGAAGGATGAGCGCGCCAATGACCGCAAGGCCTTCTACGAGTACACGCGCAAGACGTTCGACAGCCTGCGCGAGGGCCGCTACCGCCCGGTGTGGACGGCCACGGACAAGGGCATGCGCCTGGACATCATCTCCTCCGACGTGGTGATGGTGCTGGGCAAGCCGCAGATCCGCCTGCAGCTGGCGGTGTGGGGCGCGCAGCGCGTGCTCAAGGACGACGGCAAGGTGCTGAAGATGATGACCAGCGCCTCGTTCGACACGGTGTGGAAGCTCACCGACGCGAAGGGAAAGCTGCTGGGCGAGATGCGCGGCGCCGACCCGTCCATGAAGATTGACCACCCGGAGCGCTTCGTCCCGTCGTTCCCCCCGCAGATGGTGCTGGGGCACTACGATCTGGACCTGCTGCCGAACGAGGTGGCGAAGATGGAGATGACCATCAACCTCTCCTCCAGCGCGGCTTCGGGTGGCACCGCGACGTCCAGCTACGTGTGGAAGCTGGACGTGCCGTCTGACTGGAAGCTCGGCGCCGGCGAGTCGTGGGAGGGCGCCACCCAGGAAGAGCGCCCCGAGGAGGAGATCGACCCGTCGAAGGCCGCGGCGAACTAGGCCTTCGCGGGGGTTACTCCACCACCGTGAAGTGAGAGCCGAGCCGGTACGCGGACAGCGTGCCGGCGTCGTCCAGGAAGTAGAGGTTGAGGCGCACGTCGGCCTGGAGCGCGACGAGCCCCACGCCGGCCTGGACCTCCGCGAGCACCTGCCCGCCGCGGGGGTCCACCGCGCGGACGCGCTCCCCTGGCACCAGCGTGACGTCGCGCGCGGTATGGGCGGGGAGCGCGCTGATGAGGGGCTCGCCCGCGGCGCCCACGCGCCAGTCCACCGTGCCGGAGGCGGCCACCCGGGTGGCCGCGCCCGAGGCGCTCGTCACCACCACCGCGCGGGGGAGGGCGGCCAGCGCATAGGGGCCAGGCCCCAGGTTCAGCGGGCGCTCCCAGAGGCGCCGGCCCTTCGCGTCCAGGCAGAGCAGCATGCCTTCGCGCTCGCGCTCGCCGGCGATGAACACCCGCGAGCCCACGGGCAGGGGCGCGGACAGGTGGGACAGGTTCGGCTCGTACGTCCACACGGATTCGCCGGTGTGCGCGTCCGCGAGCAACATGGCCCAGTGCGAGCCGCGGCCCAGCATGGCCAGGAAGCGCCGGCCCCAGGCCACCGGGGGCCCGTGGAACGGCATGGGCGCGCGCATGCGGTAGCGGACCTGGCCGTCCTCCAGGTCGAGCCCATAGAGGTAGCCCGAGTCCGTGCCCACCAGCGCGCGGTGTCCCTGGGTGGCCAGCCAGCTGCGCTGGGTGCGCGGCGGCGCCAGGCGCCAGACCTCGCGGCCCGTGGCCTCCGCGAAGGCCACGACGGTGCGGTCCTCGGACAGGGTGAGCAGCAGGCCGTCCTTGCGCAGCAGCAGCGGGCCCAGGGGGATTCCGTCGTGGTCATGCAGCCAGCGCGCGCCGCCGCCCCGGCCCGTGAAGCCGTAGACGCGCGCGATGTCCGCCGCCACCGCGTGGCCATCCGCCGACGCGGCCACGCCCAGCGCCGCGGCGCGCTTCCACAGCAGCGCTCCGTCCTTTCGGGAGAACGCGGAGGCCAGCTGCGGCGCGCAGTACACCGGCCCGTGCCGGCCGAGCAGCAGCCGCGACTCCTCCGCGTCCGGCAGGCCGCGCTTCTCCCACAGCTTCTCGAAGCGCAGCCGGCGCAAGCGACCGGGGACCTTCAGCGGACGGGAGGTGCCCTGGCCCGTGGCCCGGGCCTTCTTCTCGCGGGCCGCGCCCTGGGCCTCGGGGGGCTGCACGGGGCCTCGCAGGTGTGAGAGCCCCTCGCGGCAGCGCTCCGCCAGCTCCATCCGGTACGGGTTGGCCACCAGCGCGCGGTCCGCTTCCGCGAAGGCCGCGGCCAGGGACTCGCCCAGGTGGAAGAGGGCGGCGGCGAGCACGTTGCCCGCGAGCGGGAAGGGCGTCCCGGCGCGCCCCGCCTTCGCCTGGCCCGTCTTCAGGTCGACCAGCAGCGAAGGCTTCGCGCCCGCGGGGGCCAGCTCGAAGCGGTTTTCGCCCAGCTCCACCGCGCGCGCCAGCTCCACCGCCTGTCGCGACAGCTCCAGCGCCGTCAGGAACGGCGGGCCAGGGACGCGCCAGGCCTCGGGCTTTCCGGGCAGCGACAGCCAGACCTCGCCCGACGCCAGCAGGGGCGCCAGCAGTCCGCCTGTCCCCCGCGCGGCGCCGCGGCCCGTGGGGACGCCGGCGTCCCGGAGCTCGAAGCCGAAGCCTGGGATTTCCGTGGGCTCCACGCGCCGGGTGGCGGGCCGGGCCGGCGCCTCGTCGGGAGGACGGGCGGGCCGGTTCAGGCCTCTCAGCGGCTCCTTGAGGGCCTGTCCCACGGTGGTGGCGAGCGCCTTGGGCCCGGCCCGGGTGACGTCGGCGA
>NZ_JAAIYB010000467.1 GCF_010894475.1 Myxococcus vastator
CCACCCATCCGGCGCCGCCGTCCTCCGTCACGCAGAGGCCATCCGCCGTCGCCACCCCCTGCCGCTGGAAGTTCGTCGGGTCCACCGCCAGTCCCCGGGCATCCAGGCTGCCCAGCCCCACGCGCGCCGGGGTCCACGTGACGCCACCATCCAGGGTCGTGAACACGCCCGCCGCCGTCGACGCCATCAGGTGCTGACCATTCGCCGGGTCCACCGCCACCGCCCGGACATCCACGCTGCCGAGCCCCGCGTTGCGCAGGGCCCACGTCGTCCCCGCATCCAGGCTGACGTAGACGCCCACGTTCGTGCCCGCCACCACGTGGTTCGGCACGGCGGCCCCCACAGCCACGGCGCGCACGTTCGGGGCCGGCCCGCCCATGGGTTTCGCCGTCCAGGTCGCGCCTCCATCCGCGCTGAGGAAGACGCCACTGGCCGTCCCCACAGCCACGTTCGCCGGGGTGTTCGGGTCCAGGGTGATGGCCTTCACGTCCAGGTCCGTCAGCCCGGTGTTGGACGCGGCCCACAGTCCGCCCGAATTGTTGCTGATGAAGATGCCCGCCGCGGTGGCCGCCATCAGCCTGGCCGTGTTCGTGGGGTCCACCAACACGGCGCGCACATCGGTGCTGGTGAGGCCCGTATTCACCGTGGCCCAGGTGCCTCCGCCATCCGTGCTGAGCCCCACGCCCGCCGCCGTCGCAGCAACCACGTTGGCCGCGTTCCCGGGGTCCACCGCCACCGCTCGCACGTCCACATGGGGAAGCCAGGTGCTCCTGGCAACCCAGTTGCGGCCACCGTCCGCGCTCAGGAACACGCCACCCGCCGTCGCCACGTACACCCGCTGCACGTCGGACGGCGCCACCACGCCGCTGCGGACATCCCGGTTCCCCAGCCGCGCCTGGTTCAGGTGGACCCAGTTCGCCGAGCCATCCATGCTGCGGAATACCCCGCCCGCCGTCCCCGCAAAGACGTGCTGCGCGTTCGCATGGGACACGGTGACCGCGTTCACGTCGGAATTCGTGAGGCCATTGTTCGCCGCGGCCCACAGCCCACCTGCATCCAGCGTGCGGTAGACACCTCCCGCGGTCGCCGCGAGGAAGAGGTTGGCCGTGAGCGCGTCCGCGGACACCTGCCGCACCTGGGCGTGGACGCCTCCATTGTTCGCCGCGGCCCAGGTGGCTCCCTGGTTCGTGCTCTTGAAGACACCTTGCTGGGTCGCCGCGAAGAGGACCTGGTCATCCGCCGGATGCGCGCAGAGCCGGGTCACCGGGGTCTGGTGCAGCGCCGGTTCGTGAGGCCCCCACGTCGCTCCGCCGTCCTGGCTATGGAAGACGCCTCCCGCCGTCGCCGCGTAGACCACCTGCGCGTGGCCCGAATCCCAGGCCAACGCCCGCACGTCCACGTTGGCCAGGCCCGTGTTCGCCGCGGCCCAGGTGGCCCCACCATCCCCCGTGACGAACGCGCCACCCGCCGTGGCCGCCACCGCGCTCACCCCATTGCCCGGGTTGAACGCCACCGCGCGCACGTCGAGGTTCGCGAGGCCATTGTTCGCGACGGCCCAGTTCGCCCCACCATCTCCACTCGTGAACACGCCGCCCGCGGTGGCCGCCATCAGGTGATTGTGATTGCCAGGGGTGATGGCGATTGCGCGCACATCCAGGTTCGTCAGGCCGGTGTTCGCGGCGTTCCAATTGGCGCCGCCATCCACGGACAGGAACACGCCACCCGCAGTGGCCAACGCCGCCTTCAAGGCATCCGCGGTGTCCACCGCCACCGAGCGCAAATCCAGGTTCCCCAGCCCCGTATTCACGAGCGCCCAGTTGGCGCCCGCATCCGTGCTCCGGAACACCCCAGACGCCGTGCCTACGAAGATGCGCTGGACGTCACTGGGACAGACCGCCACGCAGCGCACGTTCCGGTCCGTCAGGCCCGTGCTGGAAACCGCCCAGGCGCCGCCCGCGTCCAGCGTCTTCAGCACCCCATCCTCTGTCGCGGCGTAGAGCGTCCCCGCGGCGCCAGGCACCGCTGCCAGCGCATGGAGCCGCCGCTTCGTGAGGCGTCCCTCACGGGCCTCCCAGCGCGCCGCATTCCAGGGCCAGCGCTGGATGGAGCCCACCGCGCCATCCCCTGCCATGGCGTCCGCGATTCGTTCGGACCCGCCATGGCCCACCAGTCGGGCCGCCTCGTAGGCCGCCGCGGAGGCCACGCGGTCGATGTTCGCCACCGCGCCCAGGCCCACCAGACGAATCTCCGCCATCGCCGTGGTGATGAGCGCCAGCGAAGCCCGGGCAACGGCCTCGGCGCTCGCATCGGCGGCCACCGCTCCGGGGCCTCGGCGGTACGCGGGCCAGACGATGCCCACGTTGCCTCGGGGGCCCGCCACGTCGGCGTCCACTTCGTTTCCCGCCGTGTCGAAGCGGGCTTCGTCCGGCCAGTTCTGGTTGGCGTAGGCGTCCGTCCCAGCCTGGGATGGATGGCCATAGCTGTTGCCCGAACCGAAGGAGAACACCAGCGTCCGAGCCGTTCCGCCACCCCCCAGCGGCTCGGGCCTGGGAAGGTCGTCCTCGTCATCAACCGCGGCGCCGTGGTGCACCGCCGTCAGTCCCACACAGTGCAGGTCGGTGTTGTGGGCGAACGAGGTGTTCGCATCGGCGGGGAGCAGGATGAACTGGTTGGCCTGCCGCGGATTCTCCAGGCGCAGAGCCAGCGCCACGTCATTCAGGTTCTTGCCACTCTGCTTGAACACCGTCAGCCCCGAACGGCTCACCGAATCAGGGGCGGCGTTCTTGACGTCATGCATTTGACGCCCGTTCAGGCTCATGTTCGTCCGCAGCGACGCCGCATCTCCGGAGTATTTTCCCTTCGCGTAGTTACGAACCAGCCAGTGTGTGTTCGGCAGCCGGTTGTGGACGTTGATCTCCTCGATGCCGGTGCGGATGTGGTCGCTGTCCCAATTCGACTGCACGAAGCGCGGTGTGACGGCTCCGCAGAAATAGGGCGGTGAGGGGGTGGGATAGGTGAAGCGGTTCGCATCATTCCCGCCGCCCACGTCGAGGTACAGGAACGGCTGGTCGAGCGTGTTGAAGACGGCATTCAGGTTCCCCTGCCCCACGTCCGCGACAACGACGTAGTCCGGCTTGGTGGCCGCGACGGCGGGAGCGGGAAACCATGAATCCCAAAGGGCCTGAAGGCCCGCGGGAGGGTAGTCAATCTTCGGCATGGGAGAGCTCGAGCAGCGATGCGGGACAGCGAGGAGCGCTACTCGGCGTCGGGGTCGGTGAACTGCCGGAGCCGAATCAGCGTGGACGGCGGGCGGATGCGCCGAATCTGGAGCAGCCGCCACAGCCGCTCTTCCGGATCGATGCCAATCAGCGCGGGGTCGTCATGCCTGGCTTTCCGGATGATGACCTGGGGCCCCTGCCGATTGGAGAACCACACCTCAATCCAGTTGCCTTCGTGAAGGTGCGCGGGCTGCGCGCGCGCGTGGATGTCGACCTCCTCGTCTTGCGAGGCATCCATCGACTCGTCCATCAGAGGAACCTGCGGAGCCACGGGCTCCACTTCGTCCATGGGCTGGAAGTCCATGTCGAAGTCCTGCGCGACATCGTCCTCCGAATCGTCGTTCCCCTGCTCCGGGTCAACGGGCCCCAGGACCCCGTTGACCTCGGAGAGTTGCTCCGGAGAGAACTCGAGCGTGACGTTGAGCATCCCGCCCACCCTCGCCAGGGTTCGCATGGGTGGAAAGGGCGGGCCCTCCAATCGGTCGAACCACGCCTTGCGGATACACCACAGCTCCAGGTGGACACAGGCCACGTCGCCGCGCCAGGTCTCTTCCTCGTACTGGCGGATGAACGCGTAGTACTTGTGGGGAACGACGACCCGCCGCCTCACGACGTCCGCGCCACCATCTCCCCTGGGGCGCCCCTGCACCTGCCCATGGCGTCTCATTTTCAGTCGATTCCAAACGTCAAGGGGGGAAGAAACGGCTGGACCAGGACGTCGCGGAGGGCCGCCTGCTCCTCGGCCAGGGCGCTGCTGGCCGTCCACCCGCCCGCGTCCTCCACGGCCGTGTCACGCGCGCTGTACACGCGCTCCAGCAACGCCTTGTTCTTGTCGTCGAACCCGGTGCCGGCCTCCTGCGAAAAGGCCTCGGCCAGCACCACCAGGCCGCGAGCAAGGGCTTCCTCCTCGGACAGCTCCTGCTCCGGAAGCAGCGCCAGGTTGCTCAAGCCCACCTCGGCGCCCGTCTCGAGCGATAGCGGGTCGATGTCCGCCACCTTGAGCGGCCAGCGGTGCCGGTCATCCGGACCGAAGGTGACCTCCAGCGAGCCTTCCGCTCCGGCACGCGTGGTCATCTGGATGATGCCATCCGACGGAATGGAGCCTTGGGTGAACTCGCCGCCCAGTTCCAGGCGGTAGGCAAGGCCCTGCATGAGCGCGAAGCGCTCGTCCTTGACGACGATGCGCACGCAGACCTTGCCCGCATCGCAGGGGAGCACGGTCTGCCCGGAGCCGACCGCTTCCGGGTAGGCCGCCTGGATGCTCGCGTTTGCCCGGTCAAACCCGTCCAGCGCAGCGCCGCTCATGACGGCTCCGCCTGGGCGCTCGCGGCCAGCTCGCGACGCGCCCAGTACGTCAGCCGCTCGGCCTTGCCGCTGGCGGTCAACGACGACGAGGCGAGAATCTTCGGTGCCCAGGGGTACCTGGCCAGCCGTTCGAAGCCCGATCCGAGCGCGCACGCGACGTTGACGTACTTCGCCGCGTCACCTTCCCGATCGAATCCGAGTGTCGCCGCGTGCCTGACCTGCGCCACGATGAAGGCTTCGAAACCCGGGCCTCCCCATTGCTCAAGCAATGAGGGGTAGCTCTCCCCCAGCACGGGAGCCAGGTCTCGCGCCATGCGGCGTGCCCGTTCCTCCAGGAATGCGTCCATCTGCACGGTGCGTATGTTCAGCATCGCACGGGAGTATAGGGACGCCTGAGGCGGGATGCCGCCTGCACACGATGGCATGGCGAGGGAGCCACCATGCCATCGTGTAAGACTTCGGCCCCTGTGGGCGTACCCGCCTCAGTGCGCGGAGAGCATCGGCCGGTCGAACGCGCGCGCCAGGCAGGACTGGTTCGCCACGCTGTCCAGGTTCTGCGTGCGCATCTGGATTTCGAAGAACGGCCGGGACACCGACGTCACGACAGGGTCCTGCACGATGAAGGGCGTGGAGGGACTGACCATGCCCGTGGCGAGGAAGGGAGACAGCACCCCGTTCTCGTTGATGTGCGTGAAGGCGGTCCGCGACTCACGGCCATGGCACCCATTGCACGTGTTGAAGGAGAACTTGTGCCGGGCCTCGTTGACGGAGATGCCCGACGCGCGCCAGTACGAGTCCGTCACCGACGAAATCCACGGGAACGCGCCGAGGAACGGCGTGCTCGCCGTGGGGTACGTCGGCGGCACGGTGTAGCTGTTGGCGAGGATGGCGGGCGTGTTCGCGTTGATGAAGTTCTGCAGCACCGCCGTGTTGTTGTGCGAATCCCCCGGCGTCAGCACCGTCGGCTGGCCCTGCAGGCGGTTCACCGAGGGGCCCGAGCCCATCAGGTGGAACTCACGCAGCTCCCACGGGTAGCGCAGCCACTCCTCGTTGGTGCGAATCTGGTTGATGGCGCTGCCGTTCGGCTTGCGGGGCGCGGCGTTGCGCATCACCACCTGCTGCGTGAGGTTGGCCAGCGCCGTGTTGTACGCCGAGCTGCCCAGCACCATGGACGACGATGACAGGTTCAGCCACCCCCGCGCCCAGGTGCGGACCGCGTCACAGCTGGCGTGCGGGACGCCGTACTCGAAGATGACCAGGAAGGGCCGCACGCCACAGGTGCCGCTGGAGCGGTCCACTGCGGCGAAGACGAAGCGCAGCTCGCCCGCGTTCCCGGAGGCGTAGGCGGACGGCCCCGCGTTGCCGCCCAGGTCCAGGCGGTTGACGATGGCCACCAGCTTGAACGGCGACCGCGTCAGGTCCAGCGCGCCACCCACCCGCGGCCACGGGGTGAGGATGCGCGGGGTCATCGCCGTGCGCGCCGGCACCGTCCAGCCGTTGATGTTCTGGTTCACCGTCCACTGCCGCAGCCAGTGCTCCGTCAGGTTCGCTGGCGCCACGTACGAGCTCGCCATCTCCCGCATCAGGTGGTTGAACGTCCACACGCCGTTCGGGTTGCCCGCGTTCGTGCACGGGTCATACGTGCGCGTCGGGTCATTGACGACGTTGGGGTGGGTGATGATGAGCGAGTTCGCCGGCTTCACCGCGGGGGAGATACCCGCGGGGAGGATGGGGATGGGG
>NZ_JAAIYB010000468.1 GCF_010894475.1 Myxococcus vastator
CATAGGAACGTCGCTTCGTCGAGGTGCTCCTCAAGGACATCCCACTGGAGGTCTGGACGGCGATGGGCCAAACTCTCGGCGGGTGAAGATGCTGGCGAGTCCGTCACGTTTGCCATGGCCTGATTCTTCGCTAACTGTTGAAGGGCAGCTTCCTCCAAAGAATATTCGTGAAGCCCCCTTTGTAGATGGCCTGAGCCAGATCAGTCCTCACCAGGTACTCACTCGAGTCCTTGTTGATGCGAAACAGCGGCGGCGCATCCGAAACCTTGTCGCGCTGCAGGACGTGCTTGTTCACCGCGATGACGTTCGTCGGGTCGTTCTCATCCCAAACGATGGTGCTGGCCTGAAGGTCCAGGCAGTCATGGGTGCCGATGGGGTTGATGATGAAGTAATCCCGGCTACGCACCCGCTTACGATGGTCGTAGAGCGTGAAGGGCAGATATTCGATGTCGTTCCGGCAGTGCTCCTGGATGACGTCCTTCAACTCCTTGACGACCACGAGCATGCTCTCCGTGTTGCCAATCAAAGAGGCCAGCTTGATGCCCGGCATGTCGAGGCTCATGAAAATCTTCGCATCGACTGGCCAGTCTGAAGCCAGGGGCACTCCCCTCTGAATCCGCCACGAATAACGGTCGATTCCCTCTACGAAGTTGTCGAGCAGGCACAGGTCCTCGTCCGGCTCGCCCATCGTATCCAGCAAGTAGAAATTCATTGAAGTTCACACGCCTCCCGGCCGGTCCGTCAGTCAGGCATTCCGCCGCCGCTCGAGGCAGTGTCACGCTGCTTGATGAAGTCCCTGAAGTTTTCCAGGGAGCCATCCAGCCCCGTCTGTTTCATCCAGAGTCCCGCGGCGATGATGCCCTCCTTGAGCACCTTCGACAGGTTCTCGATGCCTTGCTTGCCCTGCCCCGTAGGGTTCGCCTGTACCTTCTTCATGGCCATCACCCGCTGCTCTCTGGCCTCGTCCGAGTGGTACTGGGCCTCCGCCCACTTGTTCATCGCCTGAAGCCGGTGGGACTTCGCTCGCTGCTCATGCGTCCCCGCCCTGCCGGACCACCCCTTCTCCGTGTGCGCCTTGGCAAGCGTCTGCTGGCGGTCGGCCTGCTCGTCACTACGATGGGCCTCCTTCTTGCTCTCCTTCGCCGCCTTGTCATTCTCCCTGGCTTCCTCCTCGTGCGCGTCGACGTCTTCCTTCACCACCGCGAGCGCCTTCTTGAGGTGCTTTCTCACGTAGCAGCTATACAAGTGGTGGTTGAACTGTTCGACGGTTCGCTTGTGCTTCGGAAGCGCCAGCGCGAAGGCCTCATCCCGCATCATCGGCAGGATGATCATGTTCACCCTGTCATTGAGGTTGTACTCCTCCTGCATCAATCCCTTGCGTACCAAGAGGGTGATTTCGTTCTTCTTCGCCGACTCCTTGCCGATACTATTGATGACGATGCTCAGTTCCTCGTTCGGCACCACATGATGGGCTTCGAATGAGTACGGGACGCTGGCGCTGGTCGTGAAGTTGTCGCCGGAGAGGTCCCAAGTCGTCCCGGCTGGCGGCTGCTTTGGCATGTCCGACGGCCACTTGTAGAGGTTCTCCTCTTCGTGGCCCGGCTCGATCTTCCGCAGGGACGCCCCCTCCACGCGCGCATGCCAGCGATGGCTGCAGGGCTTGCCTTCCTGATAGGGTGAGACATGCGCGTTGAGGCAGCTCTTCCCGCCTTGCGTGAAGTGATACTTCCCGATGTTCAAGTCGTTCAGGTGCCGCTCTTTCGCCTGTTTGGCCATGGCGGTTCTCCTTAGTTGATTTGAACGTTGCCGCCCTTGATCTTCTGCACCTGTTCAGCTTCGGTGCTTACGTTCACGCCCCGCAGTCGGATTTGTCCGTCACGGCGGAGCGTCAGGCTGGCCTTGCCGCAGCGGATGACGACCTCTTCGCGACCTTCGATGACCACGCGCTTGCCGTCGACCCGCGCCTCGATGGGAACGCGCGAAAAGGCGTCATCCAACAGACGGTCAGTCAAGGGGGTAGAACTCGGCGTCTTCAATAACCCCATGACGAGGGGCAGCGCAGGCTCGCCCTTTTCGAAGAGCAGCACGACACCTTGACGCTCGCGCGCCGCGCGGAACGCTTCCTCAGCGGACACAGCGACCGTGCTCCGCGCGGGAATGGGCCCTAACGGATTGCCAGGAAAATCCACGAGCAACTCGCCTTGTTCGTCCGCTCCCGCCACCCAGCCTATCCGGGGCTCCGCGATCCGCTCGTCTGCTTTGGCCTGGGCAGCCGCTTGCTTTCCGCGCCGTGCTGAAGTCGTCATGTTCAGAGTTTCCTCGCAGCCCGCGAACGCATGTCAATCAAAGGCCTTGTTGCAGATCTTGCAGTTGTGCTCCTCCGCCACGGTTCCGGCTGCGACCACAGGGCCTTGCATGACCGGAAAGGGCGGCGTGTTCTTGTCGTTGTGGAGCATGAGGTCGAAGGCGCGCGCCACGTTCTTTCCCTCGAACTGAACGTCAAAGGAGAAGTTGACGAACTCGGCCTTGCCCTTTGTCTTGCCGGAGGCCACGCCGCCACCTGCGGTGCCCGCCTCATCGCCGGTGCTCATCTTGAAGTTGGAGTCCTTCACGCACACCGGGTTGCCACCCACGGACACCGTCTTGGCGCCCTGGTCAGTGTCCGAGGACTGCGCCACGTTTGGGTAGGGAATGGGAATAGGCCCGCCCGGGCTCGGCGTCTTGCACACGTCCGGGAACGCCGTGGTGCCCCCACCGCTGTCCTTCGTCACCACGGACATCTTGTTCACGCCAGTATTCACGGGCATCGCGTCCCCCTCATCGAATCCGAAGGGGCGCGCGTCAGGCCCAGTGCCTGGCACGCCGGCGCCACGCGCAGTACGTCGACAGCCTCCAGTGCCACGGTCATCAGGGCTCCCCGTCGAGCTTGGGCAGTTCCACTCCCAAGCTATTTTTGGAAGTCCAGCAGGGCCTCTGCGCGCTTGAGGCGCACCTGGGCGCGGGCCAGCTCCTTCTCCAGTTCGGCGACGCGTCGGGCGCCTTCGCCGGCGGACCGCGCTTCTTCGGACTGCGAGCCGATAGCGCCCCTCATCGCGCTGCCGCCATTCACTCAAGAGCGAGGAATACAGCCCTTCCCGGCACGAGAGCGCTCCGACTTCACCGGGCTTCGTGCAGCGCTCTGCCTCCGCCAGCACCCGCAGCTTGTACTCCGCCGTGAACCCTCGGCGCCTGGCCTTCTCCACCACCTCGGTCTCCCTGACACGAGCCTCTCCCACCACTGCGCTCATCGTTCCTGCCTGGGTCGCCCTGCACATTAAACCGCCGGGTACGAACTGTCTCACTCATGTTGGCAGAGAGGGCCCATGCCTGCTCACTAAATCTTGAGACCAGTTCTACTCTCTAAAGGAGTCCTTCCTCGCCGAGCTTCTTCGCGATCGCCATCAGCTTCTTGGCTTGGGCGTCGCTGGGAACCCAGCCTGGGCGTTGAGCCGCCATCGTCAGGATGCCGTACTCGCCCCCCGACAGCAGGCTGCGTGTAGCCGGCCATGTGAGTGCTCGGCGCCAGTATCCGTTCTCGGCTATCCGGATGAACTCGACCTGCGCGCTTATTGCATTATCCTGCTTGGCGAGCATGCGTGCATCTCGGTGCTCGCCCCGCTCCTCGCCAGTCAGTTTGAGGTCTACTTGAAGGTCGGGCAGGAGGGAAATATTGGCGGCAGCCACCGCCTGCCAACACTGCTCCTTCTTCGCCCACTCCGTGATGTTCGACCAGTGCGGGGGGGGCGAGGTAAGCACGCGAAAAGCCGCCTCGGCGCACAACACGAGTTGCTTCGCGACGGCCACTGAAACGCGCTGGGTCCTCCAAATTCGATCGAGGTCGATTACTCGATCGGGGTACTCGTCCTCAATAAGTTTGACAAGCCGCGCCACTCCATACGTGACGATGTTGGCTCGGTAGCCGCCGGAGTACCATGCCGCTGACGACACCTGCTTCTCGGTGGACCTAAAAATGATGGCGCGGGCCACTACATGCTGGAACCAACGCTCATTGAAGTCTGCCGGCCGCTGGTCGTACTCCTCTCGAACGGCATCAGCATAGGTCACGAAGTTCTTCTGCGCGCCCCGGCTCACGAAGTGAGGCTGTTTCCGCCATGTGTTCTCGAACTTGGCCAGATCGGTCTTCGTGATCACTTGGTGCTTCGGATTCCGGATGAGGAATTCTCGTTTCTCGGTAGGCTTCAACTTGAACTGCTCCGTCTGGTACTGAGCGCGAGCCCGCTCGTAGAACCAGTGGGTCATCTGCTGTGAACCAGGAGCGGGTGGAGCCCACACGCTCGCCGATAGCTCCGCGACCTTACGGTGGAAGGGGTGGTTGGCGAAGAGGTCCGCGTCACTCACCTTGTTCTGAGTATTCGCGAACCGAGAGATCTCCGGGATCATGACCTCGGCGACCTCGTTTGGGAACACGGATAACTTCATCTGCACGAAGATCCTGTCCATCGAGGCTTGGTCACGCAGGCAAGCGTTGTACAACGAGGCCGTCGTCTGGCCACCATTGACGATCTGGAGGTCTCTGACCCGCACAAGACGGTGGATCCCATCCGACTTATCAATTTCTACTGCCGTCGCCGTCGCAGTGATGCCGTTGTTGAATGCGAAAAAGTTTTCCGGCGCGTTCCTTATGGTCATCCGGATACCCTTGTTCACCTTGCCCTGTGCGCTGAGGAAAGCTCGGACATTGCCCTCCAAAAGTCTGCTGCCGTACTGCTCGTAGATGTCCGCCAATAGGCGGCCAGGCACTACGCACAGGTATGCTGAGTAGCCCGTATCACCGATGCTCGCCGGCAGTGCGGGAAGTCCGGATGCAACGAAGGCGGTGAGGTCGATATCGACCAACTCGCGGCCCCCTACAGCGGCGAGCTGGTGAAAGCGATAGAGGTCCCAGACATGCAGCTCTAGTTTCACTCCATCAACTGCGTCACGGTCGACCTGCTTGAAGCGGGAACCAAGGACGGCGTTCGAGAGCAAAAGAACCCTGACGGTCTTGATTGCGCCGGCCTGTTCCTGGATGAATCTCGCGAGATCTGCGACCTGTGTGCTTGCGTCCGGACGCTCAGGGTTCCGGTCATCAAGCAGACGGCCGGATCGTGCCTCAGCAAAGAAAGCGGATGCGCGCGAGAAGGCGGCTTTGATTTCCGCCGAGTTGAGCATACAGGGGGAGGCGTCATCACGCAGGTCGACGATCAAGAGGTGGAGCGTGCCGTCGAGGGTGAACTCGTCCTGGCTGTAGCCATCCAGGGCAATGGCGCGGCGCCGGGAACCTCGTCCATCGAAGAAACATGGAATCCAGTCCTGAATTTCCTCCGCATCTAGTAGGCGTCCGACCAGATTCTCTACCAGGATCGTGCGCGTCAATTCACCGCGAGCGCTCGCACGTGCAGCGACCTCCTGCATGAGTGTTGTGTGGAAGTCGTGCAGCTCAGATCTCAATGCCTGCTACCTCCTTCCAACTCTCCACAAGGAAGCGCGAGATTGCGGTCACGGCAATCTCGTAGATGCAGCTATCAATGCCTGTAGCAACATCGGGACGCTGGATGCGAGGGAAGTCACGCCTCACAGCGTAGCTGACTGCCGGCCCGAACCGGACCATGGTCGCCTCATACTCCGCCCGGTCCTCGTAGCCAGCAGCGCGTAGAGCATCTTCGACCCGTTCCGCCGCAGCTGCATCCTCAGCTACGGCAGTCCTGACACTACGTACGAGTTCCGCGAAAGTGGCGTTGAGGGCGCCCGACTGGCCTCGTTCGATCTCTACACTGCGGCACCAAAGACAGATTGGGAGCCCGGCATCAGTGAGCTGATCCAGTGAGCTGATGCTAACAGACCGGCGCTGACGATGTGTGGCTTTCACCTCGACCTCGACGGCGTGGAACGAGAAATCCTTCGGCGCCGCATAGGGGCCAACCCAAGCCATTGCCGCAGCAAGCGGCCCGAACTTGGGGATGGCTTCATCCACCAGGAAAGACAGTTCGGCAGCGAGTCCGCGGATTTCGTGATCCTCCAACAGAGCCGAGGGACGGCGGGAGAACAGCCGTTGCCACCGAGCTAGGCGCCTGGTCACGACCTCACCGGGGTCCGGTGGCGCCACGCACGTTGCGTCTACAAGGTCTTCGACGACGTGCGTGAATAGGCCCGTGAGATCTGGGCGATCGAGGCGGATTACCACGGCCCACTCGCCCCGTTGCCGCGGCCGGGCCTCGACCAGCATCGCTCCGAGCGATGGAGGCTCAGGTGGACGCGTCCGGCATACAACCA
>NZ_JAAIYB010000469.1 GCF_010894475.1 Myxococcus vastator
TAAGAGACAGGAGTCGGGGCGAGCGCCGGTGAAGCGGACTCCCTCGACGCCGGTGGACTCGGGGTCGTCATGGCGGCCTTGGTGAAGGCCGACACTGTAGGACCGCGCTTCCCACACGGGCAAGCACCGTCCCGGGCCGCGCGCTTCCGGCCAGCCTAGAGGTGGCAAGGCGTGACGCTGTCGTTGTTCCCGATGAGGCGCTCCTCCGCCGGCCCGGTGTAGACGTCGTCCGCGAGCATCGTGGCCCAGCACGACGGAAGCCCGGCGTTGTCCGTGACGATGAACGCGTCGCGCACGCGCGCGAGTGCGTCCAGGTGCAGCGCCGTCATCGCCGCATTCTCCCGCACCTCCAGGGTGCCCACGCTGTGGAGCGAGCCCAGGCTCCCCAGGTGCTCCAGCGCGCCGTTGCCCGTGACGGAGAGGCCGTGCAGCCACGTCACCTGCTGGAAGCCAGACAGGTCCGTCAGCAGCGGGTTGCGGGTGACGAGCAGGGAGCCTCCCATGCTCTGAAGCTCCGGCAGGTCCGTCGCGCGCAGCAGCCGGGGGTTCTCCTCCAGGGCGACGTCCCCGTGCACCCGGCGCAGCGACGGCATCGGGCCTACCTGCTCCAGCACCGCGTTGCCCGCCACGGCGAGCGTTCCGGTTTCGGAGAGGGCATCGAAGCGGACCTCCTGGAGCCGGGCGTTGTTCGTCACGTTGACGCGGTCCTTCACGACCGCCAGGTGCTCCAGGCCGGAGAGGTGCGTGAGGGCGTTGTTGCTGGAGATGTCGAGCACGCCGCCAATCCGCGTCAGCAGGCCCAGGCCCTCCAGGGACTGGAGCATCGGGTTGGCCGAAATCATGAAGCTCCCATCCACCTGGGCCAGCTGGGACAGCGGCAGTTGCTCCAACGCGGCGTTCTGGTGGACGGTGAGCGTGCCCGACAGCACCTGGACGTGGGGGAACATGCCAGGGCTCCACAGCACACCGGTGTTCCACAGGGTGAGGTCGAAGCGGGGCGCCACGGCGGCCAGGCCGCTCAGGGTCGACACGCCAGGGAGCGTGTTGAGCGTCAGGCTGTGGACGCGAACGGGCGGAAGCGCCTCCGGCGTCTGCGGTCCGATGCGCAGCTCGCTGAGCGGGTCGCCGCCCCTGATGCTCAACGTCCCCCCGACGTAGCGAAGCCCCGACAGGTCCACCTGCGTCAGCCCCGAGTTGCCGTGGATGTTCAGCGAGCCCTCCACCGAGGCGAGGCCGGGCAGCACCACCGCCGTGACGTCCGTGTGCTCGATGTTGAGGTCGCCGCGGATGCTGGTGAGCGACTTCAGCGCCTCCAGGTCGGCCACGTCCTCCACCGCATACGTCCCGTCATGGGTCGCCGACAGCTGGCACACGTAGGCGGACGCGCGGATTTCGGCGTCGTCGAGCACCGTGTTCCGGTTGTCGTCCACTCCGGCCTCCACCCAGGTGCCGCCGGTGGTGCAGTTCGGGCCCGCGGGCTCTGGCCGCTGGCGCAGCAGCGTCACCACGGGGTCCGCGCAGAAGCGGGCCGCCGCCCGGAGCTCGTCCTCATCGAGCACGCCGTTCCCATTGAGGTCCACGCCGGCCTCCATGAGCGCGTTGTCGTACCGGCAGACGAAGGGGTGGGTCATCAGCGGGCGGACGCGGGCGACGACGGGCGCCGGCTCCATGCAGCCGTGGACCTCGCGCGTCACCTCGTCATCCGAGAGGAGGCCGTCCTCATCCAGGTCCGTGCCCGCCAGGGTGAGCTGCCCGCCCAGCGCACAGGGGGCGCCGGGAGGAAGCTGCCGGGTGCGCACCAGGACGCCCGGCGAGAGCGTGGCGCAGATGTACTCGGTGCCCGTCACCTCGTCGTCGTCGAGCACGCCGTCGTCATCCAGGTCCAGCCCCGAGCGCACGGCCTTCCCTCCGTGCTCGCAGTTCGGGCCCCCGGGCTCGTTGGCCACGCGGGTGCGCGCCTCGTGCTGCTCGACGAGCCGGCGCAGGTCGATGCCGTCACACCCCGCGGCCAGGATTAGCGTCCACATCCCCATCCATCGCATCGCTCATGAACCTTTCGGCGCGTCACTCACCGCAGGTGGCGGTGTCGTCATTGCCGCTGATGTGGAGCTGCCCGGCGTCGCCCGCGTACACGGAGGCCGCGAGCGACGTCGCGAGGCATGACGGGAGTTCGGGGTTGCCCGTGACTTCAAAGGCCTGGCCGACCTGGTGCAGCGCGGTCAGGCCGAGCTGGACGAGGCTCGCGTTGTCCGTCACTCGAAGTGACTGGACATGGAAGAGATTGGAGAGCGGGAGCGCCTGCAGCGCGTCGTTGCCAGCGACGGTGAGCGAGCCCATGAGGTTGTCGACGCCGAGGAGCGGTGACTCCTCTCCGGGGTTGAACTCCAGGGCAGCGTTGTCCACCAGCAACAGATTCACCCGAGGCGACACGCTCAGCAGGCCGCTCAGGCCGCGGAGCTGGCCGTTGTTGCTCACGACGAGGCCCCGTCCCACGAACAACCGTTGGTGGTCGGCGCCGCCGGCTTGCAGCGTGCTCAGCGCGGGGTTGGAAAACACCTCGAAGTCGTCGCCCACGAAGCGCAGGCCTGTCAGCTCCGCCTGGGTCAGCAGTTGGTTGTTCAAGAGGCGCACCGAGCGGTCCACCACCGCGAGCCCTGGCAGGCGCAGCTCGGTGAGGGACGTGTCACTGAGCACGAGCGAGCCCTGGATGCGGGAGATGCGCTGGAGCGCCGCGAGGTCCGCGGGGGTCCGCACGGTGTAGTCGCCGTAGAACGTGTGCAGGGCCTCACAGACGAAGGCCGTCATGTGAAGCTCGGGGCCTCCGAGCACGCCATCGCCATTCTCATCCACGCCAGCCTGGACGCGAGCGCCTCCCTGGGGGCAGGTGGTGCCGGCGGACTCGGGAGCCTGGGTGACCATGAGCCGGGCCGGTTCAATGCAGACGCTCTCCATGGCGCGGACCTCGTCGTCGTCCAGCAGCCCATTCCCGTTCGCGTCAGGGCCCGCCTCCACCCAGGTGCGGCCCCAGCTACAGAGCCACGGGGGGATGTGGACTCCCGGAGGCTGATGCCGGGTGCGGTGAAGCACCTGCCTGGAGGCGGGTTCGGCGCAGCCATACACCTCCCGGGTGATTTCGCCGTCCTCCAGGAGGTCGTTGCCATTCACGTCCTGGCCCGCCCGCGACACGTGTCCACCGTGGGGGCACTGCTCGCCGGGGGGCAGTTCCTGCAGGTGCACCAGCACCCCGGGCGTGGGCGTGGAGCAGACGTAGTCGGTGCTCGTCACTTCGCCGTCGTCGAGCACGCCGTTGTCGTTCAGGTCCAGGCCCGCGAGAAAGGCCCTGCCGCCGAGCGGGCAGTGGTCGCCAGCCGACTCCGGGTCCACCCGCGTGCGTGCCTCGTGCTGCGTGACGAGCTTGCGCAGGTCGATGCCGTCACAGCCCGCCGCCAGCAGCACCACCGCCATCCAGGTCCATCGCATGGGTGCTTCTCTCTTCCTCGTGACGGGAGGTGCCGCCGGGAGGCCTTCAATCGCAGGAGGCCGAGCTGTCGTTGCCGCGAATCTCCGGCGCGCCGCCCATGTTGACCCGCGCGGCGAGCGACACGGCCAGGCAGGTGGGGAGCCGGGGGTTCTCCGTGACGGTGAAGATGTGGGTGACGCTCTCCAGGGCATTCAGGTCCAGGCGCAGCAGGTTCTCATTGGAGAGCACATACAGCTCCTCCACCGATTGGAGCAGGATGAGGTCCGACAAGTCAGTGAGGCTCGCGTTGTTCTCCAAGGTCAGCACCTTCAGCGAGAGCAGCCGGTCGAAGCCCATCAGCCGGAAGAGCCGTGGGTTGTTGCCGATGAACAGGAACCCGCTGTTCTGCACCCGCTCGAGTCCCCACAAGTCCTTCAACACGGCGTTGTCATTGAACCGCATGCCAGAGGTGACACGCGCCAGCTTGGGGAACTCCCCCGCGGCTTCCAGCGTGGGGTTGCGCTCGAACTCGAGCGTCCCCACCTGGGTGAGCTCATTCAGGCCTTCGACCGAGCGCAGGTTGGCGTTGTCCCGCACGCGGAGGCCACCGCCAATGGACGTCAGCGCCGGCATGCCAGACAACGAGGTCAGGATTGGATTGTCCCCGATGACCAGGTCTCCCACGACCTGCTGCAACACCGTTCCGCTCAGGTTGCTCAAGGAGGAATTCCCGATGATGTTCAGGGAGCCGCCCACCCACTCGAGGTTCCGGAAGGGAAGGGTGGAGAGCTTCGCGTTGCCTTCCAGGGTGATGGAGCCGAGGTGCCTGGAGACGAACGTGAAGGAACCCTCTTCGAGGGCAGCGTTGTCTCGCAGGAGGATGCTGCTGCTGGGAAGGACCGCGCTCACCCCCACGAGCGTGGGGAGCAACGGATTGGACACCAGGCTGAACTCTCCCCAGACCCAGAGCGGGGCGCGGCTGCCGCTGCCGAGGGTCAGCGTGGTCAACGCGGGGTTCCTGGCGGCGGTGAGCGGGCCTCCCACGAGGCGCAGCGAGGGCAGCTCCAGACGTTCGAGCGACGTGTCGAATATTTCCAGCGCGCCTTCGACCTGCATCAGGTCGGGGAGGACGGCCGCCGTGGCGGACCCGGCGTCGAAGGAGAGGTTGCCGCGGACGCGGGAGATGCCCTCCAGCGCCACCAGGTCCACCGCGTTGCGCACGAAGTAGTTGCCGTCCAGCGTGTGCAGGGGCTGGCACACGAACAGGGAGGACATCACCTCCTCGTCCTCGAACAGGCCGTCCGCGTCCGCGTCGGTGCCCACGTCCACCCGCGTGCTGGGCGTGGGGCACGCATCGCCCGCGGGAGCAGGGGACTGGCGCAGCCGAACCTCGGAGGGGAGCACGCAGAGGGTGGACGTCGCGCGGACCTCCGAGTCATCCAGCACGCCGTTGCCATTCGGGTCCTGCCCTGCCTCCACCACGGCGCCGCTCTCCCCGCAGGGGAAGACGAACGGCTCCCGGGCCCGCACGCGGGTGACCACGGCCTCCGAGCTGGCACAGCCGTAGACCTGGCGGCTGACCTCGCTGTCCTCCAACTCGGCATTGCCATTCGTGTCCTGGCCCGCGCGGTACACCTTGCCGCCCTGGGTGCAGTTCTCCCCGGGGGGCTCGTCCTGCACGCGCACCAGCACACCTGGGACGGAGGTGACACACGCGTACTCGGTGCGCGTCACCTCGTCGTCGTCGAGCACCCCATTGTCATTGCGGTCCAGCCCCGTGCGGACGAAATGGCCACCATGGGCGCAGTTGGCGCCCACGGGCTCGGGGACCAGCCGGGTGAGCGGCGGGTGCTGCTCGACGAGCCGGTCCAGCTCGATGCCGTCACACCCCGTGACGAGCACGAGCACCGCCATCCACATGCATCTCATGAACAGGTCCCTCAGCGGCGCAGCGCCAGCTCGAAGCCGAAGGCGCGGTCCCAGTGATTGCTGTTGTCGAGCGTGACGCGGTCATAGGTGAACGTGGCCGCCAGCCGCAGCCGCACGCCCGCCAGTGTTCCTGTCACCCCGGCGGCGGTGTACGTGGAGAGCACGGTGGGGTCGCCCATGCGCACGGGGCCGCGCGTGATTCCCAGGAAGCCCCAGCCCGCGCCCGCCTCCAGGAACAGCGGCATGCGAAGGCGCTCCGGGGCCCGCGCGCCCAGGAGCCCCAGCAGCGCGCCCCGGTGGGTGCGGATGTCATCAGTCGCCAGCGGCGTCAGGCCATAGCTGGCGCGAGCGCCGTAGTAGAGCGAGGGCAGGGGCGCCTCCCGCCGCCACGTCACCGTGGGGCCAGTCGCCAGCGTGTTCATCCCGAGCGGGGCCTGCTGCCCCGTCCAGCCCAAGTCCCAACCCGTGGAGGTGTCGGGCCGCCGCGCCATGAACCGCGGAAAGGCGCCGCCCGCGCTGGGGGGAAACGCCTGGGATATGCCCACGGGCGCGAGCCCGGAGAGCGCCACGTAGCGCTCGTAGAAGTCCTTGTCGAGCGGCACCGCGAACAAGCCCTTGCGCAGGGCCTCCTCGGCGGGGCCGCGCTCCTGGAGCTCCCGGTCGCCCAGGTCGATGATGCCGTGGGTGGACAGCTCGGCCAGGGTGATGCGGGCCTCCTGCGTGGGCGTGCGAATCCAATACACGTCGCGCTCGGGCAGGCGCAGCAGCACGTACTGGTCCTCGGAGCGGCGCACGTCGGCCAGCCGCCGTCCGTCCGAGTCCTCGACGGAGATGCGCGAGTGCTCGAGCCCGGCGGGCAGCGGGAGGCTGGGACCTTTTGGCGCGGGGCCCACCAGCGGACGCCGGGGC
>NZ_JAAIYB010000046.1 GCF_010894475.1 Myxococcus vastator
ATGCCCCCTCGAGCGGCACCGTCGCGACCTGGACAGGGAGTGCTGCCGCGGAAACAAACCGGCTCAAGGTAGTGACCGCCACCTGCCCCGCCCTGTCCTCGGCCCTCGCCTTCAACTTCAGCTCGGTACCAGGCAGCGTGTGCGCGGGGATTTCGTAACGAAGCGCCAGGCCACCACGGGCCTGGACGACGTCGGCGATCGACAGTTCAAGCGAGACCCGCTCCAATGCGACATCGTCGGTCGCCTCGACGGTCGCGACCAACTCACTGCCCGCGGCAATGGTCTCATCTGTCGGATCGGTCTTGATGACGCTGAGGATTGGTGGATTGACGTCGCCAAGAACCGTGAGCGACAGCGTCGCCGGTTCGGATTCTCGTCCTGCGGCGTCCCGAGCCATGGCGGTCACCGCGACTGTCCGCGAGCCTCCTCCAAAAGGAATCCGGACGGGGACCAGGATGTGTGAGCCGGAAACGTGCGCGGCCTCTTGTCCCTCCACCATCAGACGAATGCTGTCGCCCACGTCGCCGGTTGCGACGGCAGCCTCGACTGTGACGAAGGCGCCCTCGTAGATTGCGCCCGAGTCACTCAGGGCCCGTCGCAGCACACTCACCACCGGGGCTTGTCCGCCCTCCCCGTCCCGCACCAACACTGTCCGCGTCAGCGGGGGGCCGCGTGTGCCCTGGGCATCCAGGGCGACAGATGTCACCTGAATCGACGTAGGGCTGCCAGCTGGGACGTCGGGGGCCTGCAGCTCACCCGCGAGCCGGGGCGCCGACAGGACAACCGGAGCGCTGCCGGCCAGCGAGACTTCCACCTGTGACACCTGGGCTGGATGGACAGGGACCGCCGCTACCGGGAAGAA
This sequence comes from Myxococcus vastator, assembly GCF_010894475.1. Taxonomy (GTDB): domain Bacteria; phylum Myxococcota; class Myxococcia; order Myxococcales; family Myxococcaceae; genus Myxococcus; species Myxococcus vastator. Next base: position 863 of record NZ_JAAIYB010000046.1, read on the forward strand.
CGCCCCCTCGACCACCTCTGAGGGCATTCTCACGTCCGCAAGTGTGGGCCCTTCCGCTGACGGAGACTCCGTGAGCGTTATCGTCCGTTCAACGCGGACCTGCCGACCCGCCAGATCGCGAACGACCAGCGCCACCGCCGCCGAGTCACCCGTAGCAGGCAGGTCGATCCACGCCGGGAGCTGGGTGTCACGCGTATCCGCGGTAACACCGTTGATGGACACCTCGGCCGTGAAGCCATTGAGAGGTAGCACGTCGTCCGACACCGTCGCATCAAGGGAGACGCGAGCCCCCTGGGCCGCGGAGGTGGGCAACTGCAAGGCGACCTGCGGTGATGCCGGGCCACGAATCACGGCCTGACGGGCGATCCCACGGGACGTGCCGCTCACCAGGGCTCCCGGGATCAAGGCGGCAGGGCCCTTCGCATCCGGATACACGCCGGCGCCCATGGGCGTTCCACGTACGTCGATGATGCGAGCGCCCGACGCGGTCCCCACGACCAGCAGTTCGCCAAATGGCGCCGCGTTCAGCGCCTGTCCGCCCAGCGGCACTTCGCCGCGAGTCAGCAACTGCGGCGTCTCCGACTCGACCACCGCGAAGCAACGAACCAGGCTGCCGGCCACACAAACGCCGCCATCCGCCAGCGCCGCGGTCGCATTGAAAGACGTGCCACCGAAGCTGGCTCTAGCCAGCTCGCGCGGCGCATTCACCGCGGTGACGTCCACGGCAACCACCTCTGTCGCCGTGCTGGCGAACAGGTGCGAGCCCGCGATAGCAATCGAGGTGACCGGCCCCAGAAGCAGGCGGCCCATCCACGTTCCGTCGACCTGCCGCAGTTCGACGCCCTGGTCGTTCGCGACGGCAAGCCAGTCACGCACGCCGTCCAGTGCAGACGGTGCGCGCACGAGCGGTGTGGACGCCAGCGGGCTGGGCTCAAGGTCCGGAAGCGTGAACCGCTCCAGCGAGCCCGCTCCCTTGTTTTGAACGGCGACCACCACCTCATTACCCGCAAAGATGGCACCTACTGGCGTCCCAGCGAGGCTTCGAGCCGCCACTCTCGCACCGGATTGACGCGACCGCAGCTCCAGTTCTCCCCCTCCTCCGCTGTCCGAGCGGACAACCAGCACGGAGTCGCCACGGGAGACCAGTGCCACGGGCTCCATGAAGTTCGCCGCATCCTCAACGACGACTGGCTGGCCACTGGTCAGCACGGCCAGCGTACCTTGGCGCACTGCGACACCGGAAGCCCCGCCGGGAGCGGTGACAACCGCGCGCGTCGCGACCGCAGCGCCTTCTGGCCCCTCTGGCAAACGCGAGGTTCCGGACAGCCCGCCCGTTGCGAGTTGCACGGGAAGAGCGGCCTCCCCGACATGGACGGACAGCTCAGGACGCGTCCCTGCGTCCAATGCTGCAGTCAGCGCGACCGTCGACCCGCCCAGAAGCAACGGACCCTCCGGTTCCTGGGCCAGTGCCACATCCGCGCTCGTTTGACCGTCATCCAGGACCGTCACAGCGAGGCGAGCAACCAGGCTGGACTCGCCCGATTTGTCGGTGACCTGGGCCGTAAGCTCCAGCGGCGCGGTGCCTCCATCCAGCACCGGTGCAATGAACTCGGTGTGCCATGGCGCCTGGGTCAACACGTGCTCCTCAGCACCCGCGGTGATGCGAACAGCGGCCACGGCGCCCGCTGCAACGGCGTTCACCGCCACACCGAAGGGCCTGCCTTCCTGCAACTGCGTGCCAGCATCGGGCGACGTCAGCGCAACGTAAGGCCGGACCGACGAAGGCTCCACGGAGAACGACGCGGTGGCTTCACCTGCATTCTCCCGCGTGTCACGCGCGACGACCCGAACCACGTGCGGTTGTGCCGTCGTGACGACGGGCGCTTGCCAAGTCACGCGCCAGGGCGCGCTCCGGGCGACGCCCACCGAGGTCTCATTGACGAAGAATTCGACCTCAGCGACACCATTCGTATCCGAGGCAATCGCCTCGAGCGCCAGCGTCGCTCCGGACACCACGCGCCCTCCCTCCATGGGCGTCCGCACGAGAACGGTCGGAGGTGCCGCGTCCCGCGTCACTGTCAGCGTCCGCGGATTCGACGCGGTGACCTGGCCTTTGTTGTCCGTGGCATACGCGGTCAGGACCCGTTGCTGACTGGCCGCGCTCCCCTGGACCCGGCCCAGGGGAACCTCACGCGTCAAGGTCGCTGTCATCGCGGTCAAGCCGCTGAGCTTCGCCCAGGGGACCCCATCCAGGTGGAGCTCGACCGCGGTCACCACGGAGTTGTCGACCGCGGAGACGACCACGGTCTCCGTGGCACCTTCCTCACGAGTCGCATCGGCAACAGGTTGCTGGATCGTGACGGACGGCGGGGAATCCTCGACAACCTGAATCTGCACCTCCCATGGCAGACTGGTATTTCCGCTCGGATCCGTTGCGGTCGCCGTCAAAAGCTGCGTCGTGCCCACGGCACTCAGCGGCCAGCTGTACGAATAGGTACCTCCCGAGCCGCCGGTGAGCGGCGCACCGTTCACGCTCAGCGTCGTCGTGACCGCCTGATTGCTGTCATCTGACGCCGCGACCTGGAACGACCAGGTAACGCCCGCCGCGAACGCATCATCCGTCAACACCACGGTGCCCCCCGCCCGTTGGAGTTCGAGCGTCGGCTTCACGGTGTCAACCGTGCGGAAGTTCTTCCGGAGAGTGCTTGCGACATTGCCGGCGACGTCCATCACTCCCAATGCAGTGAGGGCATAGAACGTCGTGGACGTGAGCGCTTCGGAGGGCGTGAAACGAAGTGTCCGCCCGTCCGGCAGCAACTCGGACGCGCCCGGTACCGGGACCTCCGAGGAATGGCGAAGCAGGCGAAGTTGATTCGCGCTCTCCGTCGACAGGGGTTCGTCGAAGCGCACGTCAAATATTGCCGCCAACGGCACGTTCAGAAGGCCAATGGTGTCAAGTGGCTCGACGTGCTCCACCACCGGTGCCCGGACGTCACCTCGATAAACCGCGTTCGTGACGTTCACGGGAGCAGCCCCAGGCTGCGTCAGCGTGAGCGACAGATGACGGATGTCTCCCGCCGGAACGAACGCCTCCACGCCTGCTGAAGTGAAGCCCCGGGTCTCCGCGCGGACGCCATCGAATCGGACCTCGATGCCTCGATGGAAGCCCGACCCCACGATGCGAACCCAACCACCCGCGACGTCCACTGCACGCGGAGTCACCTCCACGAAGCTCATGGGCGCGACGTACAAGAACGGCGACGCGGCAGTGGCTTCCGCACCGTCCGCGCGAATCACGCGAACCACCGCTGGGCCCGCGGCACCGGCCGGAGGAAGCGTCACGGTCAGGGCAGCTTCCTGGGCATCACCAATCCGAGGCGCATCCTCCCCGCCAATCATCACGACGGTCGAGGCATTGAACCCGATGCCCGACAACACCACGGGAACGCCACCTGCCACGGGGCCGCTGGCCGGAAGCATCGTATCGACACGGAGCGAAACCGGCGCCCCTCCCGCCCGGAGGCCGTAGCTCCAAGGTGCCAGCAGGTGGCCGCCATGGACAGACGGCACTGGCGCCAGCTCCAGTCTCGCCTCATAAATGCGCGAGGGATCCAGCGCCGTTGAAGGAATGAACGCGAGCGACGTCGCAGCAGGATCCGCAGCTCCGGGAACCTGCAAGGCGCCATCCCAGAGTTGAAGTGATGAACCCGCGGCAATCGCGGCGGGTGAGTCCGTGGCCAGGGAGACGGTCACGCTGCCATTGATCGCAATGGCTTCGCCGGGCAGCGGCGACAGTGAAGCAACGGTCGGATACGGCAACTCCAGCGCGCGCAGGGAGTTGCTGACGCTGACCACCGCCACACCATTGACGATAGTGGCGCCAGCGATACTGCTCCCCGTGAGCGCGAAGCTGCGTTCGGTCAGCGACTGCGTCGTGTCCAGCCACGAGACGCGGTTTCCGTTGACAGCCAGCAGCCACGGCCCGCTCAGCATCAGCGACTTCGAGGACCCGCCCGACGGATCCAACGCATAGGCCAATACGCGTGGCTCCGACGGATCCGTGACGTCGAACAGGTGCAGCGCTCCACCCGCGGAGGCCGCCACCCTGCGGCCTTCCCTCGTCAACGCGCCCATGGGCGTTCCCAGGTCGGGAATGGCGTTCAGGAGTGGAAGCGTGCTGCCCTCGGTGCTGCGAATCTCCAGCCGAGAGCCGCTCACGCCATCTTCGATGAGGACCAGGAGCGCCTCATCCACCACATCCAGGTCGATGACCGAGCCCGTTCCCAGGAACGTGCGGGCCACCACCACGTAGGCTCCATCAACCGGTGCGAGCAGCGCCAGCTCATTGCCACCCGCCACCGCCACGTAAGCGCCAGCGCCACCCGCCGCCACGGCCTTCAAGGCAAACGGGGTCGACGGCGCCAGTTGCACGCGCTCCAGCTCCACCGGACTGCACGGCGCGTGCGGCGCAGGGCTGCACACGGCTTCGGAGACACGGTAGCGGACCACCTCGGTCCTTCCGGCCAGGAAGAGCTCCGTCCCATGGAGGGCCATGTCCACGGGGTCGCTGACGCCCTCGACCTGCCCCACCACGCTCGGACTCCCGGCCACGCTGAAGTCCACCACCGTCAGCACGTCATCCCGCGCGGCAAACACGCGATGTCCGTGCCTGGCAATCACGGCGCCCATGTTGTCGAGACGCGCGCGCTCCACGAGGGTGAAGGTGAAGCCACCATCCAAGGTTGCCTGCTGGGGCGGAACGCCTGGCGTCAGCACCGTCAGGGCCACGCGTCCCGTCACGTTGTCGGGAACCTCGACGAGCAGTGCGCCAGCATCATCCATCACCACCGAACGTGCGGGCACCGTGTCGAAGTGCACCTGTGAGCCAGGGAAGAGCCCCGCCCCCGTCACCTTCACCACGGCGCGACTGCCAAACGGCGCATGTCGCGGCTGCACATCGGCCAGGGCCGGGGACTCCAGATACCGGTAGGCCCCCAGCAGCAGGTGCGACAAACCGCCAGGGTTGGTGACCTCGACCGCGGCCGCCCCCGGCTGCCCTGCCGGCACCGTCACGCGAATCCTCCGGCCATCCGAGGACACCTCCTTCACTGGCGCGGGCACGCCGCCCATCGTCACGAGGCAGCCGCTCAGGAATCCGCTCCCGAGCACCTCCACCTCATTTCCACCCGCGGCAAGGCCATAGGCAGGCGACACGGACGCAATCTCCGGCCGCTCCTGTGACGCATCGCGGCTGGTCCGGAAGCGAACGCGCCCAGGCACTCCCAACGTCGCGCCCCGAAGGTCCCTGAGGTCCGCGCCAATCCGCAGCTCGTAGGCCGTGTCCAGGGCCAATGGCACATAGGGTGTCAGCTCCACCTGCCCGCCCTGCGCATCCACGCGAACCCGCCGCGCCACGGGAACGGCTTCTTCGTCAGTACGGTGGACCAGCGTCACCTCACCGGCGCTTGCTTCGTCCGGGAGCGCGGTCAGCAAGACCTGGACGACCGCGCCCGGAGGCACCACCTCTCCGTCGCCTGGCACGGTTCCGCGAATGTCGAGCGTGTCCAGCTCCACCGACGCCAGGGCGCCCGCGAGCGGAAGGTTGGCGTCCGCGGCATCGCTCACGGGGAGCTCCACGGGCGTACCGTTCTTGTCGAGGAACAGCGTCCCCACGAGCAGGTAGCGGCCCATGAAGGCCAGCGTGCGTGCGTCACCAAACACCGTCGCTCGGCCCAGTTGGACGGGCGCGACGCCCTCCAGGACGGAGTACCGCAACACCTTCCCACCGCCCGCGGCAACGTAGGCCACGCCGCCCGCGACGCGTGTCTGCTCGGCGGACGCCCAATCCCCCACCGGCCCGTCCACCAACAGGGTCCCTGCGGGCGCGGGGTTGTTCACGTCCGTCAAATCATAGATTGCGACCTGCTTTGCCTTCCCGAGCGAAAGGAACGCCCGAGTCCCCTCCGCGGTGATGTGCACCGCGGGGGCGGACAGGTGGGCCGATCCATGGGACGTCAGGTTGCCCGTCCTGGCATCCAGCACGTACAGCACGGGGGCACCAGGAGACGCGCTGGAGACGAGCAGGTGTGGCCCATGGAGCGCCAGCGCGCTCACGCCGCCTGGAATCGCACGCGTTCCGAGATGGAGCGGCCGGCGAGTCCCGTCGGCCAGGTCGAAGACCTGCACACCCGCCGTATCGCCCACGAAGAGTAATGTGCCGCCGATGGCGATATCCGCCGCGGCACCACTGACTTGGAGCTGCGGGTATGCCTCCTCGATCTCCGCCGGGGTCGAGACATCCACGATGCGCACGCCGCCCGACCCTGCCGCGACGTAGACGGTATCGCCTCGCTTCAGGACTCGATGGCTGCCCCCTTCCCCGGGGAAGTCGAGTTCGCTGATGACGGTGACGTGCGTCGGGTCACTGAGATTGGCGAGCAGCAGGCCGCCCTTCGGCGTCTTCCGATTCGCCTGAAGCGGCGCTCCACCCGCCACGTCATGGACATCAACGACCGCACCCAGCGCCGCATAGGCGACCCCGGAGTCGATGATCACGTCCCGCACGGGCGCGGTCGACAGACGCGCCACGGCCCCTGAGCCGTAGAGGAATGAAGCAGGCAGCGACGAAACATCGGTGCCTGCCTGTACGGACACGTCGACCATTCCGCCGGGATGAGGCGGAGCGACAGCCTCCGCGCTCTCCGCGCTCAGCACACGCACGTCGAATGAATTCGTCCCACCAAAGGACACCTGCATTCCCGGCGCAAAGCCTCGTCCTTGGAGCCGAACCCTCGTTCCGCCCTGCTGCGGAGCCCGTCCCGGCGTGAGGCTGAGCAGCGTCAACGGCTCGCGATACACGAAGCCGCCCATCCTCCGGGCGAACAGGCCACTCGGGTCGATGACTTCCACGGTCGCGGGACCGGCTACTGGGAGGCCGTTGACCTCGATGGCAGGAGGAATTTGGAGCGTCATGGACAGGCCATCCTCACCCAACGTGGCGGCTGCGACCTGCCCACCGACGCGAACCGTGGTGTCCTCCCTGAAGCCGCTGCCTGCGAGCAACGCCTGCGTAGACTGGTCGGCACGGCCAGAGGCAGGGACCAGGGTCGAGATGACGGGCTGCATGGCATCCGTGTCCACGACATGGAACGTGCCGGAGAACGCCACCGCCTGGGGGAGCAGGTTGAAGGACACCAGTCCATTCAGAGACACCGTGACTTCGTCATTCGGCGCGAACGGCTCGTTCGGCGTGAAGATGACCGACGAGCCCCTCACGGCGTACTCGACGTGCCAGGTCCCTTCGACGGTGCTCACGTCACCAGCGCGGACGCGTGACACCGTCGCCGTCGCCGGCGTGAGCGACGACCGAAGCACCGGAAGCGTGAAGTCCACCTTCACGTGTGTGTCCGGCATCGCGTGCCCCCCTGGTGCGGGCGTCATCCCGACGGGAAGCAGCTCGTTCGGGGGAATGGATTGCACCGTGCGCTCCCCCCCGGTCGCCACGAAGAGCGTGCCGGCCGCCCAGCCGAGGCCCGTCGATGCCGAACCCAGGTCGGTGTCCTGAATCAGCGCAGGCATTGCTGGGTTGGAGAGGTCGTACACATACAGGCGACGTCCCACCGTCACATAGGCACGAGCGCCTCGAACCACGACGCGGCTGCGGACGAGCGCCTCGTAGGAGGTCACCGAGGCGTCCACCAGGATGCGCCCCAGGCGCACGCCCTCACGGTCGTAGATGGACAGGGAGAGACCATCGCCTTGTGGGCCCACCACGTTCGACGTCAGCGCGAACAGGCGCTCCGGTCCCAGCTCCAGCGCCAGGGCATCCGCATCAAGCGCCACCGTTCTGGAAACCAGCATCGCAGGCGAGCTGGCATCGAATACCTGGACGTAGCCGGCGGCCACCGAGGGGTCCACGGTTGCGACGAACGCATCGGTGCCTTCGATTCGCACCGCCGTTGCCCACCCTGAACCCGCGCCGCCCTGCGCCGTCGCGACCTGGCGCATGAGCACCGGCGCATCCGAGCGCGTCACGTCCACCACCGCGAGACCCGCCACGTCATTGGCCAGCAGCGCCAAGGCTCCATCCACGTCCAGGTCTCGCACGGGAGAATGGGTGGTCAGGCCCCCCAGCCGAAGCGGACGCTCTTCCAGACGGACATCGAAAATCTCGAGGCCCGACTGGCCTGGTGTGGAGACACCGACGTAGAGCGTGTTCCCCACCAGCTCCAGCGCCGATGCAACGCGCGGCGGGAACCCGGGCAGGTCCATTCCCACGCCGATCGGCAAGTCATAGGAGAACGTCCCGACCTGAACGCCAGGACACGGCGTCTGCGGTGCATCGTCGCAAGGCGGGACGAGCTCAACGGTCTCGATTCCCGCGCCGGTCGCCTCCGGAGTGGTGAACTCCAGCGAAGACAGGTCGAGGATGTCCACGTCGACCGCAGCCTTGTTGCCCACACGAACCGTGGTCCCCGGAGCCACCGCGCGGGCGGACATCGAGACGCGAACCCGCGTGTGTCCCTCCACCGGACCATGGTTTGGGCTGAGGGTGACCTGGCCGGGCAGCGGTTCGAGCGCCAACAGCGCCGCGGGGAAATACGCCTCAGGGAGCCCTTCATCCACCACCCAGAGATCCACGGGGCCCGCGGTCAGCGGCGGGAGCGTGAACCGCAGCTCGCTGTCAGTGCGAGACGTAATGGACGCCACCTGGTTGGCGGAGAGCTTCACGGTGCTCACGCCCAGGAGCCCACTGCCGCTCAGGGTCACCTCCTGTCCCCCTGCCGTGGAGACCGTCGAAGGTGACACCGTGTCGATAACCGGTTGGCGGGCGGTCGCCTTGCCAGTGACGAACGTCGTTCTCAGCGGGATCAACAACCCGCCCGCGCGCTGATCCGTGACCGCCGTATCCACTTCCAGGTGGTACGTGCTCTCGGGAAGCAGAGGCGCCTCGAGTGACGCCACGATGGCGAAGTCGAGCTGTCCCGGAATGTCGCGCACGCTCAACGTCAGGGGCACCAGCGCGCCATCAGGTCCCCTCAAGCGAACCGTGCCGCTCGTGACGGTGGACGCGGCGATCGGCCGGTTCATCTGGACCACGAGCTGAGGCAGGCTGGGTGGCACGCGCTCACCCCGCGCAGGGCTGTAGCCCGTCACCAGCATGAACGGCGTTTCCAACTCTGTCAGTTGCTGTCTTCCCGCGAGCAGCAGGCGATCTCCCACCGCCAGGGAGTCGAACGCGGGCTCGGTGTTGCCGCCACTCAACAGGTTCGGATCACGTGGATCCGACACATCCACCAGCACGACACCGCCCTCATTGGCGGCCACGAACAGCACGTCACCCACGAGCCGCAAACGCTGCGGCTGGCCCGGGGTGTTGGAGAGCGTCGAGTCGAACTTAATCTGGGTGACGTACTGGGGTGACGCGGGGTTGCTCACGTCCACGAACGTGAGGCCGAACTCGGCCGAGGCGACAATGGCAACGCCGTCATGCACGACGACGTCCGTGAGATTGCCTTCGATGGCAATCGACCCGACGACCTGCGCATCAGCGCCCGCGGAGCTGTAGATGTGGAGCCGGTTGTTCTTCGGCAGGGCCTCGCGGTCCTTGTAGGCCGTGCGCTGACCATAATCGAGCGAGTGGTCCGGCAGCGGAGGCATCGACTGGGATGCGTCGCACTTCACGTACAAGACGCCTTGGTGGTCGCCCGTGACCACGTACAGCCGCCCGTTCTTCACGGTGGCGCCGTAGGGCTGGAAGTCCTCTCCCCCTCCCACCTGGGAGACCAACAGCGGGTCTTCGGGATGACGCGCGTCCACCAGCAGCACACTGCCCTTCGCCCCAATCTGTGGCTGAACAGGCAGACAGAAGCTGGGAGGCGGAACGTCTGGGTCTCCCTGCAGACCATTGGCGAGCACCCAGGCGCCCACGGGCGTAGGCACCACACGCGAGGCCATGAGCTCATTGGCGGTGCCCAGCTTGGCTCGGCCCAGGAGCTTGAGGCTTTCGAGCGTGCCGTCCGGCTGCTGTTGCGTCGTGCCGCGGCCATCGAGGACGGCCAGTCCGCTTCGCCCGTTGGCGACGTAGAGCGTGTCGCCAGATATCGCCACGTCGAGCGAGTCCGGCATCAGCTCGACATCTGGCAAGGGCGTGCCCCGCGGCAACCGGCCCTGGAGCACGGCGACCAACCGGTCAATCTGCGCGTCGTCCTCGCGGTTCGAGTTCACCACCTGGGCCCCTGCTGCCCGTGGCCTCGTGGCGAGCTGCACGTCGAACGCCGCCATGCGGTAGGACTGGGGCACGGTGCCCCCACCCGTGAGCGTCCCCAGGTAGGACTGTTCGAACTTGTTTCCGCTGATCGCGGAGCCTCCCGAAGAATAGATGAAGTACGGAGACAGCGGACTGCGGGTCAGCGCGCCCGGCCGAACCGACAGCGCCTTCTCCTCGCCGAGGAACGGCAGGCCGTAGCCCACGCGCTCTGGCGCCGCGCTGCGGTCAACTCCGTCTGGCGCGACGACTACGACGGGTGCGTCACCAAACGACCCCGGTCCCGCCACGGCGCGCATCCGGGTCAACGAGAGCACCTGCACCTGGGTCGCAAGGATCCCCCGCACCCGCACCTGGGTAGAGCCCAGCGGATGTGCCCAATCAGGGAGGAACCCTTCTCCCTCGATGTCCACGGTGCTGCCGCCGCGCGGGTTCAAGAACCGAGGGGTCGCGCTCTCGACATACAGGGGCAGCGTGTACAGGTAGCCGCCCTCACGGCGCGCGCTCAGCCCCGTGGCCACGTTGCGCACCACCACGTCCGCCAGGCCCGGAGCCCCCGCGGGAACATTCACGGTGATTCGTGATGACGAGCTTGCGAGGACAGCTGCGCGGACACCACCGATGTACACCTCGGCCGATTCATTGAAGTCAAAGCCGAGCAGCTCGCTGATGCCACCGCCCGACACCGGCCCGACTCGAGGAACCAACTGCGAAATCCGAGGCGCCGCGCCTTCCGCGGATGCACTCCAGAAGTCCACGAAGAACGGCGCGACAAGCGGATGCCCCGCGGTGCTCTCGAGCGTCTCGCTGAGCGTCAACCGCAAGGGAACATCGGCGGGCAGGGGCTCCTTCAATCGGAACACGATGGTACTGCGCGCGTCCTCGGTCGTTCCCGCTTCCTTATCCCCATCCACGACGACGCCACCGGCAGTGAGCTGAAGCGCCGAATCAACGGTCGTCGAGTCCACCGAGGTGGAAAGCGTCACCGTGATCGAGCTGAGATTCAGTGGCACCACATCACCGGGCGAGACGCTGGCGCTGACCACGGAAAGCTCGGTGCCTTGACCAAAGTCCAGGGACCACCCACCACCCGCGGCGCGCTGGCGCAAGCTGACCACGCGTCCGCCCGGCGTCACCGCCGCGGCAAGCGTGCTTCCCGCGTGCGCCCCCGTCACATGCCGCAACAAGAGGGGCGCTCCGGGGGTGCTGATGTCCACGATCGCCACGCCCGCGGTGCCCGCTGACACGTAGGCCAGGTCTCCCACCAGGCGCACGTCGGTGGCGAAGCCGTGGACGTCAATCGAACTCACCTGGGTGGGGGCGTCCGGGTTGCTCACATCCACCAGCACCAGCCCCGCAGAACCCGCCGCCACGGCCGCGAGCGTGCCGCGCAGCCGCACGCGTTGGACGTTCAGGTCGAGCTCCCCGCGGACCGTCAGCGGGCCCTCGACGGACAGCGTTCGTAGCTTCCCACCGGACACGGTCCCCGCCGTGGTGCGGGTGCCCACACCCGCCACGGCCAGCCCGCCCTCCAGGGCGATGGCCTGGGCACCAGGCTCGGACACGTACTCCCGAATGGGGAACGGCGCGTGGGAGATGTCGAAGGTGTGGAAGCCCGCGTTTGCCGCGGCAGCCAGCAGCCGATCGCCACGGGCATCCACGTCATAGACTCCCGCCCCTGCAATACTCCTCTCGGTGACGAGCACAGGCTCAGCCGGATTCGAAATGTCGAACTCGTAGATGGCGCCCGCGGCAACACTGCCGTCTTCATCGACACCGCTGGCGAAGAGCCGGTCTCCCTCCAACCCCGGATAGGACACCGCCCAGAGGTCGCCCGCGCCCAACGTCCCGATAATGCGGTCGTCGCCACCGATGCCGTCCTCATCCACCAGCTCGGCTTGGCGATCCGGCGGGATGGCGACGCCTCCGCCCGCATTCGGGCCGCGCGTATACACGCCCGACATGTCCACGACATGCAGGCCGTTGCTCCCCACCACATAGGCATAGGAGCCAATCACCACGGCATCACGCAGCGTGCCGTTGAGCGCCACAGACGCGCCCGTGGGCTGATCATAGGTGAAGGCGTCCTGAAGGGTTCGGGTCGTCCCATCCGGGTTCTGAACCGTCACATCCGCGGACCCCGCAACACCGTTCGGCGTGTAGACCTCCAGCCGGTTGAGGCCCAGGACCCGCACGAACTGGCCCTCGACACCGTTGAATCGAACCACGACCGGCCCGGTGACAGAGAATCCATGGCCTTCGATAAGCACACGTGTGCCACCCGACATGGGGCCACGCGCGGGCGCGACACTCGTCAGCGCCAGCTCCCGTGTGTAGAGGAAGGCCCCTGGCAGGATGACGGACACGCCCGCGGTGCTCGTCAACTCGATCGTCGCGGCGCCTTCCGTCCCGGCGGGCGTCAGCATCGACACCTCCGTCCCATCCACGGAGACATTGATTTGGGTGGCAGGCTTACCGTTGAAGGCGACCTGCATCCCCGCAGAGAAGCCGCTGCCCTCGATGGTCAGCTCCGTTCCCCCTTCGACAGGCCCCTCCCGTTCGGAAAGGCTGGAGACACTCACCCTGACGGCATCACGCGCTCCAGCCGTCGTGAATTCCAGGACATAGGCCCCCGGCATCACCGCGCCGGTGCCAGCCCCTCCTTCGACGACCTCGCGAATGCCCTGCACCACCAGGCGGTAGCGCTTCGTCAGCCCCAGTTCGCCGCTGGGAGAAATCACCAGCTCGGTTCCGGAAACGGCGACCGTCCCCGTGACATCCTCGCCCTCAGCCGAACCGTTGAGTTCGTACAGTCGAGCAGAATTGACCCCTGAGTCCCCCAGGGCGACGGGGACGTTGAACGTCAGCCGCACGGACTCCGTGGGACGCACATCCTCTTCGCCATTCGCGGGTGTGCTGGCCACCACGACCGGGAAGGGCAACTGGACGACGGCGAGGCCATCATTCGCCTGGTTCCGATGGGTGGCGGAAATGGATGCCACGGCCACGTCCCCGTCAATGTCGACGTCCGAGAGGTTCGTCGCCGGGAACAGGTCAATAGCGTCAATCCCGCGCGGCGCCGCCATGTTGGAGGCGTCCACGAACTGCAGTGATGCGGGACTGCCCACCGTCCCCATGGGTGAGGTGATGGCCGCGGCCACGTGCGGATGGGCTGCACCACCCACGAAGAGGCCTGACCGCATAAGCGGAGGCACCACGGCGTGGACATAGGGCCGTGAGGACGGCACGAGCGATACGGTCCGCAGTGAGCGCGACGCAGCAAGGGCCTGGGGACCCCGGATGGCCATCTCACCAAAGTCTCCGGACAGCTCGCCTACCGCCGAGAAGCCAGGCGTCGCGAGGTCCACGAGCAGCGTGCTCGACACGCTTCCTCGCGTGGCGTGCAACAAGGCATGACGGCCGGCCGCCGCGACCTTCGTCACCGATACCGGACCGAAGACGCCCGCCATCAGATAGTTCTGCTTCGCGCCCAGCAGCAGCGGCCGATCCGGGTTCGAGATCGAGAACACCTGAACACCGGCATCCCCCGCCGCCACCAACGCCAGGTCTCCAACGAGCGCGACGGCGTGCGCCGTCCCAGGGAACGACACGGGCGGCAGATAGGTGGGAGCGTTCGGGTGCGTCAAGTCGAACACCATCAGGGCGCCTTCCCCCTCACCCGCCACGTCTACATGCGGCAGCTCACTGCCGTTGGCCACCACGTAGGCACGCTTCCCACGCACCGCCAGGTCCACGGGCTGATACGGCGGTTGGATGGAGACGCCCCCCATCACCGAAGCATCGGCTGGCGCCGAGACGTCGACCGCACCGAGCCCGCCACGGATGCTCCGGGTCAACAACTCCGTGGGCGACTTCGCCGCGGTGTAGACCTGCGCCGCGGACAACACCCAAGCTGTCTTGTCCTGAAGGGCCACGGCCACTGGCGCCCCCCGCGACAAGACATGGGCGGGCTGCGTGTCTCCGTGTACCTGAGGACTGTAGCGCCCGATGACGCGCGAAACGGCCAGGCGGCTATAGAGGAACGCCCCCGCGGTGTACGCGCGCTGGCCGTCAGGGTTCGTCACCACCACGTCGGCGGGCCCAAAGGTGCCCTCGGGGGTCACCGCCTCCAGGCGGCCCGGCGCGAGCACCCGGACCTGTGTGGCGGGGATGCCGTTGAACGTCACGGTCGCGTCGCGCTGGAAGCCCGCGCCAGAAACCTCCACATGCGTGCCACCGGCGACTGGACCTGAGGCGGGCGCGACGAATGAGACCTGCAACATGGGCAGGTACACGAAGCCCCCGATGAGGACCCCTTCTCCCCCATCCGGATTCACCACCGTCACGAGCGCCGGACCTTCACTCCGAGCGGGCGTCACGACGGTGATGCACTTGTGGTCTTTGGACACTTCCACCACCCGGGCCTCGGCGCCAGCGAAGTACACCCGGGCCCCCTGAGCGAAGTGGTCTCCGTGAACCGTCACTTGTGTGCCACCCTCGAGTGGCCCGGCGGATGGCGACACCTGGGAGATTGCGGGAGGAGTCCCCGCGGTTGCCCGCGTCGTGAAACTCGCGACGAAGGGCTCGGCCAATGCCACTCCATTGACATCCTTGACAGCCGTCGTCACCGTGACGAAGTACCGCGCGGACACAGTCAGCGGGCCTGTCGGTGTCAGTGTCACGGTCCGTCCATCGGCTTCGAGCGCGGCGGGAATCAAGCGCCCCAGCACGGCATCGCCTTCTCGGAGCATCACGGACTCCTCCGTCACGTGCCCCGAAGACGGTGGCGTGGAGAACTCGATGGCCACGGGGGCATTCACGGCGACCTGCGCCGCGCCGTCCTCCGGGCGCATTCCAGTCACCGAGAGGCGCCTCGGGAGGAAGGCCGCTCCGCCCGTCTGGCCGAAACTGGCCACGGGGACGCCGGAGATGACCGCAACGTCGCCTGCCTTCGGCAGATTGGCCTTCATGGGCCGGAGTGCCACGGTGCCATCCGCGCGCAACGTCGATGCCGACAACAGTCCCTTGGCCGGCTGGCCGTTCACATCCACCAAGGAGGCGGCCACCACCGCCAGGTTTCCACTCACTGCCACGTCCGAAAGTCCCGTCGCGAAGAGGGACTCCCGTTCCGACCGGTGCGAGAGGAGTGAACGAACCAGCGGTTCGCTGGGACGCGTCAGGTCCACGACCGCCAGCGTCGCGGCGGCGTCACGGCAGGCCACGTATGCACGCGTGCCTTGCGCCACGACTCGCACGGCTTCACCCGGCAACGCGATGAATCCGACTTCCTTCATCCCGGGCGAGCGGAGGTCATGCACCCGCAGACCCGCCGGGCCCCCCGCCACCAGGAGCAGGTCTCCATGAACCGTGACGTCGAGGGCAGGCCCTTCCGTGGGAAGTGAGCTCAGCCGGATCGGCGCGGCCCGGACGCCAATGTCGACCACGGCGACGCCTTCGTCACCATTGGCGACGAAGGCGAGGTGCCCCGCGACGGCCACGCCATGAATGTTCTCACCAGGCAGGTCAACGGTGCCAAGGCGCAGGGGCAACACGGCCGGTACGCCCGACACGTCAATCAGGGTGAGTTGTGGCGGATGCGGCACCGCTCCACCCACTGCAGTGGGCCGGGCCGTGGCCACCACGGCGAGCCCTTGCACCAATGCGGCGGCACGCGGTGGACCGTCCACGAAGGCGAGCCCCAGATTCGTCGCCGTGCCTTGGTCCACCTGGGTGATGGCGACCTGATGGTTTGATTCCCGGACGGAGCCAATCAGCAGACGCCGCTCGGGCCCCGCCCGTAGGAACGACTGCGTCCCCAGTTGATTGAAGGGGTCGAACTCGAAGGCCGGCGCCATGCCGATCTCCACCTTTTCGGATGCCGATTCCCCGCGGTTGCCCGTCGGGTCTTCCGCGGCGGCGCGGAACTCCAGCACGTCCCCTGCCTGCCCCGAGGGGACGGACCACTCCACGCCATACAGAGGGCGATTGGCGGGTCCTCCCGAGGAGACCGTGGTCGACCCCACGACGCCCCCGTCGAGGATGAACTCCACCTTGGCGATGGACGCGTTGTCGGAGGCCCCGGCGGTCAACGCCATCGTGGTGCCCTCCGTCACGACGTCATGACCCGGGGGATCCACGAGTTCGACGTCGGGAGCGACCGTGTCGCGTACGGTACCCAGGTGCACGGGCGCGGACTGGGCCTCCTGGTCCGCGGAGTCAACCGCCACCGCCGTGAGCACCAGCGTCCGGTTTCCACTTCCCAGTTCTGGATGGAAGGTGGTGGTGAAGACGGTGGGCTTGCCGGCGATTCCGGCGGGCGCCAGGGCGGTTCCGACACTCTTCCCGTCCACGAAGAAGTGGACGGCCTTCACGGGCCCTTCGAGGTCCGTGGCATCTGCCTCCACTCGCACCGGTGTGCTTTCGAAAATCGCACTCCCGGCGAAAGGCCGGGTGATGGCCACCGTGGGCGGCTGATCTCTCTGGACCGAAGCGGAAACCGGGTTGCTCCACCGCTCCTGGCCCGCGACGTCGACCGCGCGGGCGCGGAACACCAGGGTCGGAAGGGGCTCACTCCCAACCAGTCGTTCGGGCGTGTAGATGAACTCAAAGGGCAACTGATTGCGCCGCCCCACTTCGACCTCGGCCTCCCCCGGACGCGTGACGAAGAAGCTCACGCTGGCGACCGCGACGTCATCCGACGCCTCCGCCACCAGGGCGGAGGGACGGCCGGCCACCATCTGGGCAAGGGGCCTGAGCTCAACCTCTGGAAGCTCGTCTTGCACCACGCCCACCGACACCGAGGCGGACGACACGTTGCCGGACGTATCCGTGGCCGTTGCGTTGATGGCCACGGCCTGTCCCGCCTGGTCTGGAGGCACGCGATACGAGAAGGCGTAGGGCGGCGCGGGCATGGTGGCGTGGAAGTCCCCGTTGAGCGCGAAGTCCACGCGAACGACGCCGACGTTGTCGTCCGCGTCCACCTCGACGCGAAGCACCTGCCCAGCCGTGATTTCCGACTGGTTGGCGGGCGTCCGGAAGGACACCTCCGGCGGCGACGTGTCGGCCTGGACCGCGACCTGCACCGCCGGGGCCAGGGCCTCCTTGCCCGTCGTGTCCCGGGCGGTGGCCCTCAGCGTCAGCGTGCGCCCCACCGAGCCATAAGGCAGGGGGACGCGGAAGCGGTGCGGCGCGGTCGTGCTGGCGAAGCGCAGCGTGCCTCCGATCCCGCCCTCCACCGTGGCTTCGACCGAGGCGATGCCCACATCGTCCTGGGCGGCCACCACGAAGGCAAAGTCCCTGCCTTCCGTCAGCGTGACACCTTCCCGTGGCTCGGCGATCGCAACGGTGGGAGCCCGGTCGTCCACGACAGGCAGCCGAACCACCTGGCTGCGGACTTCGTGATTGAACGAGTCCCGCGCCACCGCTTGCAGCTCAAGGGCGTCCCCGCCTTCGGGAACTTCGACCCGGAACACGAAGGGCGGAGCCCGAAGCACCTGCCCCATCATCACGCCGTTGACCCGCAACTGGACGCTCGTCACCGCGACGTCGTCTTCCGCCGATACCGTGACGGTCACCGCGCTGTGCTCCACGACAGGACTGCCATCCACTGGAGAGAGCAGCGACACCGCGGGCTCGCGGTCCCGAACCACGTCCACCAACTGAAGCGCCAAGGCGTCTTCATTGGAGTTGCCCGCGGAGTCACGTACGCGGACGGCGATGAGGTAAGGCGCGGAATCTCCCGCACCCAGTTCACTCAGCCGAGGAACAGTGAACTCCGCGCGCACCACGGGGCTCGAATACGAATAGCCCTCCATTTCACCGGCGGAGTCCGTGGAGAAGCCGCCCGCGCTCCGAATGACGTGGAGCTGGTTCAACGTAGGCCCGACGAGGATCTCGAGCTCCTCGACAAAGACGTTGTCGATGCCAACGGCCTCGACGACGACCGCGCTCCCTTCAACCAGATCCGCGCCCAACGAAGGCCGGAGGACGATGGCCTGGGGCGCCACCACATCCGCTACCACGCGGACGACGTGTTCCCGTAGCGTGTCATGGCCTTCGAAGTCCGTGGCCACGGCACGCACGGTGATTTCAGTGTCCGGGCGGCTGGGATCCAACGCCACGAATCCAGGAGGAAGCCGGATGTTGCCCCGGAACTCCTTGACCTTCGACAGGTCCTGCTGGAAGGACATTGGCAGGTAGGTGATGGCAGCCCGGAGCGCCGGGTCGTACGCCTGAGGCAGACTTCCTTCCGAGCCATCCGGCGACGCCGCGCTGATGGCCTTCGACTCGCTTTGGGAGACGGTCAGCGCCGACTGCCCATTGACGAAATATTCGACCCGGGCCACGCCCGTGTCATCGGCGGCCACGGTGGAGAGCACCAGGGAGACGCTGCCTTCCGTGAGCGTTGCGCCGGGGGCAGGCGTAGCAATGGCCAACGAGGGCGACTCCGGACGCTTCCACTCAATCACCACACGGTGGGTCGTCTGCGCGCCAAGGGAGTCCGTAGCGGTCACCTGGAAGAGCGAGGGCGCCCCGTCGGCCATGACAGGCGACGTGAAGGTGACAGAGTCAGAGAAGGTACGCGTCCCCACGGACAGCGACTCCGACAGGAGCGTGCCCCCAGCGTGTGTCACGACGACGCTCGCCAAGGAGACGTCGTCCTCGGCGCTGATCTGAATCCTATGGGGCACACCCTGAAGCAGCCGGACATACCCGCTTCGAAGTTCCGTCTCGGAGATGACCTGCTGTCGCCCGTCGGTCAGGTCATACCGCAGCTGGGACAACGAGACCTCCGGGCTGCTGTCTCGATGAACTTCGAGATAGAGCGGCTGCGACACGGAAGCATTGCCGGCGAGATCCTCGGCAATAGCCATCAACTGGATTGGCGCACCCTCCGTGGGCGCCGGAATGCTGATGGGGAAGTTCGCATCGCGCAGGCCCCGGCCTTCGAGGAGTCCTCTTCGGACCCCATCCACCAGCAGTTCGATCCGGCGGACGTCCACCTCATCCGTGGCTCGCACCTGGACCGTGAAGGGCACTCCCGCCACGAGCGAGGTGTTGGCTGTCGGGGCGGTGATCTGGACCTGTGGCCCCTTCGTATCGGTCAGGGCCGTGACCTCCTGCCCTGCCACGGTCACCGCGCCAGCGCGATCACGCGCCACCACGCTGAGGCGCACGGGGCTCGGATGCCAGCCAGCCTGTAGTCGGAAGTCGGTCTGCGCGGGGGTCCGCTTGCCGGGCTGGACGGTCATTGCGAAGGGCTGCACCGTCAGCCGCTCGCCGGAGGCGTAGGCCCGGACCTGTGCGAAGGAGCCCTCGTATCGAATCCCTAAAGTCGAAATCGCGGACGCGGCTTCCGTCCCCGTCTCCGGCAGGAACGACACCTGGACGTCCTCGACGCGCACTTCCGCGGGGAACGTCAGGTCGACTTGATGGGAGGCCTCACTCAAATCCACCTGCCGCAGCCCGCCCGGGTGCCTGGACAGGAAGTCCTGGACGAAGGGGCTTTGCTCCATGCCGGGGGCCACCGTGAACACATAGCGAACCACGGCGCGGAGGCCCGCCGCCGCGGTTGGATCGGCACGGAGGACGAGGTGCTGGGGATCCCCGCTCACGACGCCCGTCGTGGGGGATTCGACCTCCAGCGCGGTGGGTCCGGCCTCGACCGCGAAGACCTGGTTCTGGCCGAACTCCAACCGGACCTTGGCGCCGTGCATGTTCCCACTGGCTCCGGGTGTGGGCAGCAAGAAGCGCCCGTCCTCCGAAACGCTCACGGGCTCGCGAGTGGTGGCCAGCAGCCAGGCCGCGTCGATACCCGTATCCTCTTCAACCTCCACCTGGAGGGTCTGCTTCGCTTCCTCGACGAGCCCACCACCGCTCGAGGGTTGCACCCAACGCACCACCGCTGGGGCATCCGTGACCAGCTCGCAGCTCACGCTCGCATGGGTGGTGCGGCCCGCCGTGTCCGTTGCTTCCGCCTTGGCGGTGTAGCTCCGGGATCCAAACGAACCCAGCTCGGGCAGGGTCAGGTCCCAGGTCCGCGTGACGCGCGTCGACGGCACGAAGGCGTCCACGGTCAGCGGTATTCCATCCGCGTGCGCGGAGAAGGACTGGACCGCGCCATCATCCGTCACGTCGGCGTAGAGCTTGATTTGAGCCCCAGCCACACAGGACGTGTCCGATGGAGTGCCCTGGAACTTCAGCGTCACCCGGGGAGCTTCGCTGTCCTGGGCCTCGACGATTTCAAGCGCCAGCTCCGACGTAGGGGTGGCGTTGCCCGCCGGGTCGAAGGCCCGCGCCCTGAGAGTATAGAGTCCCTGGCTGACACCCTGGAGCTTGAGCGTGCCCTCGAAGCTCGCGAGGAAGCGCCGGTTGACCAGGATTTCTCCCGGCGCAATCGGATTGGGAACGCGAGTCTCCTCGTAGCGCGCATCCTTGGCAGTGAGCGTGGCCGCGCCGCTGGGAAGCGGCACCAGCGTCCCGTCTTGCGCGACGAGTTCGGTCTCGACTCGCGCCACACGGACGTCGTCCTCGACCGCAACGCGCATCCCGAGCGCACCATTCAGCCGAACCGTCAGCCGGTCACCTGTGGCGGGTGGCGCGGGCGCAAGCAGGTCGGCTGTTGGTGATTCGGTGTCGGGCCGCACCGTGAGGTGCACCTCGGCCTTCTGCGTCTGTCCCGAGGTGTCCCTCGCCTCCACCCCCACGGTTGGCGGCGCTCCGCTGCTGACGATGGGGGCCCAGACGGTAAAGAACTGCTGGGCAGTGAGCGGCAGCTGTGAGCCTGTTTCGGGGAGGTCGCCCTGACGTTGCCCCCCGGAGAGCCCCACCATCGCCACGATACCGTCGTCATCACCTACGGTCGCGGCGATGCGAACGTCCTCACCTTCCTTGTAGGAGGTTCCCGCAGCGGGCGAGGTCACCGTCACCACAGGGGGCTGGTCCTCCACGACCGAGACCTCGAGCTCCCGTTCAGCCGTGTGGCCCGAGGAGTCCGTGGCCACCGCACGAAGGCTCAGCTTCTCCCCTGCCAGGTTCGCACCGGCAGGAACGGTCCAATGAAACACCTCGTACAGGCCATCCTTGTCCCGCTGCGTCACCACGCCAAGGCTGTGGGGCGCGAACAACTCCACGTGCTCGACCTTCACATCGTCAGCGGCGGCGACCTCCACGGACAGTGTCCGCCCCGCGAAGATGGGTGCTCCTGGCAGCGGCTTTCGGAACGTCACCATCGGCTTGCGGCTGTCCGGCACGACGACGAGCGGGCGTGACGCCGTCGCCACTTCGAACCGGTCCGACGCCCTGGCCTCCAACGTCACCGTGCGCGGAGCGCCCGTGACCTCGAAGGAGAAACGGAAGGGCGCAACGGTGTCCGTCCCCTTCGACTCGCCGTCCAAGAACAGCTCCACCGAATTCACGCCCACGTCGTCCGTGGCGAGCACTTCGACATGGATGAGGGAGCCCACCGTGGCCTCGGATGGGGTCGACTGTGCGAACGACACCTCAGGCGCCGCATCCGCCTTTGTGTGGATGGTGATTGAGGGAGACACGCCCACGTTGTTCGAGGCGTCATAAGCCTTGGCGCTCAGGACGTGCGTGGGCGCTGCCTGCAACTGCGCCGCGGTGAGGATGGTGTGGGTGACGAAAGAACCTCGTACCCCTCCATTCGTTCCGGGCGCGGTGTCCGTGAAGATGACTCCGCCGTCCAGGAGGATCTCCACCTTCGAGACGGAGACATCGTCGAGTCCCGCCACCGTGAGGAGGAGGTCTTGCGTCCTGGGGACCGAAACTTCGTCCTTCGGGACGACAAAGGACACCGCTGGAGGCTGCGTGTCCGGGACAGCGGAGATATTCACCTGGGTCCGGGTCGTGTTTCCCGCAGCGTCACGCGCCTCAGCGGCAACGGTCAGTCCGGTCGAGGTCGTCACCGAAGGCAGGGTGTAGGCAGCCTCGTAGGGAGCATTGGTGGAGATGCCGACCGCCACGTTCCCCACCGACCACCGGACCTCGACTGGGTCGGAGGTGTCATCCGCTACGAGCGCGGCCAGGCGGACCCGGCTTCCACCCACCAGGACGGCGGACTCGGCTGGCGACAAGATGGAGACCTGCGGGGAAGCATTGGCCTTGGCCGTGACGTTGAACAGCCGCGACACCTGCTGTCCCGCGCTGTCTGTCGCCGTCAGTTCGAGCCGACGGAGCCGGCCCACATCCGCGGTGCCAGGCGTCCACGACAGGTTGAAGCGCTCGCTCCCGGCGGCGGTGCCGCCCAGGCCTCCCCGCGCGACTCGAACGGCATCGACGGTGGTGCCATCAACGCGCAGCGACACCTGCGTGCCAAAGGCCAGCGCATCGTCACTGACGCTGCCGCTGACCCGAAAAGGCGTCCCAGCCACCGCGTCCGCGGTGGCGCTCCGGGGCTGCTCCACGGTCACCAACGGCGGCGCATCCGCGACCACCCGGACCAGCAGCGTGTCGGACCGGACCAGCGCGCCGCCCCGGTCCAGGGCTTCCATCCGAAGCGCCAGGCTGGACCCCGCGGTGTCACGGCGAGGCGTGAAGCTGAGCTCCCAGAGGGGCACCAGGATGACCTCTCCCGTCGTGGGATGATTTCGGACCTCGACGCGAGGCAGGTCAACAGAGCCCGCGAAGACATCGTCGACGTAGTACCGCACGACCTGGAAGTCCTCGGTCGAGAGTCCCCCACCCATCCAGGCGCCGCTCGTGACGCGGAGCACCTGGGGCAGTCCCTGGACGAGCAGCGCTCCGGGGGCGGGCAACTCGATGACCACCGGCTGGGTGCTGGGCGCGGGAACACCCGCGACCCGCACCTTGACTGCTGTCGCCGCGGTGCGCTGGCCGCCGCTATCGACGACCGCCGCGGACAGCGTGAGCGTCGCGCCGCCGTAAGGAGGCGCTTGGATCCGCGTTGAATAGGGCGCTTCCATGTCGCGGCCCGCGGGTACACCGTTGATGAGGAATTCAACGTATGACACCGCGAGGTCGTCCGTCGCGGTCGCGTGGAAATCAAAGGACGTACCCGCTGTCACCGTGGACGGAGCCGCTACTCGAATCGTGGGGACGCCGTCGCTCACCGTGACATCGATGTATGCGTTGAAGGCGTCATGGACCGCGCGGACGCGCGCAACACCGGGCCGCAGGCCGGTCACCCTTCCGTCCCCTCCGACGGCCGCCACGTCGGGAGCGTCGGACGACCAGGTGGTGCCCGCGCCTCCTGACGTGAGGTCCACACGCCGCTCGCCGCCGGGCAAGGTCGCATCCGACAGAACGCCCTCCAGACGCAGCGCGAGAGTCCCTCCGACACGCTCCACCACGGGTTGCAGCGGGAGCACCTGCACGCCGACGAGGTCCGCGTCCGAATCAACGACGACCTCGGCCTCCTCACTCACGCCCGCGAAGGTCGCGGTGAGCACGGCCGTTCCATCATTCCGCGCCTGGACCACGCCTTCCGCCGAGACGACGAAGACGGAGGTGTCCGACGATTCGTATTGGACCCCCTGCAATGAGCCACTCAGGTTGACGTCGCCCGCGAGCGCGAACTGTCCTGTCACCTGCACGGGCGCCGAGGAGCCATACCCCCCCGAGAGCAGCAGGGGTGAAGGGCTCAGCGAGAGATCCACGAGCGGATCGAACGCGCGCCCGCTGGTGAACTCCACGGCCGACGTGTTCACCACGCGCCCATACGGGTCATGGACCGCGACGTCGACCACCACCACACCATCCGCGGGGACCTGGACCCCATCGAGCAGCGGAACGATGAAGTCGACCTGACTGGAGGCCTGCTCTCGCGGTCGCGCCGTCAACCGGCGCACGCTGGCGAAGGCCACGGATTCCGCATCGCTGAGACTTCCGTGCACCCGCCGCAGCGCCTCCACCGAGGCCCCCACGAGCGTCAACTCGGCATGGGACACAGGACCTTGTGCCCCCACAGTCACCACGAGATGCGTCAGGTCCTGGCTCGCATTGACGCGCACAGCGCCCGTGGGCAGCACCGGGGGCTCATGGGTCAAGTCATACCGGGCCGCGAGAGGAGTGCCCGTTCCCCCCGTCGCGGGAGCTGCTTTGATCTCCACCACGGCGTCGGCGGGAAGCGCGCCGCGAAGGGGCACCCGCACATGGAATGGCACTGCGCCTGCGAGGTCTTGGTTGACCACCACGTCGCGGACATCCACCAAAGTCCCCGCCGATGCGGACGTGGCTTTCACCGCGACCCGGAGCTGGCGAACGTCCCCTTCGACCGACATGCCCAGGTCGACGGCACTCACGCCAGGCCTCAGCGGCGTCAACGGAAAGACTGTTGCCACGCGCGCTTGCGCGTGAGCGGTCCCCGTGACTACGAGTCCGGCCACGAGCGCGAACAGCGCCAGTCCCCGCTTCAGGTCATCCAGGAACACAGCTCCCCCTCTAATCCGACGAAGCCCACCCGCGGCGCGTCGCTGCCACGAGCCCACGACCACCATCCCGAATACGTCAGTGCTGGGACACCGTATCGGCGCCCGCTGACGCTGAAGCCGAAGCGCCTTGCACTGGCAGCTCGACCGAGGCCTCCGCACGCAACCGCGCCAACACCTGCTCAAAGACACGCCGCTGGGCCATGGGTGCCATCTGCCCCAGCACTGCCTCACGAACTTCTTCAAAGGGCGGCACACGCGGGGCCTGACGTTCCAGGAGGACCAGGATGACAGCCCCAGCCGAATCGTCGATCACGGGCGTCGCTTCGCCTTGCCGAGTCAGCGCCCATGCCGCCTTTTCCAAGGCCGCGCTACCGAACTCTCCGCGAGAAAGCAGCCCCAGTTCCCCACCACGCGTCCGCTCCGGCCCCTCGCCTGCCGCCGCGACCTTCGCAACGGGCTCCCCCGCGATGATGCGCCGGCGCAAGGCGTCCGCACGTTGCCGGGCCTCCGTCCGTGCCGCACGAGGACTGCCCGGAGAGACCGACACCAGGATTCGGGCCATCCGAAGGCGCTCCGGCTGCGCGAAACGCTCGAGGTTCGCCTGATAGTGCGCCCGAGCCTCCGCGTCCGAGGGCGCACCAACGGTCTTCTCCTCCTGAGCCAACATCGCCTGGATGGTCAGCCGCTCTTCCAATTCGCGAACCTGGCGGCGGATTTCCGAATCCTGGGTCAACCCGCGCCGCTCGGCTTCGAGCGCCAGCAGTCGCTTGTCGACCATCGCGCGGATGAACTCTTCGCGCCCCGTTCCCTGCTCGAAGCGCGCCCGCAGGTTGGGCGGTAGCCGTTGACTTTCGCGAAGAAGCTCTTCTCGGGTGACCGTACCGCCCTTGAAGCGAGCGACGACGTTCGCCGCTGGCCCGGCTGGAGCCGGCACGGACCGCTCGCACGCCGGTGCGCCAAGCAGGCTGAAGAGACAGATCCACTTCCACAGCGCCTGCTGGCGTTTCATCGTGCTTTCGTACCCGCTATTCCGTCCGACTGCCGATCTACTCTATACGTGAGAAAGACCGCAAGGCAGTTGTCCGGCAGCGGATAGATGACATTCAATTGCACCGGATTCGGACGAAAGTCCGCTGGGTGCAGTCTTCAGGGTGGAGTGCTCGATGGTCAGGCAGTTTCGGTGGGTAGGAACGGCCTCGCTGGCCGTATCTTTGACGCTGGGTGCGAGTGGGTGTGAGCGAGGAAAGCCAGCAAGCCCTCAAAAAAGCGAAGGACCTGTCGTTGCAGTTGTCGGCGACGGAAACATCACGCAGCAAGAATTCGAAGCGAAGCTTGCCGAGCAGCCGTCCTTCGTCCGCACCCGTTATGCCTCTCAAGAAAAGAAGAAAGAATTCCTGGACAACCTTGTTCGGTTTGAATTGCTAGTCCAAGAAGCCAGGCGACGTGGCCTGGATTCAGATCCCGAAGTCCTTGCCATGCTCGAAAAAGTCATGGTTCAGCGACTGGTCAAGGCGCACACCGAGTCTAGCGAAGATGCGACTGTGGGCGAGGAGAGAGCTCGCGCCTACTACGAGGCGAACCTTGCTGAGTTCGTCAAGCCAGCACGGGTCCGAGTCAGTCAATTGCTCCTGAAAGCCCCTCGGGGCAGTCCAGAGCGGGCGAAGGCACTTGCACAGGCAACACGGCTTTCCGCAGAGATACAGCGCGGGGGGAGCGTACAGCTATCCTTCGATGCGGCTGTCCGGACGCATTCCCAGGACACCACCACCCAGGCGCAGGGTGGCGACCTCGGGTTCCGCACGCGAGACGAATTGAGCGCCACCGGAGGCGATACCCTCGCGGATGCCGCATTCACGCTCAAAGCCGTCGGGCAGCTTTCGTCGCCTATCGAGACGGATGTCGGCATTCACCTGCTCATGCTGCAAGCCCGTCAGGTGGGGAGCGAGCAGAAGTTCGACCAGGTGAAGGGGCGTATCGTTCAGCGACTGGATTCGGAGCGCCGGGCCAAGGCACTCGACACGCTCGTCCAGTCATTGCGAGATAAAACGAAGGTAGAGATCAAGGAAGATGTTCTGGCGGGGGTGAACCCCGAGGCGTTGGGGACCTCCTCTCTGACGGCGCCCAAGGAAGGCGAAGCGCGCCGTCCCTGACGAGGAGGTACAGCCGATTGTTTGATGGTACTTGGGCCGGACTCAACGTGTGAGTCACTCACCACCCAGACTTCAGTGCAGATACGAAAGCTGAAGCTGGGTGAACCGGTGGCCAGACAGGAGCGGGTTGGGCGGATCGGCCAGCTCCTGGGAGCGGAACACCATGCCCAGGCCGAGCTGGAAGCCGCCCGTTCGGAAGGCGGCGCCGAACTCGCTGTCCCCGACGATGGGCGCCTTCCGGACGCTGAGGCTCGGCCGGAAGAGCGTGCCATCCAGGAACAGGTTCCTCGCCACCACCCTCACCTGTCCTCGGGCGTACAGGTAGGCCTCCCAGGCGCGCTCGTCCCGGATGGCCATCAGCTCCGCGGCGTCCTCCCCCGGCGCCCGCTGCGCCTCCAGCGCCTTGACCACGGACGGCATGATGGGCGCCAGGCCATACGGCCGGGCCAGATAGCCCACACGGACCGTCCCTCCCAGGCTCGCGTTCACGAACACCGTGCCCAGCATCGCCCCGGCGGACCACGTCACGTCCACCACGGGGCTCCAGAGCAGCGGCTGCTCACGGAGCGCGGAGAAGTGGAACGCCGGTTCCGTCGGGAGCTGCTTCTCCCAACCCACCGGAATCCGCGCCACCGTGTGCCCGAAGAGGCCATTCAGCGCCCGGTGCAGCCCCCGCTGCGTCTGCGCCGCCCCGGACGCCGGGCCCGTGACGCCCACCGTGGCCTGGAGCGTCAGCCTCGACGAGTCCGCGGGCGCCCTCCCCGCATAGAGGTGCTGGAAGAGGATGCCGCCGTGCAGCCAGCCCCCGTAGGGCCGGTCGTTCGGGTCCGGGAACACCTCCTGCTCCGGCGAAGGAACAATCCGGCTGGGCGTGTACATGTTCTGCGCCAGCGTTCCGCCACACAGGTACCGGTGCTGCACGCCGTCCGGCAGCCGCAGCGTCCGCGCGATGGAGCGGCACCCGTCGTACTCCCCGAAGTGCTCGATGCGGACGCCGTTCGTGTAGAGCCGGTCGCTCTTGGCGAGCACGTCATTCTCGAAGTGCAGGCTCGTGACGAACGGCAGCTTCGTCTCCGCCTGGGCCAGACAGGATGCGGTCAGCAACGCGAGTGCCGTCAGCATCCCTCCAGTCTACCGCTCGCGCCCGTCAGCCCCCGAATGGCCACTGGTCATCAGGCAACACTCTACCCACCACGTCTGCCACCCCGAAGCGCGCGCTGTCTTCAAACGCCTCCGTGCCACTCAGCCCATTCAGGCTCAACGCCGTGGGGCACAGCGCATACGTCTGTGCCTGGGACGCCCCCATCAACAGCTTCAACACGTTCACCCGCTGCTTGGGCGCGCCATAGGTCATGATCTCGAACCGCTCCGCCGCCGGCACCTTCGCCAGCGACAACGCGTGGCGACAGGCCTCCT
Organism: Myxococcus vastator; assembly: GCF_010894475.1. Lineage (GTDB taxonomy): Bacteria > Myxococcota > Myxococcia > Myxococcales > Myxococcaceae > Myxococcus > Myxococcus vastator. The sequence goes on from NZ_JAAIYB010000046.1 coordinate 29,107, forward strand.
CGAAGCCCGCGACCTGATCCACCAGCCCCACGGCCTTCCCGCGCACGCCCGAGTACACGCGGCCCTCCGCCAACTGGTGAATCTCCTCCTTCGTCCGCCCCCGCCCCTTCGCGACGATGTCGAGGAACGCCTGGTACATCTCCTCCACCTCGGCCTCCAGCGTGGCCTCCTCTTGCGGCGTGAAGCCCCGCGAGAACGAGAGCATGGCCGCGTTCCGCCCTCGGACGAGCACCGTCTTGTGCACCCCGAGCTTCTCCATCAGCCCGGACACGTCGAACTTGCCAGCGAAGACGCCAATCGAGCCCACCATGGCGTGCGGCGCGGACCAGATCTCCTTCGCGCCCACCGCCACCATGTACCCCGCGCTGGCGCACACCCGGTCCATGTACGCGATGACGGGCTTCTTCCGCGCCACCCGCTGCACCGCCTCCAGCATCTGCTCCGACGCCATCGGCGTCCCGCCCGGACTGCTGATGTAGACGACCACCGCCTTGGAGCGCTTGTCCCGCCCCGCCGCGCGCAGCGCCTTCACCACCGTCTCCGCGTTCGCCATCTTCCCGCTGCCACCCTTGCCCGGGATGATGATTCCCGACACGGGCACCACCGCGACGCGCGGGTTCCGCCGCAGCCGCTTCCACCGCACCGGTGGGAAGGGAACCGTGGACAGGTACGTCGCCATCGGCTCCAGCTCCGTCTCCTCCTCGCCGTCCCCCGGCTTCACCAGCCCCAGGTGCGAGGGGAGGTTCGCCTCGCTCACCAGCGCGTCCGCCAGCCCCGCGTCCAGCGCCCGGCGAGCACTGAAGGGCCCCTGGTCAATCAGCGCCCGGACCTCCTCCGGCGTCTTCCGCCGCCCCCGGGCCACCACGTCCACCAGGTCCGCGTAGCGCTCATCCAGGAACGACTCCACCGTCCGCGTCTGGATGTCCGAAACGGCGGGCCGAGTGAAGAGCTCCGGCGCCGTCTTGTAATCCCCGCGCCGGACGAACTGCGGCCGGATGCCCACGCGCGACAGGCCCTCGCCCAGGGCGGTGGCCTCGGCGGCGTAGCCCACCAGCTCCACGCGGCCCATGGGGGGGAGCAGCACCTCGTCCGCCGCGCACAGGAGGGCATATCCCTCGTTGTCCACGTGGACCGCCCAGCCCACCACCCGCTTCCCCTGGGCCCGGAAGGCCGTCAGCACGGCCACCAGCGCATCCCGCTTCGCCGCGGGCACGGCCAGGTCCTCCACCTCCAGGAGGATGCCCTTCACCCGGCCGTCCTTCGCCAGGAGCTCCAACGACTCGCGCAGGCGCTCCACGGACGTGACATCCGACGGCTCGGGGCGGCTTCCCCCCAGCTGCAACCGGCGGCGGCGCCGCTCGCGGTACGGCGGATCCCCCGTCAGCCGGAAGCGGACGTAGGCGGGCCGGTGGCTGGCGGCCATCATCCGGAAGGGGGCGCCCAGCAGGGAGACCAGGAGGAGATACAGGTTGGCGAGGACGATGAAGGGCAGGCGCAGCATGGCGTCCGGAATGGAAATGTGGGTCCCCGGCCCGTAATGGACGCTCACTCGGGGTGCAAGCCCTGTTCAGTCCTTCCGTTGGGTCGTGATAGCCTCTCCCGCCATATGCGATACCTCGTTCCCCGGATGCTCCTCGTCCTCGCGCTCAGCTCGGGTGGTGCCGCGCTGGCCCAACCTCGCAAGCAGGTCCAGGAGTTCCAGGCCCCTCGCGAGATGACCGCCGAGGAGCGTGAGGCGGCCAAGCAGCGCGCCATGGGCAACAACCTCAACTCCTACGGCAAGGACGTCCAGCTCAAGCAGAAGCCGATTCCGTGGATGGCCGTGGGCCTCGCGGGGCTCGTGTTCGTGGTCGCCGTGCCCTTCGGCCTCCGCGCCTACCGGAACACGTCCAGGACCATCGCCGGGCAGAACACCTTCGGCTCCCACCGCGGCGACGACGAAGCCGCCTGAGCCTCCTCCGGCCCGGACGTCAGGCGGGCTGGACCTCCACCGAACCTCCCGCATCCACCGTGACGCGCACGGGAAGGAAGCGCTCCACGACGCGGGCGTGGGTGGTGAGGTGGTCGGTGATTCGCGCCGCCGTGAAGCGCGTGGTGCCCGGTGACGCCGGCCCCAGGCGCCCGGCGGCCAGCAGCGCGGCGGGCAGGAGGATCTGATCGGCGAGGTGCTCGTCGAGCGCCCCACCCGTCTCCATGAACCGCGCCAGCGC
>NZ_JAAIYB010000470.1 GCF_010894475.1 Myxococcus vastator
GGGTGGGGGACAAGCGGGGGGACGCGGCTATCGAAGCCGCGTGGCCGCGCTTAATCCAGGCTATATCCAAGGTTCGGGGCGTCTTTCCGACGTCCCCGTGCCCTCTACACCAGGACGAATCTCGTGGCCGGAAGCAGCCTGCTGACCCTGATTGATGACATCGCCAGCCTGCTGGATGACATCGCGGTGATGACGAAGGTCGCGACCCGGAAGACGGCGGGCGTGCTCGGGGATGACCTCGCGCTCAACGCCCAGCAGGTCTCCGGCGTCAGGGCCGACCGCGAGCTGCCCGTCGTCTGGGCCGTCGCCAAGGGCTCGATGGTCAACAAGGCGATTCTGGTCCCCGCGGCCCTGGCCATCAGCGCGCTGGTGCCCTGGGCCATCACCCCGCTGCTGATGCTGGGCGGCGCCTTCCTGTGCTTCGAGGGCTTCGAGAAGGTGGCCCACAAGTTCCTGCACGGCAAGGAGGAGCAGGCGGCGGAGCAGCAGGAGCGCGTCAAGGCGGTGGCGGACCCGGCGGTGGACCTGGTCGCCATGGAGAAGGACAAGATCAAGGGCGCCATCCGCACCGACTTCATCCTGTCCGCCGAAATCGTCGTCATTTCGCTCGGGACGCTCACCGCCGCGTCCTTTGGAATGCAGGTCGCCGTGCTGTCCGGCATCGCCCTGCTCATGACGGTGGGCGTCTACGGTCTGGTCGCGGGCATCGTGAAGCTCGACGACGCGGGCCTCTACCTGATGAAGACGGAGGGCGGGTTCAAGCAAAGCCTGGGTCGGGGCATCCTGGCGACCGCGCCGTACTTGATGAAGGGGCTCGCCATCGTGGGAACGGCCGCCATGTTCATGGTGGGCGGCGGCATCCTCACGCACGGCATCGCGCCCCTGCATCACTTCATCGAGCACGCGAGCGCCGCGGCCGCGGCGGTGCCGGGCGTTGGCGGGCTGCTCGGCGCGCTCCTTCCGTCGCTGATGAACGCGGTGGCCGGCATCATCGCGGGTGGCCTCATCGTGCTGCTCGTGACGGGCGCCACGCGGGCCTTCCAGTCCGTGCGAGCCAAGCCGAGCTGAGCCAGGTTGTGCCCCTGCGTGCCCGGGTGTTCCGGGCACGCGGGCGGCGCTTCACGCGCGTCCGCTCCAGGCCTGGAGGTGGCGCAGGATGGCGGCGTTCACCTCCCGGGCATGCGTGATGGGCCCCATGTGGCCCACGCCCGGGAACACTTGCAGCTCCGCGCGAGGCAGCACCCGGGCCAGCGAGTCGAGCACCCGCCGTTCGAAGGTGGGCGTGCGCTCGCCGCCAAGCAGGAGCGTGGGGACGGCAATCGTCGCGTACGTCTCGCGCGTCGTCTTGTCCGACGCCAGGGAGGCGACCTCCTGGTAGACCTTCCAGCCCACCTTGCGGAAGGACTGCTGCGTCTCCGCGTTGAGCGCGTCCCACGCGCCGGGCCCGTTCCATCCCGACACGAACGCGGACAGCCAGGCCTCGCCGGTGCCTTCGAAGGTGGACGGCAGGTCGGGCGAACCTTCCCAGTCACTCGCTTCGAGCACGCCGAACGCCACGGGCTCGAAGACGGCCAGCGATTTCACCGCTTGAGGGCGTGACAGCGCGAGCTGCATCGCGAGGAAGCCGCCATACGAGTGGCCAACGAAGTGCGCCGGCTGCTCCAGTCGCGCCGCCAGGGCCTCCAGCGCCGCCAGGTCCTGGCGGAAGTGGAAGGGTGTTCCCGCGGGCCACTCGCTGGAGCCGCCGTAGCCCAACAGGTCCGGAATGACAGTCCTGTGGGTGGTGGCCAGCGTGTCGCCCAGCTTCCGCCACTGGCGGCCGGAGAAGCCGCCGCTGTGGACGAGGACCACCGGTTCTCCGGTGCCCACATCGCGATAGGCGAGCGTCTGCCCGTCCGCTTCCAACGTCTTCGTTGCCGTGTCGGTCATCATGTCGTTTCGCCCGCCGGGTCGAGGGCGTGAGCGCCAAGCATGGTACCCGGCTGGCTGGAATTCGCGTGGTTCCCCTTGCATGAAGCAGCCTGGACGGGGGAAGACGGACAGATGGCATGGGAACCTCGCGTCATGAACTCCGACCCACGTGGGCGGGATCCGTCAGAAGTCCTACGTGAGCTCCAGCGGCAGCTGGGGCCTGGGATGGGGCGCCGCCTCCTGTTCATTGTGCTCGGCCTGTTCCTGCTGGTGGGGTTGATGACCAGCTACGCCCAGGTGGAGCCGGACGAAGTGGGCGTCATCCTCCGGCTGGGGCGCTTCGTGGGCACGGTGGAGCCGGGCCCCCATTTCCGGATGCCCTTCTGGGTGGACCGCATCGTGAAAGTCCCGGTGCAGCGTCAGCTCAAGGCGGAGTTCGGCTTCCGCACGGAGTCCTCCCGCACGCGCGCGGGCTCCTCCTATGCGGCGGAGACCTCGGACATGAAGCGCGAGTCGCTCATGCTCACCGGTGACCTCAACGTCGCGGTGGTGGAGTGGATCGTCCAGTACAAGATCAAGGACCCGTACCAGTACCTCTTCAAGGTGAAGAACGTGGAGAGCATGCTCCGGGACATCTCCGAGGCCTCGATGCGGGCCGTCGTGGGAGACCACTCGGTGAACGAGGTCCTCACCACGGGCCGCCAGGCGGTGGCCACCCAGTCCAAGCTGCTGCTGCAGGACCTGGCGGACCGCTACGAGACGGGCGTGGACATCCAGCAGGTGGTCCTCCAGGACGTGAACCCGCCCGACCCGGTGAAGCCGTCCTTCAACGAGGTGAACCAGGCCATCCAGGAGAAGGAGCGCGTCATCAACGAGGCCTATGCCGAGCTGAACCGCGTCATTCCCCGCGCGAAGGGCGAGGCCGAGGAGGCGCTGCGCGGCGCCGAGGGCTACGCCATTGAGCGTGTGAACCGCGCCAAGGGTGAGGCGGACCGCTTCGCGCGCGTCTACGAGGAGTACCGCAAGGCCCCGGACGTCACCCGCCGCCGCATGTACCTGGAGACGGTGAGCCAGGTGCTCCGGAGCGCCGGACAGAAGGTCGTCCTGGATGAGTCCGTCAAGGGCCTCACGCCATTGTTGAACATGCAGGCGAACGACCCGGCGGTGTCCGGGAGCGCGAGCCAGACGGAGGTCCGCCGATGAGCCGCCTGGTCATTCCCCTCGGTGTATTGGCCGTCCTCGTCGTCGTGGTGGGCTTCTCCTCGACCTACACCCTGAGCGAGCACGAGCAGGCCGTCATCACCCGGTTCGGCGAGCCGAAGGGCGCGTCCGTCGTGGACCCGGGGCTCCACTTCAAGATGCCCTTCGTCGACACGGTGAACCGCTTCGACAAGCGGTGGTTGGACTGGCGCGGAGACCCGAACCAGATTCCCACCAAGGACAAGAAGTACATCTGGGTGGACACCTTCGGGCGCTGGCGCATCGTGGACCCGCTGCGCTTCTTCCAGCGCCTGCGGGACGAGCGCAACGCACAGTCCCGGCTCGACGACATCATCGACGGTGAGACGCGCAACACCATCGCGTCGTTCGCGCTGATTGAAGCGGTCCGCTCCACCAACCGTCCCTTCGAGGACGACGAGTACATCGCCGAGACGGAGCGGGGCGGCGAGTCGCTGGAGCAGGTCGCCCAGGGACGGGACAAGCTCACCCGCCAGATTCGCCTCCGGGCCGCGGAGATCGTCAAGGAGTTCGGCGTGGAGCTGGTCGACGTGCAGATTCGCCGCATCAACTACGTGGACGAGGTCCAGGTGAAGGTGTTCGAGCGGATGATCTCCGAGCGCAAGCGCATCGCCGAGCGCTCCCGTTCGGAGGGCATGGGCCGCGCGGCGGAGGTCCGGGGCCAGCGTGAGCGTGACTTGAAGGAGATCCGCTCGGCGGCCTACCGCAAGGCCCAGGACATCACCGGCGCGGCGGACGCCGAGGCGACGAAAATCTACGCGGAGGCCTTCGGCAGGGATCCGGAGTTCTACCAGTTCATGCGGACGCTGGAGGCCTACCCGGACGTCGTGGACGCCTCCACGTCACTGTTCCTGGGCAGCGAGTCCGAGTTCTACCGGTACCTGCGCAGCTCCAAGCCGTAGACGGGAACAGCGGGGCGTCAACGGCAGCCTGGCGCCTCGCCCGCTCATTCCCCCAGGCGAACCGCGATGAGCGCGATGGCCAGCAGGGGCAGGGCGCCCTGGACGATGCTGGCCTTGAGGAAGCGGCGGTTGCTGGACACCAGCACCAGGGCCGCCAGCGCCATGCATGCACAGCCGAACACCACGGCCGCCACGCCGGACGCGGCCGCGCTGGTGTGGACGAGCGCCACGCCCACCAGCACGCCCACCGCGAGGAACAGGTTGTAGAAGCCCTGGTTGAGCGCCATCGGCTTCACCACGTCCGCGTCCGCCTGTGACTTCAGCCCGAAGCGCCGCCACACCTTCGGCTGCGAGAAGACGATGCTCTCCATGACGAAGAACAGGACGTGGATGAGCGCGGCGACGACCGCGAAGACCTGTGCCAGCAGCGACATGATGACTCCCCTCCGGGATGCGGTATTCTGAACCAGTCAGTTTCGAATCATATTGAAACGGTCGGTTCAGAATTGTCAAGGAGGGTGACGTGGCGCGGACGCGTGCGTTCGACGAGACGGAGGCGGTGCGCAAGGCGCTGGGGGTGTTCTGGTCCCGAGGGTACGAGGCCACGTCCCTGTCGGACCTGGAGTCCACCACGGGGTTGAACCGCTCCAGCCTGTACCAGGCGTTCGAGAGCAAGCGGGGGCTGTTCTCCCGCGCGGTGGCGCTGTACCTCCAGGAGGTCATCACGCCCCGGCTGGCCGTCTTCGCCAAGGGCCCGGCGGGCCTGGCGCAGGTGACGGCGTACTTCGATTCGCTCGCGACGACGATGGGGACCGCGCCGCCGTCCCTGACGCGCCGGGGATGCCTGCTGGTCAACACGGCCACGGAGCTGGCCCCGCATGACGCCGAGGCTCATCGCGCGGTGGAGGACTACCGCGCGCTCTTGCAGGGACACCTGACCCGGGCCCTGGAGGCGGCGGCGCGGGCGGGTGTCATGCCCCGGAAGACGGTGGCCCGCCGGGTGGAGCTGCTGCTGGGCGCCGTCATCGGTGTGCTGGTCACCGCGCGGGTGGACCCCTTGGCCGCGGCGAAGCTCGCCCGAGCCGCCGCGAGCGAAGTGGAGGACTGGGCTCACCCAGACGGTGCGTGAGCGCCGCGGCGCGAGCACCGCATCCGGCCGCCTGGCAGGCCTGGGCCCTGAGGTGGCGGCGCAATCAAAGGCGTTCACTTCCTCCGTTGCTCTGCGGCCGTTGGAGGAAGCGGTGCGGTGTTGGCGCCGCGGTGGATGGAATCTCTGGGGCGCTGCTCCGTTCAGGTGCGCGATGCACCGGTCCTTGAAATGCAACGACGCACGCGCCGCGGAGGCGCCTGGCGACCTCCAGCGGCTGCGCATCGCGCCGCCGTGGGCGCTTCTCCTGCTTACGTTCCTGACGGGATGCCCGCTCGCGGAGAACTACTCCGATGAGGCCGGTCCCCGGTACAGCGGCGACCATCGGACGCCTGGCCCCGTCTCCACCGAGGCGCCCGCTTCCCTCACCGTGGTGACGTTCAACCTGGCCTTCTCCGAACAGGTCACCGAGGCCATCACCGCGCTCTCAAGAGCTCCGCTCGCGGGGGCGGATGTCATCGCGATGCAGGAGATGGACGCTGCGTCCGTGGACCGAATCGCACGTGAGCTGGGGCTGGCCTACGTCTACTACCCCGCCTCCGTGCAGGTGGACGACGACGACTTCGGCAACGCGCTGTTGAGCCGGTGGCCCATCATCGCGGACCGGAAGGTCCACCTTCCCCATGACGACCCGTACCATCAGCGCCGCCGCATCGCGGTCCTCGCGACGTTGGACGTCGGCGGGACGCGGGTTCAAACGGCCTCCGTGCACAACGCCACGCCCATCGTCGGGCTGGGAGGGCGGCTCGACCAGGCGGAGACCATCATCGACGCACTCGAAGGCACGGGGCCGGTGCAGGTCGTCGCCGGCGACTTCAATACCTCCGACCCGGGGAGCCTGAGGCAGATGGTGAAGCTGTTCTCCGAGCGGGGCTTCCAATGGGCCTCGGAGGGCGTGGGGGACACGGTGGACTCCGTGATTGGCGGCTTCCCGCTCGACTTCGTCTTCGCCCAGGGGCTCGCTCCGCTGGAGCGCGGCGTGGACCGGCGTCCCGCGGGGAGCGACCACCATCCCGTCTGGGTGAGGTTCGCATGGCCTCCGTGATGCGAGGCTTCGGCACACGGGCGCTCTGGG
>NZ_JAAIYB010000471.1 GCF_010894475.1 Myxococcus vastator
CGCCGCCGACCCGCCCGATTCGCCCCTCCAGCTCAGTCACTGAACAGCTCGCTCGTCGCGGCGCTCGCCGAACACGGTCCTCGTCCGTCATCAAGTCCTCCGGCACGACGTCCACCGGACGGTTACGGAGCGAGAGAAGAAACGGAGGGGGTCGGAGCGTAGCTTCCCAAGGCCGGTGCGCTAAAGCTGGTGCTGGAGCAGGGCAAGTATGTCGCGGAAGCGGTGCGAGACCTGGACCTGACTGAACCCGCCTTACGCAGGAGGTGGAGCAGGCCAAGACGGACGCGGGCCAGGACAAGCCAGTCGCCCTCACCAGCAGGAGCGGGCGGAAATCTCTCACCTCGTCTCATGTGGCAGGAGGGCCTGGCGGCTTGCCGACGACCCCCTTCATGCGGACCACTAACAGTCAACCTGTCCACCGAAGCGGGGGGCGCTCAGGTGGTTGATCTCGGTTGTAGGCGGTGGAAGCCATGACCAAGGCTTCACAAGGCTGCCTGCGCCTGCTGGTAGGCCCGTGAGAAGGGAGAGTTCACGGCCCCACGCGAATTCCCTTGAGAGGAGTTACCGACCCATGCCAGGGGCGTCATCATTCGGTCCGCTCTCTCCCGCCCCGCAAAGACAACGGGCAGGCTCCCAGAAGGGAACCTGCCCGTGTCACTTCCCACTGCCCCAGAGGCCGTGCGCTACGCGCGGACCTCGGGAGAGGACTCGGCCGGCTTCGGCGGCGGAGCCTCCTTGCCCGGCTCGCCGCCCGGGGTGCCCGCCACGCCGAAGGGAGGCGTCTCCAGCGCCGCCTTCAGGACGTCATCCATGTGGGTGACGAAGATGAACTCCAGCTCGTTGCGCGCCTGGTCCGGCACGTCGATCAGGTCCTTGCGGCACCGCTCGGGCAGGATGACCCGCTTGATGCCCGCCCGGTGCGCCGCCAGCACCTTCTCCTTGATGCCGCCCACCGGCAGCACCAGGCCACGCAGCGTGGCCTCGCCCGTCATCGCCGTGTCGTGACGCACGCGGATGCCCGTCAGGAGGCTGGTGAGCGCCGTCAGGATGGTCACGCCCGCGGAAGGCCCGTCCTTCGGAATGGAGCCCGCCGGGAAGTGCAGGTGCAGGTCCGTCTTCTCCAGGAAGTTCGGGCTGATGCCGAGCTGCTCCGCCTTGCTGCGCAGGTAGCTCAGCGCCGCCGTGGCGCTCTCCTTCATCACGTCGCCCAGCTGGCCGGTGAGCGTCATGCCGCCCTTGCCCGCCATCTTCGTCGCTTCGATGAAGAGCAGGTCGCCACCCGCCGCCGTCCAGGCCAGGCCCGTGGCCACACCCGGCACCTCGGTGCGCTCGGCGACCTCCGAGTAGAACATCTCGGGCCCGAGGATCTCCTTCACCCGGTCCGAGTTGACGGTCTGCTTCTCCATCTTCCCGCCGGCCACCTCCACCGCCACCGCGCGGCAGATGTCCGCGATGCGGCGCTCCAGGTTACGCACACCGGCCTCGCGCGTGTACGAGGTGGTCAGCGTGAGCAGCGCCTCGTCGGTGATTTCGATGTGGTCCGGGCTCAGCCCGTGCTCCTTGAGCTGCTTGGGCACCAGGTGGATGCGGGCGATGCTCTGCTTCTCCTCGAAGGTGTAGCCCGTCAGCTCGATGATCTCCATGCGGTCACGCAGCGGACCGGGGATGGGGTCGAGCTGGTTCGCCGTGGCGACGAACATCACCTTGGACAAGTCGAAGGGCACGTCGAGGTAGTGGTCGCTGAACGTGTTGTTCTGCTCCGGATCCAGCACCTCGAGCAGCGCCGCGCTCGGGTCGCCACGGAAGTCGGCGCCGAGCTTGTCGATTTCGTCCAGCATCATGACCGGGTTCTTCGTGCCGGCCTTCTTCATGCTCTGGATGAAGCGGCCGGGGAGGGCGCCCACGTAGGTGCGGCGGTGGCCGCGGATCTCCGCCTCGTCGCGCACGCCGCCCAGCGACAGGCGCACGAACTTGCGGCCCGTGGCCTTGGCCACGCTCTGGCCCAGCGACGTCTTGCCCACGCCCGGCGGACCGACGAGGCACAGGATGGGGCCCCGCATGTCGTTCTTCAGCTTGCGGACAGCCAGGTACTCCAGGATGCGCTTCTTCACCTTCTTGATGCCGAAGTGATCCTTGTCCAGCTGCTGGCGCGCGTTCTCGATGTCGAGGTTGTCCTCGGACATCTTCGCCCACGGCAGGTCGGCGATCCAATCCAGGTAGGTGCGCGCGACGGTGTACTCGCTGGACGCCGCCGGAATCGTCTTCAGGCGGTTGAGCTCCTTGTTGGCGACCTTCTCCACGTCGGGCGGCAGGCCGGCCTTCTTCAGGCGCTCCTGCAGCTCGTCGAGCTCCTCTTCCTCCTCGCCCATCTCCCCCAGCTCTTCCTTGATGGCCTTGAGCTGCTGGCGCAGGTAGTACTCGCGCTGGGTCTTCGACATCTCGCCCTTCACGGCGGAGTCGATCTTGTTGGAGAGCTTGAGGATCTCCCGCTTCCGGTTGAGCAGCTCCAGCACGAGCTTCATCCGCGCCTTGAGGTCCACCGTCTCCAGGACGGCCTGCTTCTCCTCGATGGGCACGTCCACGTTGGCGGCGATCAGATCCGCCAGGTGGCCGGGGTGGGTGATGCTCTCCACCAGCTCGGTGGCGGCGGCGGGCAGCTCGGGCATCAGCTCGATGACCTCGCGCGCCAGCTTCTTGAGGTTGATGCCCAGCGCCTCGACTTCCACGTTCTCCGAAGAGGTCTTGTCCTCCACGGCATCCACGCGGGCCTTGAGGTAGGGCGCCTCCTGGACCAGCTCCACCACGCGGAAGCGGGCGAGCCCCTGCACCACGAGCGAGTAGTTGTCCTCGCCCATCTTCAGGAGCTTCACGATGCGGGCGACCGTCCCCATGGTGTAGAGGTCGGCGGCACCCGGATCTTCTTCTTCGGCGCGGCGCTGGGTGACGACGCCGATGACCTGGTCGTCACGCACGGCGTCCTTGATCAGGGCGATGGTCTTCTGGCGGCCGACGGCCAGCGGAAGCACTCCGCCCGGAAAGAAGACGCTGTTGCGCAGGGGGAGGATGGGGAGCACCTGCGGGATGTCTTCCTTGTTGATGAGCCCGGGAGGGGCCATCGCGGTGGGCATAGCGCTCGCAGCGGTGCCCTTCTTCTTCTCATCGGACATGGAGTTCAGCCTTTTCCCTTCGACAACCAGTGAACATTTCCAGGTTTTCTGCGGCGGATGAACCAACGTAACAACCAAAACGGACATGGCAAACGCAGTGTGCGCTTTTCCGCCCCCCGTCACATCTCCAGGGTTCCTCGGAAGTCTCGCGTCCGGACAGAGGGTGGGGCATGATCACCCCTCTAGCATCTGATGCGGCGCCCCGCCGGGGTGCGCAGCTCTTCGAGAGGCCCCCCATGAAGCGCCGATCCTTCGCCCACCTGCTCCTGCTGCCGTCACTCTTGTGGACGTCGTGCCGGTCGCCCGTCGACGAGCCGGGCTCCAACCTCCCCGGGAAGTGCGAGAGCGAGTCCCCCGTCATCGCGCCGCAGAAGACGGACATCCTCTTCGTCATCGACAACTCCGGATCCATGGAAGAGGAGCAGAACGCCATCGCCACCGAGCTGCCCGCCTTCCTGGAGGCGCTGAAGGAGGGCAGCGGCGTCTCGCAGGACTTCCGGGTGGGGGTGATCACCACGTCCGTGTACCGGCTGGCCATGTTCCAGGGGCAGACGACCTTCCGGGAGTACGCCAACGAGTCCGGCCGGCTGCAGCGCGTGCCGGACGCGGCGGGCAACCCCACCGACGAGCGCTTCATCGACGGCACGGATCCATACGTGCTGGAGAAGTTCCGGCGGCTGGTGATCCAGGGCACGCAGGGCAGCGGCCAGGAGACGCCCTTCGAGGCGGTCCGGCTGGCCGTGACGGAGCCGCTGGTGTCGACGCCGGGAGCGGACAACGGCAACGCCGGGTTCCTGCGCGACGGCGCGCGGCTGCTGGTGGCGGTGGTCACCGACGAGGAGGACTGCAGCACCACCCAGCGCCCCCCTCCGGTGTGGGTGTCCGACGATACGTCCATCGACAACTGCAGTGAGCAGGCCCACCTGCTGACGCCGGTGGAGGAGTACTTCGCCACGTTCCAGCAGCTCCGGGATTCAACGGGGGCCTCGCGTCAGGTGCTCTGGGCCACGATTGGTCCGGTGGCGCTGTCCGACAAGCGGGCGGAGCTGATCCGCGACACGACACCCGACGGTGTCTTCGTGCGCAACGTCGACTGCCCGACCTCCTACGGTCCCGGCCACCGGCAGCGCGCGATGGCGGAGGTGTTCGACCAGGGGCTCGACAACCTCGACTCCATCTGCCGCGACAACTACCGCGACACCCTGCTGCGCATCGCGGAGCTGGCCACGGTGGCGCAGAGCATCGAGGTGGTGAACCTGCCCGACCCCCGGCTGGTCCAGGTGGAGCTGACGCGCGCGAACGACGAGGTGGAGCGGTGCTCGGTGGCCGCGGGTGACCTGCGCTACGAGGCGTCCACGGAGGCGTACCCGGCCCGCCTGTTCTTCCAGTCGAGCTGCCTGCGCCGCGCGGACGACAAGAAGGTGGAAGTGAAGGTCCTCTGCGCCGGCTGAGCCGGGAGAACCCGCGCCAGCGGGTCTGATCCACGCACCCACCGCCATGCGTCCCATGAAGGCGCATGTCAGACCTCCGAGGATAGTGGACGACCCGCCCCCCGGTCGTCCGGTCCGGAGGGGGCTGGCGAGGAGGCGAGATGCGCGCGGCGGAGCAGCGAGTGGGAGTGGAGCAGGGGACGGGCTCGGTCGTGGAGCAGCTTCGGGAGCGGATCCGCCAGTTGCAGGCGGCGCCCCGGCGCTACCTGGCGGTGCTCCGCACGGGCCTGTCGGCGGTGGACGCCCTGCTGCCGACGGGGGGCCTGCCGCTGGGGCAGGTGGTGGAGCTGTGCGGCGAGGCGGCCTCGGGGCGCACCAGCCTGGCGCTGCACGCGGTGGCCGCGGCGCACCAGGAGGCGCGGCTGTGCGCCTGGGTGGACGGCCCCCGGGAGCTCTACCCGCCCTCGGCCGCGGCCCTGGGCGTGGACCTGGAGCGGCTGCTCATCGTCCGGCCCCAGGCTCCCGAGCAGCGCATCTGGGCGGCGGTGCAGCTGGCCCGGAGCGGGGCCTTCACCTGCGTGGTGCTGGACCTGACGCGCGGGGTGGGGCCTGGCGGGCGCGCGTGCCGGGTGGCCCTGGCGGAGGCGCGCAAGCTGGCGGACGCGGCGGCGCGCGGCGGCGGGCTGCTCCTGCTGCTGACGTCGCCAGAGTCCCCGGCGGATGGCGGGGTCCGGCTGCGGACGGAGGCCCGGGACGGAGACGGCTGGTCGGTGGAGGTGGTGCGCAGCCGGCAGGGGGGCACGGGCGCGCGGGCGGAGCTGCCGTGGAGCGCGCTGTACCCGGCGCTGGGGCTGGAGGGAGGCGGCCGGCTGCTGGACGTGGCCGAGCACGCGGCCGACGACACGCCGGACTTCCTGCGAGCTCAGTCCGGAGCGCTGCGCAACGGGCTGGGCATCCTGGGCCAGCGTCCCGGCCGTGACGCGCCCATGCCGCCCCTGCGGCAGGGACTGGACGCGGCCCCGCTGGCGCACTGAGGCACGACATGCGCAGGGCCTATCTGCACCTCACCCGCTTCCCGGTGCAGCGCCGGGTGGTGGAGTCCCCGGAGCTGGCGGGCCGTCCCTTCGCGTTGGTGGAGGCGGTGCGTGGCCAGCGCCGCGTGGCCTTCGCCTCCACGTCGGCGCTGAAGGCGGGGGTGCGCCCGGGGATGACGCTGACGGCGGCCACCGCGCTGGAGCCGGGGCTGCGGCACTTCGACTACCGCCCGGAGGACGAGCTGCGCGCGCTGACGGCGCTGGGTGAGGCGCTGCTGCCACTGGCCCCGGGCTTCCAGCTTTGCGCGCCGGACGGGGTGTGGCTGGACGCGGGGGCCGCGCACCTGTGCGACGGCGAGGAAGGCCTGGGCGCGCGGATGCTGTCGCTGTGCGCCGAGCTGGGCTACCGGGCGCGCGTGGTGGTGGCCTCGGAGTCCTTCACCGCGCGCGCGGTGGCCCGGCATGGCGCGCGCAGGGTGGAGGTGGTGGCTCCGGGGGACAGCGCCCGGGCCCTGGCGCCGCTGCCGCTGTCCGCGCTGGAAGGCCGCGAGGGGGCGGCGTTCTCCGCGCTGGGCCTCACCACGCTGGGCGAGGTGGCGGCGCTGCCCGCGGGGGCCGTGGCGGCCCGGGGCGGC
>NZ_JAAIYB010000472.1 GCF_010894475.1 Myxococcus vastator
GGGCGGGCTCGGGCTCGTGGGAGGCTTTGGCTTCCTGGGGCGCCGCCATGGGCTCACCGCCGACCAGATTGAGCGGATGGACGTTGTCCTCGCGGATGGGCGCCTCGTCCACGCGAGCCGGGACGAGGCGCCAGACTTGTTCTGGGCGCTGCGTGGAGCCGGGAGCGCGGGCTTCGGCATCGTCACCCGCCTGGCGCTCCGGACCTTCCCCTTGGAGTCGCTCACGCTCTGCCATGGGCGCTGGGCGCTGTCAGAGGCCGCAGCGCTGGTGGAGCAGTGGCAGGCGTGGGCGCCCGAGGCGGACCCGGACGTCAACCTGGAGCTGGGGCTCGCGCTGCTGGACGATGACGAGAGCCCCCCTTCCGTGGAGCTCTTTGGCGTCATCCTTGGTGACGAGGCACGGGCTTTGGCGCACCTCCAGGACGTGAAGCGGCGGCTTGGCCCGGCGGCGTCCGAGCTTCACGCCAGGCGGCTGGCACCGGCCCAGGCCGCGGACTACCTCGTGGGCCTGCTGAACCATGACGGGGAGCCCGCGTGGATGCCGAGCCTTCCGTATCGGGACGTCGCCTACCAGTTCACTCGCTCCAACTTCTTCGACGCGCCGCTCGGCGCGGACGCGATTCGCGCCTGTGTGGAGGCGCTGACCGTGGACCGCCGCTACGCGCAGCACCGAGAGCTGGAGTTCATTCCCTGGGGCGGCGCCTACGCGCGCGGTGATGACACCTCCTGCTTCCCGCACCGCGGCGCACGCATGATGATTCGTCACACGACGGTGGTCGGCGCGCGCTCCACGGAGGCGCTGCGCGAGCACGCGCGAGGCTGGGTCGATGCGTCCTGGGGCAAGGTTCGCCCCCAAGCCCAGGCGGGAGTCTACTCCGGCTACGCCGACCGTCGCCTGGAGGGCTGGGAGCGCGCGTACTACGGAGAGAGCCTCTCGCGGCTCCAGGAAGTGAAGCGGAAGTATGACCCGGACAATGTCTTCCGGCATGCGCAGTCGCTCGGCACGCCCTGAAACAACGCATCCGTGGCGCGGAGGTGAGTGGCCGAGACCGGCGGCGGCGCGAAGGCCGCCGCCGCTCCCGGAGGCATCACGGATTGAGGATGTGGACCTCGACGGCCAGCGGCCCATTCCGGTTGATGGCGACCAGGTCTGGCCCGTTCCCGAGCAGCTCGAAGCCAAACAGGTTCGGGTCATCCCACCGGACCATCTCGAATGTCCAATCCCCGTTCGTGGGATGCAGCGCGGTGCCCGCCTGCAATACGAAGCTGGAGAAGCCGCTCGCGCCGGACACGGCATGGACCTCGGTCGAGTTGCTGCCCCCGGAGCGGAGGATGCCCACCAGGTCGACGGTCGCGTCGCCATTGACCTCCGCCAGCTCGTACTCCCAGCTCCCCGCGCTGGGGAGCGCGGTGGTCGTGTTCAGCAGGAACGTCTGGAGGCCCGTGGCCCCGGAGAGGATGTGGACCTCCACGTGGCCTCCCGCGCCCTGGGAGTTGAGGGCGACCACGTCCAGCGTGCCGTCCTTGTTCCAGTCCGTCACCTTGAAGTCCCAGTCGCCCGTCGTCGTGTGCAGGGCGGTGGACGTGTGCGCCAGGAACGTCTGGAAGCCCGTGGCCCCGGAGAGGATGTGGACCTCGGTCGCGGTGGCGCCTG
The DNA here is from genome assembly GCF_010894475.1 of Myxococcus vastator. GTDB lineage: Bacteria > Myxococcota > Myxococcia > Myxococcales > Myxococcaceae > Myxococcus > Myxococcus vastator. The sequence goes on from NZ_JAAIYB010000472.1 coordinate 1,655, forward strand.
CCCGCTGGATGGCGAACACGTCCTGGCTGCCGTCGTTGTTCCAGTCACCCACCTCGAAGGCCCAGTCCGCGTTCGTGGTGTGCAACGCCGTCACCCAGTGTCCAAGGAACGTCTGGTAGTCCGTGGCCCCGGAGAGGATGTGGACCTCCGTGAAGCCCGTCAGGCTTTGCGGCTGGATGAAGAAGAGGTCCGGCCGCTTGTCGCCGTTCCAGTCCGCCGCCTCGAAGTGGCCGTCATTGCCCACTGGCGGCTGTGCGCTCGCGACGTTGAGCAGGAAGCTGTTGATGCCACCCGTGAAGAGCAGGCGATCCGGTGAGCCCGCCGGAAGTCCCGTCAGCCGGCCCGTCGTGGCCTCGCCCACGAGGAAGTCACGGACCTGCTGCTGAGTCGACCCAGGATGGCGCTGAAGGTAGAGGGCCGCGGCGCCGGTGACGTGGGGCGCGGCCATCGACGTCCCGCTCATGTTGCCAACCCCATTCACGGGGGTGGCCAGGGTGGAGCGGATGCCGACGCCCGGCGCGAAGAGGTCCACGCAGCTCCCGTGGTTGGAGAATCCCGCGACCGCGTCCTGGTCGTTGCTGGCGCCCACGGTGATGGCCGCGGGCAGTCGCGCGGGTGACTGGGTGCAGGCAGCCACGCCGTCGTTTCCGGCGGAGACGATGGTCACCACGCCGGAGTCGATTAGCCCTTCGACCGCGTCATCCAGGGATTGGCTGGCACTCCCCCCCAGGCTCATGTTGGCGACGGCGGGGAACAGGTGGTTGTCGGCCACCCAATCCACGCCGGCGATGACGTCCGACGACGCGCCCGTCGTGCACGGAAACACCCGCACCGGGTGAAGGCTCACGCCAGGGGCCACGCCGAACTGCTGTCCTCCGACGGTCCCCGCCACGTGTGTACCGTGGCTGGGGTGGTTGCCCCTGTTGCCGCAGTCCCCCGTGCCGCCTGCATCTCCGACGGCATTGAACCCCGGCGAGAGCTGCCCCGAGAAGTCCTGATGCGAAGTGATACCCGTGTCGATGATGTAGGCGTGGACATGCGCGCCCCGGGCGCCAAAGGTGTACGTCTGGTTCAACGGAAGGTCCCGCTGGTCGATGCGGTCCAGGCCCCAGACATTCTGGGTCGCGGGCGGTGTCCCCACCGTGGTCGACCGGGTCGCGCCCGGGTGGATGACTCCGTTCTCCTCCACGTAGGCGACACGAGGATCTTCGCTGAGGCGCAGGGCCTGCGCTTCGCTCATGGTCGCGGAGAACCCCTGGAGCGCGGCGTGGTACACGCGCTGTGGCTTTCCCCCATGGCGCTCGCTCAACTCTCGCGAGAACCGGGTGACGACGCCCCGCGAGTCCTCGCTCCCCTTCAGTGCCGCTGCTTTCACCTCGGCCTTCTTCAAGACGACGATGTATTCCCCGCGCACGGGCTCGCGGACCTTGAGCAGCTTCGCGGCGGGCGCTGCTGCTCCTGGGCTCGCCGCCTGCGCGGAGGTGAAGGTCAGTGTCACGATGCCTGCGGCCAGCAGCCTGCTTGTGCGATGTCTCACGCGTGTGCCCCCTGGGATGCGGATTACCTCCGGCGCGAGCGCGGCCCTCGATGCAGGCCGCCGCGCGCCCGGTGAGATGGAGGTATCAAGTGGGGCGTGATGGGAGCGTGACGGCTTCGGACTGTCTCAGGGCCTCACGGCCGCGCCATCCTGGAGAGACACGGCACGACGTCCAGACGCTGATGCAGCCGACCAGGAGGCTCAGGGGGCTGCGTCCGCCAGAGGCGCTCGTGGGACTCTCCGAAGGTGCCGGGCTCCTCGCCCCGGAAGGCACCCTCATCCACGGCGGCCTGAATGCGCGCCTCCCGCACGACCTGGAAGGCACGCATCAGGGACCCCGTGGATTCAGTACACCACCACCGAGGTGTAGACACTGGTGCCGTTCGTGTAGGCCACCAGGGCGCCGCCGTTCGACGGGAGTGCCGCGACTGCTGGCACGGCGCCCGGCCCCACCGTCCTGGCATCCGCGGCCAGAATCATGGTGGCCCCCACGAGCATCCGGTCCAACTGGATGTCTCCCGTCCCTCGCTGGGAGGCGATGTAGCCGTTGCCGAGCGCGTCCGCGTCAATCGTCCGGAAGGGACCGGGACCGACGTCCGTCGGGAGGCCTGGCACCTGGGTGCTCGTCCCTGGCGCGGACATGGGGATGACGTCCACGTTGTCGTCTCCGAAGGAGCCTGTGGCGTAGATGAAGCCGTTGGACCCCGTCCAGTCCGAGAAGAACGCCTGCCCCGGCGGGGAGCTCAACGGGCCGAAGCTGGTCCCCTGGTCGCTGCTGCGGCTGATGCGGAAGGTGGGGTCGTCGCTTACCGAGAAGACATCTCCGCTGACCTTGTCCACGAGGACGTCGAAATAGGCGTTGAACTGGTCCACGTCCGTCACGCTGAAGTCGCTCGCGCCTCGCGCGAAGTTCCGGAGGACGCGGACCCCTGCGTTGCCGCCTCGCGAGACGGAGATGTAGAGGGCGTCGCCCCTGGAATCCAGACTGACGGTGGAGTTGGCCACCGCGCTGAGGGTTCGAGGCGCCTCCCAGCTCGCTCCCGCGTCGAGGGTCCGGGTGAATATCACGGCGCCGGCGCTGGTGGCCGCGACGTACGCGACCCCCGTGGGGCCGCCTTCAATCGCGACCTCCGCCGCGTTGGTGATTCCCAGGGGAATGGGCCCCTCCCAGGTGTAGCCACGGTCCACGCTCACGCTGACATGGACATCGCCACCGCACTTCATGACGACGTAGAAGCGCCCCAGTGCATCCACCGCCGCCTTGCGCCCCGTGTTCGATTCGGCCGTGGTGCAGTTCAGCGTCCCGCTGACGAGCGTGGGGGGCACATTCGAGAAGGCATCCAGTTGGCACGTGGCGTCGCAGCCATCCCCGGGGGTCGTGCCGCCATCGTCGCACTGCTCTCCCGTGACGCTGTCGACCAGTCCGTCACCGCACACCTCCACGCCCTGGCAGTCCGCTCGGCAGCCGTCTCCCGCGACGCGGTTGCCGTCGTCACACACCTCGCCCGAATCGGTGTGGCCGTCGCCACAGACAGGCGGTCCCCTGACGGTGATGCTGACCGTGGCGGTATTGGAGGTCAGCGCGCCGTCGCTGGCCGTGAAGGTGAACGAGTCCTCCCCCTGGAAGTCCGCGGCCGGCGTGTAGAGCAACTGGGCGCCCGTCCCGGACAGGGCTCCTTGAGCGGGCGGCACCGTCACGGTGTACGTGAGCGCGTCTCCGTCCACGTCCGTGGCCGCCAACGTGATGGGCAGTGACGTGTTGTAGTCCGCCGTCACCGTGGCGGAGTCAGCCACGGGCGCGTCATTGACCGGAGTCACCGTGACCGAGATGGTGGCCGCTGCCTGCTTCTCTCCGTCGGAGACCGTGACCTGGAAGCTGTCCTCTCCGGCGAAGTTCGCGTTCGGGGTGTACGTCACCGAGGCCCCCGCGAGCGAGAGCGTGCCATGGCCAGGCGTGGTGTAGAAGAAGTCAAGCGCGTCGCCATCCGGGTCCGCCGCGGGGATGGTGATGTTCACCGAGGTGTCCTCGGGGGTGGTCGTGTGGACGTCCTCGACCGTGGGCGCTCTGTTGTTGTCGCAGACGCTCGGCTGTCCCGTGCAGGTGTATCCTGGCTCTACCTCGCAGACGCTGTTGCAGCCGTCTCCAGAGAGCTGATTGCCGTCGTCACAGATTTCGAATCCGCCCAGCACTCCATCACCACAGATGGGCCGCAGCGACGTCTCCACCGCGTCCACCAGGTAGAGCGCGAGCACCGCGCCCCTCAGGCGCACGTAGCGATAGGGCTGGTTCCCCGGGTACGTCGCCACCGCCACATGCGTCCCCAGGCCCAACTCCACCAGGTGCAGCGAACTGGAGCCAATGAACGTCCCATCCGCCTTCAGGAAGTCCACCTGGGCAACCAACGCCAATGACAGGCCCTGGTAGTAGACGCGCAGGTCGCCGGTGCCTTCCTCGCCCTGGCCCAGGTCCAGCACCAGCGCCGTGTTGAGCAAGCCGAGCAGGGTCGCGGCCTGCCCGTCCGGAGCGCCCAGCGCCGCGCTCGCGTTGAGCACCGTCGCCGTCGTGCCCGACGCCACCGCGTCCGCATACGGGTCCCACGTCAATGAGGCTTCCGGACGCTCGTGCGTCAGCGCCCCATTGTCCTCTTGCGACACCCCATCCTCCGGAGGACGGACTTTCTCCTCCAGGGACTCCACACCACACGCTCCCAGCGATAGGGCCAGCGTGACCGCCAGTCTCCACGACCACAGCACCCCAGGACGGCTTCGCATCGATTGTCTTCCCCCGAAGAGCAGGATGAAGTCCGGAATGGACCGTCCCCCCATGGAATGAACGACACCACTTCTTGCTCCCGACGATTCGGCGCGCAACACATGGATGGCCAACGTCCTCAGGCCACCAGCCGACAAGCACCCGAGTACCATGGATACGAAATCCACGACATGCGTCCGCCTGCCGCCGCGAATCACGACACGTTCACGGAGGACTCAGCTTCTATCAGTAAAGTCCCGAAACGTGTCGTTGGCTGAAGGGG
>NZ_JAAIYB010000473.1 GCF_010894475.1 Myxococcus vastator
GCGTCAGGCAGGCAGATAGAGGCGGTAGTCCAGCTCTGGATAGAGGTTGTCCCGGCCTTCCACGTGAGAGAGCCAGCCCTCGTCCAGCTTGCCGCCGCGCAGCTGCTCGTGCAGGCGCTGGAAGCGCAGGAGGTGCTCGCGTGTGCGGCGCTGGGCGTACTCCACCATGGTGCCCGTCTTCATGATGAAGGCCCAGTCGGAGGACTGAGCGAGCAGCAGCTCCCTGGCGGCCTGATTGAGCGCGCGACGTTGCAGCTCACCTGCCTCCGGGAAGTCCCGCGCCAGCGCCACCATCTGCATCGCGCAGTGGTTCAGGTGGCGGTAGATCCAATCATTGCTGCCGTCGAGCCACATGTTGGCGTAGCCGCCCGCGCCCCACGAGGACAGCGGCGGCGTCGCCACCTGGTTCTCCGGATGCTCCCGCAGGTCATCCGACGGCGTCACCAGCCGGAACGTCTTCTGGTCATACGCGACCTTGCGGATGAGGAAGTCGAGGAACTGGGGCCCCTCGAACCACCAGTGGCCAAAGAGCTCGGCGTCATAGGGCGCGACGACCACCGGCTCCCGGCCGCCCAGGCGCGAGGCCAGGTCTTCCATCTGCCGCTGGCGGTTGAACAGGAAGTTGCCCGCATGCACCGAGGCCCGCTCCCGCGCGGCGAGCGGATCATACGGGCGCTTCTCGTTCGTCTTCCCGGTGATGCGGAAGTACTTGAAGCCGGTGTTCTTCCGCTCGCCGGTGGGCTGGATGAACGGGCGGATGTAGTCCAGGTCCAGGTCCCAGCCGATGTCCCGGTAGAACTCGCGGTAGTCCGGGTCGCCCGGGTAGCCGTGCTCGGTGCTCCACACCTGCTGGCTGCTCTCCGGGTCGCGGGCATACGCGGCCACACCCGCCTCGGTGAAGACGGGCGCGTAGGGGCCGTGCAGGGGCCGGGGCACGGCGTCCGTCAGGCCGTGTGTGTCGACGAAGAAGTAGCGGATGCGCTCGCTGGCCAGCAGGCGCTCCAGGCCCGGGTAGTAGCCGCACTCGGCCAGCCAGATGCCTGCGGGGTCCCTGCCGAAGTGCTGGCGGTAGTGGTTCGCGGCCACCGTCACCTGGGCGCGGACGGCTTCGGGCACCTGCTGCATCAGCGGAAGGAAGCCGTGCGTCGCGTTGCAGGTGAGGATGTCCAGGTAACCCGCGTCCTGGAGCCGCCGGAACGCGGAGACGAGGTCGCGCTTGTAGCGGTCGTGGAACGCGCGGCGCAGGGACTCGAAGTGGTCCCGGTAGAACCGGGCAATGGGGCCGAAGGTGGCGTCGGCGCGCGTCCGGTGGACCTCGCGCGCGCCCAACTCGCAGAGCAGGTCCAGCCGCCGTGCGTAGCGGCTCATCAGCAGCTCGTCGCGCAGCATGGAGACGAGCGTCGGAGACAGCGTCATCGACAGGCGGAACGGGACGCCGTCCTCCGCCAGTTTGTCGAAGACCTGGAGCAGCGGGAGGTACGTCTCGGAGATGGCCTCGTAGAGCCAGTCCTCCTCGAGGAAGTCCTCATGTTCGGGGTGCCGGACGAAGGGAAGGTGCGCGTGAAGCACCAGCGCGAGGGAACCCAGGCTCATGGTCGTTCAAGGTCTCCGTGCGGGTTCAGGAGCGGCCGTTGTCCGAAGGCGGCTTCCGGGGAGGCGGCTCGGCCGCGTCAGGGGTGGCGTGGCCCTCTCGGGCCTCGAAGGAGGCGGGTGCCGCCGTGCGCTGGGGCGCCTCGCCTTCCGCGCGGGGCCGGGGCACTTCGAAGTAGCGGTGGTGCTCCTCCGTGTCGGCGGCGTCACCCTGCGCCGAGGCGTCACGGTCGGAAACCGTGGCGCGGGACGGACGTGGCGGAGCCTCGAAGTAGCGGTGGTTCTCCTCGCCCTCTGGGGGATGCGCACCGGAGCCGTGAGCGGCCTTCGCGGCGGAGGTTTCGGTCTCCGCGCGTGCTGACGGCGCGTCCTCGTGCTGGCGGTCGGCTGCGCCCGACGGTGGAGACGGAGCATCGGCGAGGCGCCGGTCCGAGGCGCCGGTCCGCTGCGGAGGGGAATCCAGGTAGCGCAGGTCCGACGCTCCCGGAATGCTCCTCACGTCCAGGTGATGTTGATGTGAAGTCGCCGCACCTTCCGCATAGCGCAGGTCCGATGCGCCCGGGATGCTCTGTACGTCCAGGTAGCGATGAGGCGAAGCGCCGCTGACCGGCGAGCGCGTCGCACCGCCTTCCGAGTAGCGCAGGTCCGATGCGCCCGGGATGCGCTGTACGTCCAGGTAGCGATGAGGAGAAGCGCCGCTGACCGGCGAGCGCGTCGCACCACCTTCCGAGTAGCGCAGGTCCGATGCGCCCGGAATGCCCTTCACCTCCAGGTAGCGATGCGATGACGTGTCGCCGGCTGCCTGGCGTGCCGCGTCCCCTTCCGCGTAGCGCATGTCCGAAGCCCCCGGTGCACGGCCCAGGGTCTCCAGGTAGCGCGGCACGGGTCCACGCACCTCGCGCGCGTGTGGCCGCGCCACATCCGCCTGATAGCGCTGGTCCGAAGCCCCCGCCGCTCGCCCCACTGAGTCCACGTAGCGTTGGTCCGAAGCGCCCGGCGCTCGCGCGGGGCCCTCCAGGTGCGCCTCCGCCACATCCCTGCCACGACGCTCCCTGTGGACTTCCGGAACATCCAGCACGCCACCACTGCCGGGCAGATTCACCCGGCGCCACGACACGTACTCGCGCGCCTCTTCCCGCGGCGGCGCTTCCACGACAGCCTCGGGCAGCGCCGCTTCGAGCGGAGGAACCCGAAGGAAACGCACCGTCAAATCCGTGGAGACGCCCGCGGGAGGCAGCGTCACGCGGTTGCTCGAAGCACCGATGCGGCGACTGCGCCCATCGCGCCCGACGAAGTGCGCCTCCACGCGATACGTCCGCCCCGCCGACAACCCGTGGATGTAGAAGCCGCGAGCCTCCACCGCGAAGTCCAACGCCTGCTCCATCTGTTCATCACCGAACACACGCAGCACGGTCCGCGGCGCCTCCAGCGCATCCTGCGCGCGCAGCAGGGTCCCCAGGCTGAAGTCCCAGGACACGAAGAGCGTGTGTGGGTCCCTGGGCAACAGGAGGACGGCGTCGTCCTGATACCCCTCCGGCAGCTCGCCCAGGCCCTCGGTATCCACGGGGGGCGGAGGCGGAGCAGGCGCTGCTTCCACCAGGTGGTGGCTGCGCGCCTCCTCCTCGCCAGCCACGCGCGCCACGAAGAAGCCCTCCACCACGGGCTCCGCGGCTTTTTGCACGGGCGCGGGCCGCGCGACGGGCGGCGGCACCGGTTCCGGCGGCTTCGTGAAGGAGGGCGTGACGGGCGTCACCGACTCGCGCGCCCGCTCCACTCGGGGCTTGGGCGGGAACGTGACCACCTGCGCGGGTCTGACGGGCGGCTTGCTCCCGGGCTTCTCCGAGGTCCGCTTGGCCGCCACCCGCTTGGGCGCGGACACCCGGCCCTGGCCTTGCGAGCCATCCGCCTGGGGCTTCGCGGCGGTCAAGGGCTTCGCCTTCCTGGGCGCCTTCGCCTTCTTGGCGGCCGGGGTCCGGGCGGGAGACGCCTCGGGTTTCGCGGTCGCGCGCCTGGCGGGCACGCGGATGCCCGCCAGCCGGGCGAGCTTCCCCAGGGCGGGGACGTAGGCGGCCAGGGCCGCGAGCAGCTCCTCTTTTTTCATCCGGCTGTAGCCGCTCCCCAGGTGCTTCCGTGCCAACTCCCTGAGGTAGCTGACCGTCACGCTCTTGAGGTCTTCCATAGGCAAGCAGGCCTTTAGGTCGCTGGTCGTAGAGGGTCAACGTGCCAGCATTACATGTGTTCTTCGCCCGACCCCCCTTTCTCGTTTCATCACCCGATGACACTCAGGGGGCGGCTAGGTATCCTGCCCACGCTTGAGCGACCTGCCCAGACTGCTCCTGTGCAGTTTCGACGTCATCCCCGGTCCGTCGGGTTCATCCCGTCGTTTGTCCGAATACTTGAAGGCGTTGCCGGACCGCTTCTCCGTGGTGGTGCTGTCGGCCAAGACGCCTGACCACTCCCACATCGAGAAGTACCAGGGCGCCCGGCTGCTGCGCGTCCCGGTAGGCTCGGGGGACCTGGCCTCGCGCATCCAGGCCTTCGAGCGGGCCGTGCGCCGGCAGCTCGAGAGCGAGGACTACGCGCTCGCCCACTTCACGGACCCCTTCGGCGGATACGCCTTGTGCGAGCTGAAGGGCGACTACGGGTATCGGCTCATCTACGAGGCCCAGACGTTCCCCTCGCAGGAGCTGCGGTACACCCACCCGCAGACGGAGGGGGACCGGCGCTTCCTGTCGAAGATTCGCAGGCAGGAGCTGTTCTGCCTGATGAACGCGGACCTCGTCGTCACCGGCTCGGAGACGACGCGCGCGTACATCCAGTCGCTCGGCGCCAGTGAGGAGCAGGTCCGGGTGCTGCCCGCGCCGGTGGACCTCCAGCCCTTCACGCCCGAGGTGCTGGGCGCCCCGGACGGCGACCCCCTCCGGATGATGTACCTGGGCAGCCAGGTGGGATGGCAGGGCCTGTCCACCCTGCTGCGCGCGGTGGAGCTGGCGGCGCGGAAGGAAGAGGTGCGCCTCACGCTGGTGGGCGCACGCCACGCGGACTGGCAGCCGCATCTGGATGACCTGGTGAAGGAGCTGGGGCTGGGCGACCGGGTGGAGTTCCAGCCCCCGGTGCACCACGACGACCTGGCCAAGGTGCTCGCGCTCGCGGACGTGGGCGTGCTGCCCATGGATGACGTGGAGCGCAACCGCGTTCAGGGCGGGCCGCTGGCGAAGGTGTCGGAGTACTGCGCCGCGGGCCGCCCCGTCATCGCGGCGGACCTGCCCGTGACACGGGAGCTCATCCCGGCGGGCGCGGGCGTCTTCTTCCCTCCGGGTGACAGCCAGGCCCTGGCCGACCGCATCATCGAGCTGGCGCGCGACGTGAAGCGCCGGGTGACGCTGGGCCAGGTGGCCCGGGCGCACGCGGAGGCGGCGCTCGACGCGGGACTCATCCGCGGCAAGCTCCTGGACCTGTATGACTCGCTGTTGGAGAAGCGGTCGGAGCCCGTCTCCACCACGAGCGAGGACGACTTGCCCGCGCCCACCACGGTGACGGGAACGCCCACGAACCGGCTGGCGGCGCTGCTGCCCCCCGAGCCCGCTCCCACCGCGGCACCGGTCGCCAAGAAAGTGCCGGAGCCTCGGAAGGACAAGGACGCGCCTGCCGCGAGCCGTGCGCGCGAGGACCTGCCGCTGGTCATGGGGCAGGTGCTCGATGAGGGGCTCGACACGCGCCTCATCAAGACGGAACTCGAGACGAATCCCATCGAGCCGCCCGTGGTGATGGGTGCGCCGCTGCGCGAGCGCTCCGCGGCGACCGCCGATGCCCCGACCACCACGGTCCGCGAGAGCGAGGCCTCCGCGTCCAGCGAGGCCGCCCAGGACGCGAGCGACGACGACTCCGAAAGCGCGCTGCCCATCGTCCAGGCAACGGAGGTCGAAGACGCGGACGAACCGCCGTCGCCGACGCCCGTCGTCAAGGCGCCCTCGTCCGCAGGCCGACTGCCGTCGGTGCTGAGTGCGGACGCAAGCGACGCCTCGGCGGCGACGCCCATCGTCAAGGTCCCTCCACCTCCGGGCCGGCCGCCGCCCAGCGTGGGCAGCGACCTTGACGAGGCCCCGGCGACAGCGGCCGACGCCAAGGGCAGCACCGCCTCATCGAGCCGCCCTTCATCCTCGGTGAGCACGGCTGGAGGCGAGGGCTCGGCACCGACGCCCGTCGTCAAGGTGCCGCCTCCGCCGGGCCGGCCTCCTTCGGCCGTGAGCGAGGATTCCAGCGAGGCCTCATCAGCGACGCCCATCGTCAAGGCGCCCGCCGCGCTGAACCGGACGGACGCAGCCCCCCGCGAAGCTGCCGGGGACGCGGATGAAGCCCCCGCGCCGACGCCGGTCGTTCGCAGCCCTGTCATCGGTGCGCGTTACGAGCCGCCGTCGCACACACCGGTGGTGCGCTCGCCCTACGACAAGGAACGGGATGAGACCGCCTCGGCCACGCCTGTGGTGCGCTCGCCCTACGACCGCCAGCGGGACGAGCCACCCGCGCCGACGCCCATCATCCGCGTGCCCACCGAGCTGCTCCAGGAGCTCATCCCCACGCGCGCCTCCACCAGCCGCGGCGCCCCTTCCTCAAGCCGGCCGGAAGAGCAC
>NZ_JAAIYB010000474.1 GCF_010894475.1 Myxococcus vastator
GCCGCGCCCACCGCCGATGACTTGCAGACGTCCACCCGCGCCTGGCACGAGCAGCGCGTCCAGCGGCTCCAGGCGGAGGACGGATGGCTCACCCTCGTGGGCCTGTTCTGGCTCAAGGAAGGCGAGCAGACAGCGGGCTCCGCACCCGAGAGCGACCTGGACTTCCCCGCGGGGACGCCCGCGAAGCTGGGCACCTTCACGCGGCAGGGCAACACCGCGCGCTTCCAGCCCGCGCCTGGCGTCACCTTCACCCGCGACGGCCAGTCCTTCACGGGCGGCGCGCTCCAGTCGGACGAGAAGGGCACGCCAGACGTGCTCAAGCTCGGCGACGTCAGCTTCCAGCTCATCCTCCGAGGCGACAAGCTGGGCGTCCGCGTGAGGGACTCCGGCGCGGCGGCGCGCAAGCAGTTCCAGGGCATCCCCACGTACCCGGCGAGCAACGACTGGCGCATCGAGGCGCGCTTCGAGCCCGCGCAGACGCCTCGCATGTTGAAGGTGCCCAACGTGCTGGGAACCATCGACGAGATGAAGGCCCCCGGCACGCTCGTGTTCACGGTGGCTGGCAAGGAGCACCGGCTGACGCCCGTGGAGGACGGCTCGGGCAAGCTCTTCATCATCTTCGCGGATGAGACGAACCGCGACGCGACCTACGGCGCGGGCCGCTTCCTCTCCGCGGACATGCCCACCGGGGGGCGCGTCGTGCTCGACTTCAACCGCGCTTACAATCCGCCCTGCGCATTCACGAAGTTCGCCACCTGCCCGCTGCCTCCGCGCGGCAACCGGCTCGCCACGCGCGTGGAGGCTGGCGAGAAACGCTACGCGGACCACTGAGGCCGGGCCTGGAGCAAGCAGCCCGGCACGCGCGTCCGCGCCTGGACGCTCCGTGCCCGGGAGGCTGGCGCATCCGCGGGCTCGCGGACATTAATCCGACCATGCGCGCCTCTCTGACGCTCCTCCCCGCTCTCGTGGTGCTCGCCCTGTCCGCCTCCGGCTGCCGCAAGAGCCAGGCGCAAGGCACCGCGTCTCCCCAGGACTGCATCCGCGTGGAGGACGACTGGGGCGCCGACGGCACCGTGCCCTTCAACGTCGAGGTGGTGGCGCGGGGCCTGGAGACGCCGTGGGGCATCGCGTGGCTCCCTGGAGGCGACGCGCTCGTCACCGAGCGCCCGGGCCGCATCCGCCTGCTCAAGGACGGCATCCTCCAGCCGCGGCCCGTGGCGACGGTCCCCGTCGCGGACGCAGCGGAGGGCGGACTGCTCGGCATCGCGGCCCACCCGGACTTCGCGAGCAACCGCCAGTTCTACATCTACGTCACCACGGACGCGGGCGGCACCGAGGAGAACCGCATCGAGCGATGGACGCTGTCGGAGGACCACGCCACGGCGACGCACGAGCGCGTCATCTTCGGCGGCATCGCCTCCGCCACGTATCACGACGGCGGACGCCTGCGCTTCGGCCCGGACGGCATGCTGTACGCGGGCACCGGTGACGCGAGAGACCCGGACCGCTCGCAGGACGCGAGCGACCCGGCCGGGAAGCTGCTGCGCCTCACGCCGGAGGGCGCGGTGCCCCAGGACAATCCCATCCCTGGCTCGCCCGCGTTCCTCACCGGCATCCGCAACCTCCAGGCCTTCGACTGGCGCGACGCCTCCACGCTGTACATCGTGGACCACGGCCCCAGCGGTGAGACGCTGCGCCGAGGCCACGACGAGGTCAGCGTCGCCCGCCGCGGTGACAACCTGGGCTGGCCCGGCATCTACTCGTGCGAGACGCGCGAGGGGCAAGTCACTCCGTCCATCACCTACAAGGACGCCCTGCCCCCGGGCGGCGCCGCCATCTACACCGGGACGGCCATCCCCGAATGGAAGGGCTCGCTGCTCATCGGCACGCTGGGCTCACGCCACCTCCAGCGCGTGGAGTTCGCGCCGGATTCGAGCCGCGTGGCCAAACACGAGGTGTACCTGCGCGACACCCATGGCCGGCTGCGCGAGGTCATCATGGGGCCGGATGGCCACCTCTACGTCACCACCAGCAACTGCGATGGACGCGGTGACTGCGGGCCGGACAAGGACGTCATCCTCCGTTTGAAGCGCTGAGCGCGCGCCGTCAGAGCATCATCCCGCCGGAGGCCTCGATGCGCTGGCCCGTCACCCACGCGCTCTCCGGCGACAGCAGCATGACGACGGCATCCCCGATGTCGTCGGGCTGCCCCACACGGCCGAGCGCGACCTGGGCGGCCAGGCTCCTGTTCAGCTCCAGGTTGTCCCGGACGACGCCGCCCCCGAAGTCCGTCGCCGTCGCGCCCGGCGCGAGCACGTTGACGGAGATTCGCCGGGGCCCCAGCTCCTTCGCCAGGTAGCGGGTGAGCGCCTCCACGCCCGCCTTCATGGTCGCGTAGGCGGCGTAGCCGGGGAAGGTGAAGCGCGAGAGCCCGGTGGAGATGTTCAGGATGCGCCCGCCATCCGCCAGCACCGGCAACAGCCGCTGCGTGAGGAAGAACGCTCCCTTGAGGTGGACGTTCATCAGCGCGTCGAACTGGGCCTCGGTCGTCTCCGCGAAGCTGACGTGGATGCCCATGCCCGCGTTGTTCACCAGGAAGTCCAGGCGCTCGCGCCCGAAGTGACGGCCCAGCTCCGTCCGCACCGCCTCCACGAAGGCGCCGAAGCCTCGCGTGTCCCCCACGTCGAGCGGGAGCGCCACCGCCTTGCCGCCCGCCGCTTCAATCTGCTTCACGACCTCCGCCGCCTCCTCCACGCCGGTGCGATACGTCAGAATGATGCCGGTGCCCCGGGCCGCCAGCTTGAGCGCCATGCTCCGCCCCAGTCCACGGCTGCCCCCCGTGATGAGAGCCACGGGCATGTTCTTCGAGGTGCTCATGTCCAGTCCTTTCAGGTGACGCGGCGGTGCGCCGCACCTGTCCATGAATAGTGAGCCGTGAGTGGATTGAGAAAGCGGCTGCGCTCCGACACACTGTTTCGATTGGAGAAACAATGAGCCTGGACCTCGATTCGCTGAAGATATTCGTGAAGGTGGCCGAGCTCGGCAACTTCACGCGCGCGGGGGAGCACCTGGGCATGCCCAAGGCGCGGGTGTCGCTGCGGCTGAAGGCGCTCGAGACGGAGCTCGGCTGCCAGCTCTTCCAGCGCTCGACGCGCGTCGTGCGGCTCACTCCGGATGGGGAAGAGCTGCTGCCTCGGGCGCGGCGGCTGGTGCAGGAAGCGGATGAGCTCGGCGCTCTGTTCCAGGCGGCCAGGGGCTTGCGCGGGCGCGTGCGCATCGACCTGCCCGTCAACATCGCGCGCGAGCTCATCCTCCCGCGTCTGCCGGAGCTGCTCGCGCGGCACCCCCACCTGGAGGTCCTCATCAACACGACGGACCGACGCACCGAGCCCTTCCGGGAGGGCTTCGACTGCGTGCTGCGCGTGGGCTCACAGGGGGACTCGGAGCTGGTGGGGCGCAAGCTCGGCGTCCTGCGGATGATGAACTACGCCAGCCCCGCGTACCTGAGGAAGTACGGCACGCCGCGCAAGCTGGAGGACCTGGACCGGCACCTCGTCGTCCACTACTCCCCGGGGCTCGGCGCGGAGACGCCCTCCTTCGAGTATCCGCACGAAGGCGGCTACCGCGAGTGGCCGATGCGCAGCATGGTGACGGTCAGCAGCGTCGACGCCTACGTCGCGGCGTGCCGGGCGGGGCTCGGCATCATCCAGATTCCAAGACGCAGGTCGCGTCCCGAGGTGGGCGAAGGCGAGCTCGTCGAGGTCCTGCCGGAGCTCACCTGCATGCCCATGCCCGTTTCACTCCTGCACACCTATGGCAGGAGCTTGCCGCGCCGGGTGCGCGTGGTGATGAACTGGCTCACCGAGCAGCTCACGAACTCCTTCGAGCCGCACGAGGAGGGCTGACGCTCGCCCTCCCGTGCCTCAGGCGCCGAGCTGCTTCAACAGCTGCTCGGCCTGCGCGCGCACGTCCTCGGCGCCCAGCGCCAGCGCCTGCTTCGCGTGGCGCGCGGAGAGCTCCTTGTCCGAGGGGAAGGTGCCCAGGGCCATGTTGAGGTGCGTGCCCGCGTCGTTCGGGTGCGCGCCCAGCACGGGCGCCAGCAAGGCGGCGACTCGCGCGTGCCCGTTGTCCTGCATCAGCACCACCGCGAGGTCATTGGTGGGGCCGGGGTCCGTCGGAACCGTGGCCACGGCCGCCTCCAGCAGCGTCACCGCCTCGGCGCGCTCGCCCAGGGCGAGGTGCATCTGCGCCAGCGCGTGCTGGGCCTGCCAGCTTCCGGGCGCCTGCCGCAGCACCTCCGCGAAGACGTCCTTGGCCTCGGCGAAGGCGCCGGCGCTCATCGTCGCCAGGCCGTGCAGGTAGAGATAGGTGGTGCTGGAAGGGTCCAGCTTGCGCAGCTCCAGGGCCGCGCGTTTGGCGCCCTCCGAGCTTCCGGCGGACAGGTACAGCTTGAAGAGGTCCTCCAGCACCGCGCGGTGGAGCCCACCCCGGGCCTTCTCCAGCGCCTGCGTTGCGGCCTGGATGGCCAGGCCGAGCTGGCCACAAGCGGCATGGGCCCGCGACAACATCAGCAGCGGCATGGCCTCCTGAGGCGCGCCCTCGGCGGCCCGCAGGAAGTGAGACACCGCGCCATCCGGCTCGTTCTGCTGGAGGCGGATGCGTCCCAGTTCGAAGTGGACGTGGGTGCTGCCAGGGGAGACCTGGAGCACGGACTCGAAGGCGGCGCGCGCTCCGGCCAGGTCCCCGCGCTCGAACAGCAGCGAGCCCAGGTTGAAGCGCTCGAAGTAGCCCGCGGTGGGCGCGGCGGCCAGCGCCTTGAGGGACTCCAGCGCCTCCGGATTGCCCGCCTGGGCGCGCAGCATGGCGAGGTGCGCCTGCCCCTCCGTGTGGTCCGGCTTCGCCTTCAGCAGGCGGAGCACCGCGGCTTCCGCGTCCGCCGCCGCGCCGGTGCTCAGGTGCACTCGAACCAGGCCCAGGAGGCAATCCACGTCGTTCGGATCAATGGAGAGCCCCTTCTGGAAGCTCTTCACCGCGTCCTGGGTCTGTCCCGTTTGAAGGAAGCGACCCCCTTCCTGAGCATGCGTCGAAGCCATGTATCAGGGTCTACCACGGGGTGCCGAGTCCCGGCAGTTCACGGAGCCACTTGCCCGTGTGGCCCTCGCCTGCTGGAGCGAGCGCCGCCCATACCCGCAGCGGCATCCGCCTTCGCCTCGAAGTGCGAGGGATGAGACTTCGGTGGGAGGTATCGAGGACCCACCCTGGGCGCCTCAGGTGGGCATCGGCTGGCCCAGGCCCTTGCGCAGCGCCTCGTCGATGAGGCCCTGCACCTTCGTCTCCGCCTCCTTCATGCGAGACTGGTGCTGCTCGCTCAACTTGGACTGCTCCAGGTGCAGGGCGTGCTGCTTTTCGCTGAGCTGGTGCTGCTCCTTGCTCAGGAGGGACTGCTTCTCGGCCAGTCCCGCCATCTTCGTCTCCAGGGACTTCATCTCCTCTTCCAGCTCGCGGTCCTGCTTCTTCAGCTCGGAGCGGCGGCGCTCGCGCTCGGCTTCGGGCAGGGCGTCCAGACGCGACTCCTCCAGGTGGAGCCCGGACTGCTTGTAGGCCAGGTCACCCAGCTTGCGTCCCAGCCCGCCCTGCTCGTGGCCCAGGGAAGCCTGCTGCTGGCCGAGCACCGCCTGCTGCTGGCCCAGGGCGCCCTGCTTCTCTCCCAGCGCGCTCTGCGCCTTGCCCAGCTCGCGGGTGGAGGAGAGCGCCTCGCGAACGGACTTCAGGGTGGCCGCGTCGCGGATGATGAACGCCTCGCCCTTGCGGCGGACGAAGAGAATCGCTTTGTCCTTCTGCTTGAAGGTGCGCGCCAGCTCCAGGTCGACCGTGCTGCCATTCATCATCGCCATGCCGTCCGTGAGCAGCACGTAGCCGCTGTCCGGGTCGCCAGGAGGCGGCGGCGCGGGTGGAGTCGGAGGCGTCGGCGGAACAGCGGCGATGTGCGGCGAGGTCCTCACGATGTGCCGCTGCGTGACGACGGCAAGGCGCGGAGCAGAAGGCGCCTGCGGCGTTCCGGGAACGGATGGCGGCAGAGCAACGCTGGGCGGCACGGGCGGCACGGGCGGCACGGGCGGCAACGAAGCGGGGCCGGGCGACACGGGCGACGCGGACGGCAACGCGGCGGGGCCGGGCGGCACCGCGGCGGGGCCGGGCGGCACCGCGGCGGGGCCAGGC
>NZ_JAAIYB010000475.1 GCF_010894475.1 Myxococcus vastator
GCCCCACCACCGCGTCCGCCCGGCCCTCTCGCAGCGCCCGGCCCGCGTCCAAGGTGGTGGGCAGGTCCACCCAGCGCACGTCCGTGATGCGCAGCCCCGCGCGCGACAGCAGCCACAGCGCGAAGTAGTGCGACGAGCCATACGAATACACGCCCAGGCGCTTGCCACGCAGGGAGGCGAGGTCCGGCACGCCCACCGCGGCCAGGGCCTCCTGCCCCCGGCTGCGCCCCACCAGCATCAGCGTGCGGGGCGCCGCGTCCCGCAGCGACGGCGCCCACGCGGCCAGCCGGTCCACGGACAGGGTGGCCATGTCCACGCCGCCGTTCTCCGCGCCAATGGCCAGCGCGTGCCGCAGGTCGTCTTCCTTGGCGAAGAGCACCGCCCGCGCGTCCAGCGCATAGGCCGTCTTCAGCAGCCCCTGCGCCGCACCGGGCGGAGGCACCGGGTTGTCCAGCGTCGTCGCCCCGCCCGCCGCCACCAGCAGGCCCGCGGAGGCACCGCGCGGGCTGAAGCCGATGAGCACCGGCCTCAGGGGCACGGAGGCCACGTCCGCCACCGGGGCCGCCACGCCGGCCGGGAAGTCTCCCGGCGACAGGCGGACCGCCTCACGCGTGGACGGGAAGTACCGCTCCTGCAAGCGGTCCAGGTACCCCATGCGCGACGCGAGCGCGTAGCTCGCGCCGAGCACACAGAGGAACAGGAAGAGGATGAGACCTGGACCGCGGTGGAGCTTCATTCAAGACGGACTACTCGACGCCGACCTTCTTGCCGATGGTCTTCTCCGGACCGCTGCCCACCTCGGACACCGGCGCCGGGCTGCTGACGAGCCCCATCTCCATCTTGAACTGCTTCACCAGCTCGTCGGCCTGAATCTTCTCGGCCTCTTCCTCGATGTTCGCCGCGGTGTGGTCCACCGACTCGAGGGCCATCTGCATGCGGGCCTCGTTGATGGCGGACTTCTCCTGCACCTTGCGCAGCATCTCATCGTGGGTCGAGTCGATGCCCGCCACGGTGAAGGACTCCATCGTGTCGGCCACCTTGGCCTGCCACTTGGCGCGGCGCGCCTCGCGGATGGCGTTCATGGCCTCCTGCGTCTTGCGCTCCTTCTCGCGCATGAACGCCTTCTTCACCGACAGGGCCTTCTCGTAGGCCTGGCGCGCGGTGGACAGCTGCTGCTCGTTGCGGGCCAGCGCGTCCCGCTCCATCTGGAGCTTGGAGGCGTACTGCGCGGCCAGGTCGTCACGGCCCGCCTGGATGCCGGCCTTCACCTTGGCGGTCAGCGAGCGCACGTCCTCCTGGTACTTGGCGTTCTCTTTCTCCAGCAGCGTCACGTTCGCCCGGACCATGGCGATGGACTCGTTCATCTTCGGGACCTGGTCGTTCAGGTCTCGGACGTTCTGCTCGAGAATCAACTCCGGGTCCTCGATGGAGGAGACGAAGAACCCGGCGAAGCTACGCATTGCTCTCTTGAATCGCTGCCACATATCGGCCGTCTACCTCCGTCCAGACCTACTTGCAGCCACCTTACACGATTGCCAAGGCGAGCAAGCAGACACAGTCCCAATGTCTTCTCTGTCCCTACGCGCCTCTACCTAAAGCGATTGCGGCGGAGACAAAAGCGTGACGTGACGGTTCCACGCCGGAAAATGGGGCCCGCCCGCGTTCCGTTCGCCCATCCGTCCGCTTCCGCACGATAGGTGGCAGGGCTTGCAAGCAACGAAGGAAGCGGGGAAAACCCACGCCTCGTGACGTCTCCGCCTCCCGTGCCCGGCCCGCTCGAAGAGACGATGTCCCGGGCCATGGACGCCCAGCGGCGGAGCGTCGTCGGCGCGGGCGCGGCGGTGCGGCTCGCCGGCGCCGCCCTCTTCCTGACCATCAGCACCACGCTGTGGCTGGCCGGAGGCCGGGACTGGGGCGTGTACCCACCCGCGCTGGGGCTCTACGCCTCGGTCGCCGGCGTGCTGTTCATGCTCCGCCAGCGGCGCGTGGCCCGGGGCCTGGGCGCGGTGCAGTCCCTGGTGGACGTGGGGCTCGTGTACTGGCTCCAGTCCACCGCCCTGCCCGTCTCGCCCTTCCCAGCGGGCGTCGCGGGCTTCAGCCTGGGCCTGTTCGCGCTCGTCGTCGCCCTGAGCGGGCTGGGCATGCGCGGCACCGTCGTCTACGGCACCGCGCTGCTGTCCGCCGTGGCCCAGGCGACGCTCATGCGGCAGGCGGACGTGGGCTGGGGCGCGGTGGCCATCGCCGTGGTGGCGCTGGTGCTGGTGGCCGTGGTGAGCCACTACGGCACCGGGCGGCTGCGCGGCCTGGCGGTGACGCTCTCCCGCCTGGAAGTGGACCGGGCGCTGGAGGCCCGCCGCTTCCAGGAAGTGGAGGAGGCGCGCCGCACGATTGAGCGCATGCTCGCGGATGCCCAGGCCCAGAACGCCGAGCTGCAGCGACTGCAACGGGACAAGGAGCAGCTGACCGAGTTCCTGGTCCATGACCTGCGCTCGCCCCTGTCGGCGCTGACGCTGTCCTTGTCGTGGATGGAGCAGGAGGTGCCCCGGCAGGGCGGCCTGGGTGAGACGGTCCGCACGGGACTGGCCGTCACCGCGCGGCTGGACCGGATGATCTCCGACCTCATGGACGTGCCCCGCCTGGAGGAAGGCCGGCTGGAGCCGCAGCGGACCACCTTCCCGGCCACGCGCATCGTGGAGGACGTGCGCCGCTCCCTGGAGGGCGTGGCGCGCGCGCGCAAGCTCACCCTGGACGCGGAGGTCCCCGCGCGCCTGGAGCTGGTGGGCGACGCCGACCTGCTGGTCCGCGTCCTGGAGAACCTCACCACCAACGCCCTGCGCTACGCCCCGTCGGGCGGGCGGGTGCGCCTGGAGGCCGGCGCGGATGAGGCCGGCCGCTGGCTCGCGGTGCGCAACGACGGCCCGCCCATCTCCGAAGAGGCGCGCGGGCGCATCTTCGACAAGTACGGGCAGGCCGACGCGGAGCGGGACAGCCGCCGGGGTTACGGCCTGGGGCTCTACTTCTGCCGGCTCGCCGCGGAGGCCCACGGCGGGCGGCTGGCGGTGGAGGACGTGCCCGGTTGGTCCACGTCCTTCGTGCTGCGGCTGCCGGCCTGAGCCTCAGCCGCTGCGCGCCTTCTTCTGGCGGCGCTTGAGGATGCGCGCCACCTGCGCGTTCGCGTTCGCCAGGACCGAGGCGGCGTCCAGCGTGGTGAGCACCCCGTCGCGCAGCACCGGCTGACCGTCGATGAAGACGTGCGCCACGTCGCTGCCCCGCGCGGAGTGCACCAGCGGCACCAGCACGTCCTCGGGCGTGGGGCCCGCGTGCAGGCCGCTGACGTCCACCACGGTGATGTCGGCGCGCTTGCCGGGCTCCAGCGAGCCCACCTCGTCCTCCAGGCCCAGCGCCCGGGCGCCGTGCAGCGTGGCCATCTCCAGCACGCGCATGGGCGTCATCGCGCACGGCCCCACGCGCGGGTTGTGCATCACCGCGGCGAGCTTCATCTCGTAGAAGATGTCGAGCGCGTTGTTGCAGGGCGCGCCGTCCGCGCCCAGCGCCACCGCCACGCCGGCCTCCAGCAGCTCCGGCACCTTGGCGATGCCCGACGCCAGCTTGAGGTTGGAGCCGGGGCAGTGGCACACCACCGTGCGGGTGTCGCGCAGGAGGTCCTGCTCCTCCTGGGACAGCCACACGCAGTGGGCCATCGTCACGTGCGGGCCGGACATCCCCACCGTGTGGAAGAAGGCCACGTTGTCCTCGCCGCCGGTGTACTGGCGGACCGCGTCCGTCTCCTTCGCGTTCTCACTGGCGTGGGTGTGGATGCGCAGCCCGTGCTCCCGGGCCAGCCGCGCCACCTCGCGCAGCAGCTCCGGGGTGCAGGACAGCACGAAGCGCGGGGCGAAGGCGTAGCGCAGCCGGCCGTCGTGCGTGCCGTGCCAGCGCTCCTTCAGCGCCAGGCTCTCCCGCAGCGACGCCTCGGTGCTCTCGCGCAGGCCCGCGGGCACGCCCGCGCCCGCGTCCATCATCGCCTTGCCGCCCACCAGCCGGAAGCCGGAGTCCCGCGCTGACTCGAAGACGGCGTCGTAGTGGTACACGCTGCCCATGTCGAGCGCCGCCGTGGCGCCCGAGCGGATGAGCTCCGCGAACGTCAGGTCCGCGGAGGCCCGCATGGACGCGGCGTCGTGCGCGGCCTCGAAGGGCCAGATGCGCTCGCGGAGCCAGTCCAGCAGCTCCAGCCCGTCCGCGCGCCCGCGGAAGAGCGTCTGACAGGCGTGGAGGTGGCCGTGGATGAGGCCCGGCAGCACCACCTTGCCCGTCACGTCCACCACCCGCCGGGTGCCGCGGGGCTTGAGGCCCCGGCCCACCTTGGCGATGCGTCCATCCTGGACGAGGACGTCCGCATCCACGAGCACCTCGCGCTCGCGGTTCATCGTTACAACCGTGCCACCAGTCAGGAGCAAATCCACGGCGTGCTCAGGCTCTCTCTTTAGAGGAAGTCTTTGGTGAAGGCATGCGGCAGCAGCCCTCCCAGGGTGTAGCGCGCCTCGTCGCCCTTCGGCGTCCGGCTGCGCACGGGCAGGTCCTGCCCGCCAAACTCGGCCATGACCTGGCGGCACATGCCGCACGGAGGACAGGGCTCGGGGGTGTCCACGACGATGGCCACGGCCACCGGCTGGGTGTGCCCCTGGGCCACGCCCGCGGCGAAGGCATTGCGCTCCGCGCAGACGGTGAGCCCGTAGGTGGCGTTCTCCACGTTGCAGCCGGCCACCACGGCGCCGTCCGCGTAGAGGACGGCGGCCCCCACGGGGAACCGTGAATAGGGCACGTGGGCGCGCGCACGCACGCGCGCGGCTTCCTCGAACAGGCGCTCCCAGGGAACCTCGTCCGCCATGACGCCCTCCTACACGAAGCCGGATTGCGGTCCGCTACGAGCGGACCGTGCCGCGCTGCACTTCATCCAGGTGGCGCGCGATGGCCAGCTCAGACTCCACCGGCAGGTCCACGAAGCGGACCCGCGCCGCCGGGCCGTTGGCGCCCTGCGCGACGTGGAGCACCTCGCCCTTCGCCACCACCTCATCGGGGAGGATGGGCAGGTGGAAGCGGACCTCCACGCGCGTCCCCTGCTCCCACCCGGCGCCCTGCCAGGCGCAGCCGCCCAGGGACAAATCTCCCTCATGCTGCTCGAAGTCCCCCGAGCTGTCCTCCCGGCGCACCTTCAGGCGCATGGGGACCCGGGGTGAGTCCCGTCGGTCCTCGGCCTTGTCGCTCATCGAGTCGTTCCTCTCGGCCATCGCCGTTACCTCCCTGCCGCTCATGCTCGCGCCACCGCCACGCATTGGAAACCCACGTCCCCGTGGGTCCTGGCCCGCGAGCCCATACCGTAGACGCGTGCCGCCGTCTCGTCCGAGGCGACGTCCACCCCTCCGACCGCCCTCCCCGCCTCGTCGCAACGCCTCGTCACCTGGGCATCATACGAGGGAACACCCGCGCGCGAGGCCGGGAATTTGGGGCCCCACCGTTCCAGGCCGGGCCAGTTGGCGGATTGCCCGCCCCCACCGGGGGCCCGGCGCGGGGGTTTCCAGGCGGGGCGCTCAGGCCGGGACGCCCTGCTCCCGGGACGCCCACCAGTCCTCGCCGTAGCTGATGCAGAGCTGCTCGCCGGGGTGGATGTCCCGCAGGGCGTGGTAGCAGAAGACGTCCCGGGTCGCCTCGCGGTGATAGGACGTGTTGGGCTCGCGGGCGTGGTTGTAGATCATCCCATACCCCAGCACGAGCGCCACCCACGCTCCCTCCCGGGGCGCCTCGTGCGCGGCCCACTGGAGCAGGAAGACGTAGTCCTGGAGCTGGGGGTTCTGGGAGAGGGCGCGCGGCAGCTTGAGGTAGTGGCATTCCTCGATGAGGGCGCCCGCCTTGATGAAGGCGTCGGTGAAGACGCCGTAGCCCCACTCGCACGGCCGGACCTTCACGCCCGGATGGAGGTACAGCGCCGCGCCCTGGTTCATGGTCTCCCGCCCCGCATGGCTCAGGGCTGAAGGATGGCGCCTTCCCCGTGCGGGGTGAAGCCAGAAGGTGCCGGCCATGCCCCCGGTGGTGGGTCGGGTCCGGGCCGCCTCTGGGCGGCGGCGCGTCAGGCCACTAGAGTGCGCCGCCAGAGTTCCTCCCCGCCCGCCCCCTATTCGTTCCAACGCGCGATGCGTGCGCGGCGGCCCACCCGTGTCC
>NZ_JAAIYB010000476.1 GCF_010894475.1 Myxococcus vastator
CTCCCGCTCCGAAGGGCGCCGAGCTGGACCTGCGCTACCAGAAGTTCGACCCCATCGGCACCGGGCCGCTGGGCACCGTCTTCAAGGGGCGCGTCACCGCGCTGGGCCTGGACATCTGCCTGAAGGAGCTGAAGGACATCTTCGGCTACTTCTCCTTCCTGCAGCGGGGCGAGGTGCTCAAGCGCCTGAAGAAGGAGCTGTGCGCCCAGGCGCAGGTGCGTCACCCGGGCGTGGTCCAGGTGGTGGACCAGAACGTGGACGCCGCCCGGCCGTACTTCGTGCTGGAGCTGATGCAGGGCAGCCTGCGTGAGCGGCTGGACGCGGGCGGTGGCAACGGCGTGCCGGTGTCCTTCGCGCTGCGCGCCTTCCTGCAGCTGGCCTACGGCCTGCGGGCCGCGCACGCCGCGGGCCTCACGCACCACAACATCAAGCCGGAGAACGTCCTCTTCGACACGTACGGCAACGCGAAGCTGGCCGACTTCGGGCTGGGCCGCGTGGTGGAGGTGGACGCCACCAAGGGCATGCCCCAGGTCTTCGTGGGCACGGGCGGCATGGCCTATATGGCGCCGGAGCTGATGAACCGGGGTGGCAAGGAGCCGGGCGTCTCCGCGGACGTCTACGCGCTGGGCATCCTGCTCTACGAGATGCTCACCGGGCAGATTCCGGGCCGCCGCTCGCCGCTGCCCTCCGAGGTCAACCCGGAGGCCCCCAGCGGGTTGGATCAGCTCTTCGACAAGGCCACCCAGGACAAGCGCGAGCAGCGCTACCCGGACGTGGACGCCATGTTGGAGGACTTCTACAAGGCGTACCCGGACAAGGAGTTCCTCTCCAAGGGCGACCTCGTCATCTCCTCGGATACGCCGAAGGAGTGACGGACAGGCGGCCGGGCCCTGGGCGCACTCGGGGCTCGCCGCGCACGTTGGGGGCTGCCACACTCCGTGGCGCCATGACTCCGCCCCCGTCCGAAAGCGTGCTCATCACCGTCACCGGGAAGGACCATCCCGGCGTCGTCTCGCGCCTCACCGGTCTGCTGGCGGAAGCCGGCGCCGAGCTGCTCGACGTGGAGCAGGTGGTGGTGCAGGGGCGCCTCACGCTCTGCCTGCTGGTGCGGCTGTCCCCGGCGAGCGGCACCCTGGAGACGCTGCTGTCCGCCGCGAAGACGCTGGGCGTGACGCTCGACTTCCAGGCGGTGGACGCCCCCGCCGCGTCCCCGGCCGAGGCCGCTTCCTCGCGCCACGTCGTCACCGCCGTGGGCCGCGCCCTGGGCGCGCGGGAGCTCCATTCGCTGACGCAGGTGCTGGCGGGGCACGGCGCCAACGTGGAGCGAATCACGCGCCTCAGCGAGCCGCACCTGGGCTCGGTGGACCTCCACATCCGCCTGCCGCCGGGCCAGCCGCCCGACGCGCTCAAGCACGCGCTGCTGGAGCTGTCCATGCAGTCGGGTGGATTCGACGTGGCGCTGCAGCGTGAGAGCCTGTTCCGGCGTGGCAAGCGGATGGTCGTCATGGACATGGACTCCACGCTCATCCGCATCGAGGTCATCGACGAGCTGGCGCGCGCGCATGGCGTGGGCGAGCAGGTGTCGCGCATCACCGAGCGCGCCATGCACGGGGAGATGGACTACGACGAGTCGCTGCGTCAGCGCGTGGCGTTGCTGCGGGGCCTGGACGCGTCCGTGGTCCACCAGCTCGCGGCGAACCTGCCGCTGACGGAGGGCGCGGAGACGCTGGTGCGCGTGCTCAAGCGGCTGGGCTACCGCACCGCCGTCATCAGCGGCGGCTTCTCCGTGGCGGCCGAGGCGCTGAAGGCGCGGCTGGGCATCGACTTCGCGTACTCCAACGAGCTGGAGATTCAGGACGGGAAGCTCACCGGACGCACCGTGGGCCGCATCGTCAACGCGCAGCGCAAGGCGGAGCTGTTGGAGTCGCTGGCGCGGGCGGAGGGCATCCTGCTGGACCAGGTGGTCGCCGTGGGAGACGGCGCCAACGACTTGCTGATGCTGGAGCGCGCCGGGCTGGGCATCGCCTTCCGGGCGAAGCCCCGGCTGCGCGCCGCGGCCGACACGTCCATCTCCGCGGGCGGCCTGGACAGCATCCTCTACTTGCTGGGACTCACCGGCCGCGAGCTGCTGGAGGTGAGCTGAGGGGCCGGCTGAGGGGCGCCCTACAGCCGCATCCGCGCCGCCAGCTCGCGCTGCTGGAGTTGGTTCTTCTCCAGCAGCAGCTCAAGCAGCGCGCGCAGAATCTTGGAGCTCTTCTCCTGGTTCTGCTGCACCGTCTGCAGCCGCTTCAGGTCCTCGTCCGTCCACTCGTTGGTGGGCGCGCCACCCGCCAGAATCTCGTCGAGGATGTCCGCGGCGCTGGCGCCAGCGCCTGGCTCGGGAGCGCGCTCCGGCGCGCGCGGCGCGGGCGGAGGCGCCGCGGGGGGCGCGGGCGGGGTGATGTCGGCGATGCGCTTCACCACCGTGTTGCCGCTCATGTCGACGACCTTGAGATCGTCCTCATCATCCTGCGCGTCCGAGCTGCTCGGGCGCTTTTCGCCGCCGAAGCGCGTGCTGACGACGGGCTCCTGGCCGCGGTAGTGGCGGAGGATGGCGTGTTCGATTTCACGCTCGCCCGCCACCATGACGACCACGCGGGCGCGGCTCTTCGCCGCCACCTGGTCCAGGGTGCCGAGGTCCGTGGGGTCCGCCATGGCCAGCACCAGCGTCTTGCCGTTGTCCTTGAGCGACACCGGGAAGACGGCCTTCTGCTCGGCGAGGCTCACGTCCACGCGCGAGAGCGCGCCCGCGTCGCGCGTGACGTTGCCCAACTGGATGCGCTGCATTCCCAGGCCCTGGCAGATGGCCTCGGTGATGACGTCGTCGGTGGCCAGCCCCAGGTCCGCGATGATGCGCGACAGCCGTCCGCCCCACTGCTCGTGGGTGGCCAGGGCGCTGCGCAGCTGCAAGTCGTCGATGACGCGTGCCTTGACGAGGATGTCGCCAATGCGATTCCGGGAAGGAGAGGCCATGGCCCGGCATTCTACCGTCTAGATGCGCGGACGCTGCGTCCGTGATGAGGAGGCCCAGCCATGCAGCCCTTCGCGGAAGCCGCCACCCAGCTTTGCCCCTACTGTGGTGAGGAAGTGGAGGTCGCCGTGGACCCCATTGGGGTGTCCTCGGAGACGTACATCGAGGACTGCCCGGTGTGCTGCCGTCCCTGGACGGTGCAGGTGTCCCGCGACGAGGAGCACTTCGCCGTGCACCTGGGCCGCGACGACGACTGAGGCGGCCTGGCGGGCGGGCAGGCGGGCGTGAAACGCGGCGCCGGCGGAAGGCGCCGGGGCGCTGCTTGACACGTTCCGAAGCATGGTTCTCTTGAGTCTTGTGAGGCGGCGCTGGAGCCCCGGTGGGGGGGCACCGCGGCGACCGCGAACCAGCACAACCCAGGCTCATTCATGCCGTGCGTCCGCGAGGACGTCACGAACAGGAGACGACCATGCAGACTCGCAATCCGTTCAACTCCGCCGTCGTGGTGAACCCGCTGATGCGCGATGTCGACGCGCTCTTCCGCGAGCTGACGCAGCCCATGTGGCGCCAGGCCCCGCGTGAGCGCACGCCGGCCGCGGACATCACCGAATCCGAGAGCGGCCTCACCCTCCAGCTGGACATGCCCGGGCTGGACGCGAAGGCCATCCAGGTGACGGTGGAGAAGGACATCCTCACCGTGCAGGCCGAGCGCAAGGCCGAGCCGCGCGCGGAGGGCGTCAACGTGCGCCGCCAGGAACGCGCCTTCGGGACACTCGCCCGCTCCTTCGCGCTGCCGGACACGGTGGACGCAAGCCGGGTGGAGGCCCGCTACGAGCAGGGCGTGCTGACACTGACCTTGCCTCGGCGCGAGGAGTCCAAGCCCCGCGTCATCGAAGTCAAGGTCCAGGGCTGAAGCCGCGGGCGCACACCGCGGGCCTGGGAGGTCACCTGCCTCCCACTGACATCCCTGCCCAGGGCTTCCGCGAGCAAGGCGGAAGCCCTGCCTGTCCTACCGCTTGGCGCTGAGCGCCAGCGGAACGCGGAACAGCTCCAGCACCTGCTGCACGTCCAGCGGCTTCGCCATGCACGCCAGCGCGCCGGCCTGCTTGGACTGCTCCACGACCTCGGGCGTATGCGCGGACGTCATGGTGATGAGCCGCACGCCCTCCATCTGCTTGCGCGCGCGGATGCGGCGGCAGACTTCCAGGCCGTCGATGTCCGGCATGTTGAGGTCGATGATCATGCCGTGTGGCTTCTGCTCGGACACGAGCAGCAGGGCCTCCACGCCGCTCGTCGTCGTCTGCAGCTCCACCTGGGCCGCGAACGGCTTGAACGCGCGCTTGATGGCGTCCAGCACCGGGCGCTCGTCATCCACCGCGAGCAGGCGCACCGTGCCGCTGCCGAGCTCCTCGGGAACCGGCATCTGATGGGTGATGAGGAACGTGCGCAGGTCCGCCGACCGCACGCGGCGGTGGCCACCCGGCGTCCTGAACGCCATCAGGATGCCACGGTCAATCCACTTGCTCACCGTGGACGGATCCACCTGAAGCAAACGACTGATGTCGTGCGTCGTGTAGAGCTGGTCCGTCATCGCCGTACTCCCCTCTTGCTGCATCATTCCGCTGCCCATGGAACTATTCACCTACCTTGAACACGGGTTTTCTTCAACCTCACTGAGTACCGCGCCTATCAGAGCCTCTCATCAGACCCACTGCGTCGTCCCAGCGGCCACTGGCCTTGAGACACAGCTCCACGAGCTCCCGAGCGGCGCCTCGGCCGCCAGGACTCTGGGTAACGAAGTGGGCCTCTCGGCGCACCTCTGGGACCGCATCCGCAGGACAAGCGGAAAGAGCCACCATTGAAAGTGGACCCAGGTCGTTGTGGTCGTCACCCATGTAAGCGCAGGCGTCCAGGGGCACGTCCAGCTGGGTGAGCAGCTCTTTGAGCGCGGCCGACTTGTCACGGCGGCCCTGGAACACGGCCGCGAGGCCCAGCTCCTGCCCGCGCTTCGCCACGATGCCGGAGGTGCGGGCGGTGAGGATGGCGGCGGGCAACCCGGACAGCCGGGCCATGACGAGCGCATGGCCGTCCTTGACGTCGAAGCGCTTCATCAGCTCGCCGTCCTGGCCGTAGTAGAGGCCGCCGTCGGTGAGCACCCCGTCCACGTCGAAGACGAGCAGCCGCACGCGCGCGGCACGGGACGCCAGCTCTTCCGTTCCCAGTCTGGAAAGGGCGTCCGTCACCATGGCTTGCTCGACTCCCTTGTTTGCTGACGCATCAACCCGGCTCGTGTCCCAACACCCGGCGGATGCTCAGCACGTTTCGTACCACGTCTTCAAACATCTGTGGATTCAGCGAACAGGGACCGTCACACAGGGCACGATCCGGATCTTCGTGGACTTCCGTGAACAACGCGTCAATCCCGGCGGCCGCGGCGGAGCGGGCCAGCAGGGACACGAAGCGGCGCTCGCCCGCCGTCTCGCCGTTTCCGGCGCTGGGGAGCTGGACGGAGTGGGTGGCGTCGAAGCACACGGCGAGGCCGGCGTCGCGCATCTGCGCGAGGCCGCGCATGTCCACCACCAGGTTGTTGTAGCCGAAGGTCGAACCGCGCTCGGTGACGAGCACGTTGGGGTTGCCGGCCTCGAAGGCCTTGCGCGCCGAGTGGACGATGTCCTTGGGCGCCACGAACTGCCCCTTCTTCAGATTGACGCCCTTGCCAGTCCGCGCCACGGCTTCCACCAAATCCGTCTGCCGGCACAGGAAGGCCGGTATCTGGATGATATCCACAACTTCCGAGGCTGGCCCGACGTGGCTCGTCTCATGGACGTCCGTGAGAACGGGAACTCCCACTTCATCCCGGATTCTCTTCAGGATTCTCAGGCCTTCCTTGAGACCCGGGCCTCTGAAGGACTTGCCGCTGGTGCGGTTGGCCTTGTCGTAGGAGCACTTGAAGGCGTACGGGACGCCGAGCCGGCCGGTGATGTCCTTCAGGAGGCGGGCATGGCGCAGGGCCATGTCCTCGGACTCGATGCTGTCGGGGCCGGCGATGACGAACAGCTTCTGGCCCTGGCCGACCTTGAAGCCACACAGCTCGATGGGGGTGGGGGTGCTCATGCGGTCACCTGTCCGGCCGCCGCGTTCGCGTCCCGCTGGGCGAGCGCCGCGCGGATGAAGCCGGAGAAGAGGGGGTGGGGGGCGAAGGGC
>NZ_JAAIYB010000477.1 GCF_010894475.1 Myxococcus vastator
GCGAAGGGCCGCGCGCTCGCCCCCGTGACGAGCGTGGAAGGCATCTCCGAGTACCGCCTGCCCAACGGGCTGAAGGTGCTCCTCTTCCCCGACCCCACCAAGCCCACCGTGACGGTCAACGTGACGTACTTCGTGGGCAGCAAGCATGAAGGCTACGGCGAGACGGGCATGGCCCATCTGCTGGAGCACCTGATGTTCAAGGGCACGCCCACCACGCGCAACGTGCCCCAGGCGCTCACCGAGCGCGGCGCCCGGCCCAACGGCACCACCTGGCTGGACCGCACCAACTACTACGAGACGCTGCCCGCCTCCGACGCCAACCTCCGCTGGGCCCTGTCCTTCGAAGCCGACCGCATGGTCAACAGCTTCATCGCGAAGAAGGACCTCGACAGCGAGATGACCGTCGTCCGCAACGAGTTCGAGTCCGGTGAGAACGACCCGCGCGGCATCCTCTTCGAGCGCGTGATGAGCGCCGCGTACATCTGGCACAGCTACGGCAAGGCCACCATCGGCGCGCGCTCCGACCTGGAGAACGTGCCCATCGACCGGCTCCAGGCCTTCTACCGGAAGTACTACCGGCCGGATAACGCCGTGCTGGTGGTGGCGGGCCGCTTCGACGAGGCCAAGGCCCTGTCGATGATTCAGGACACCTTCGGCAAGCTGAAGAAGCCCAACATTCCCCTCCCCGCCACGTACACCGCCGAGCCCACGCAGGACGGCGAGCGCGAGGTGCAGCTGCGCCGCGTGGGGGACACCGCGCTGCTCACCAGCCTGTACCACGTGCCCGAAGGCGCGCACCCCGACTTCGCCGCCATCGACGTGCTGACGCTGGTCATGGGCAACAACCCCTCCGGGCGCCTCTACAAGTCGATGGTGGAGACGAAGAAGGCCTCGCGCGTGAGCGCGTCGAACCTCCAGCTCCGCGACCCGGGCATCATCGTCTTCAGCGCGGAGATGCGCGACGACCAGCCGGTGGCCGCGGCCCGCGAGGCGCTGCTGAAGACGGTGGAGGACGCGGCCCGCGCGCCCTTCACCGAGGAAGAGGTCAACCGGGCCAAGGCCACGCTGTCCAAGTACATCGACCTCACCATCAACAACTCCGAGCGCGTCGCCATCAACCTGTCGGAGTGGGAGGCCACCGGTGACTGGCGCCTGCTCTTCCTGCACCGCGACCGCATCGAGGCGGTGACGCCCGCGGACGTGACGCGCGTGGCCGCCGCCTACCTCAAGGCCTCCAACCGGACGCTGGGCACCTTCATCCCCACGCCGAAGCCGGACCGCGCGGAGCTGCCGGCGCCGGTGGACGTGGCGAAGATGATGGACGGCTTCAAGGGCCGCGAGGCCGTGGCGCAGGGCGAGGCGTTCGACCCGTCACCGGCCAACATCGAGTCGCGCGTGCAGCGCGGTGAGCTGCCGGGCGGCGTGAAGTACGCGGTGCTGCCGAAGAAGACGCGCGGCAACATGGTGAACGTGTCCCTCACCCTGCGCTGGGGCACGGAGGAGGCGCTGCGCGGCAAGGCGGACGCGGCGCAGTACGCCGGGCGCATGCTGATGCGCGGCACGAAGCAGCACACGCGCCAGCAGCTCCAGGACGCGTTCGACAAGCTGAAGGCGCGCGTGGGCGTGGATGGCGGCAGCACCGGCGCCTCCGCCTCCATCGAGTGCCCGCGGGAGAGCCTGCCGGAGGTCCTCAAGCTGGTGGCCGAGGTGCTGCGCGAGCCCGCCTTCGACGAGAAGGAGTTCGCCCTGCTGAAGCAGGAGCGGCTGGCGTCGCTGGAGTCCGAGCGCAGCGAGCCGCAGACGCTGGGCAACATCGCCTTCTGGCGCTCGCTGTCGGGCCACTACCCGAAGGGCCACCCCTACTACGTGGCCACGCTGGACGAGCGCATCGCCGGGGTGAAGGACACCACGCTTGCGCAGGCGCGCGCCTTCCACAAGGCCTTCTACGGCGCGTCGAATGGCGAGCTGGCCGTGGTGGGTGACTTCGAGCCCAAGGACGTGACGGCGCTGGCCGGCACCCTGCTGGGTGGCTGGAAGAGCCCCGCGCCGTACCAGCGCGTACAGCAGGTGTTCGGCGGCGGTGCGTCCGCGTCCGTCGCGCTGGAGACGCCGGACAAGGCCAACGCGTACTACATGGCCGGCCAGTCGCTGAAGCTGCGCAAGGATGACAAGGATTGGCCGGCGCTGATGCTGGGCAACTTCGTGCTGGGCGGCGGCTTCCTCAACTCGCGGCTGGCCACGCGCATCCGTCAGAAGGACGGCCTCTCCTACGGCGTGGCCAGCAGCCTGGACGCGAGCGACGTCGACGAGGTGGGCACCTTCTTCACCTACGCCATCTACGCCCCGGAGAACGCGGCCCGGCTGGAGACGGCCATGCGCGAAGAGGTGACGCGCGCGGTGCAGAAGGGCTACTCGGCGGAGGAGCTGAACAAGGCGCGCTCGGGCATTTTGGAGTACCGGCAGTCGGCGCGGGCGCAGGACGGGAGCCTCGCGCGGCAGCTCGCCAGCTACCTGTTCCTGGGCCGCACGCTGGCCTTCGACGCGGCGCTGGAGCAGCGGCTGGCGCAGCTCAAGCCGGAGGACGTGCGCAAGGCCATGGCGCGGCACCTGGACTGGACGAAGGTGACGCAGGTGCGCGCGGGCGACTTCGCCACCGCGCAGAAGAAGGCCGCGCCCGCCGCGAAGGTCCCCGCCGCGCCGTGACGCGGTAGTCCGTCACCCCTGTGAGGGATTGGAAGCCCCGCGGTGCCCCTGTGGCGCCGCGGGGCCTTTGCCTACCGGGAGCCCCACTGGAAGTCGTGGTACCAGCTGGCCACGTTCACGCTGAGCCCCACCACCGTGCTGTCCCGCTCATGGGGAAGCGGCTCGCCGCCCAGCTTGAGCGCCCACGCGCGCTGCACGTAGACCTTCACCCACTTGTAGCCGCCCTTCACCGTCACGGCGGGCTCGGCGAAGAGCCACACGGGGCGCGTCACGTCGTCGGCCACGAGGAACTCGCGGGTGCGCTCCGCGTCGGTGTAGCCCGTTGCATCGAGCGAGACGTACTTCACCGCGGACAGGCGCACCGAGCCCGCGAGCTCGAAGTAGGGCGTGACGTAGCCCACGTTCGGTTGGATGAAGGCACGCACGGCGCGGGCCGTGAAGTCGACGTCGCGGGGCGTGGCGCCATTCGCCTCCAGCCGGTCGCTCGCGGTGGACTGGCCGTAGCCCAGACCGCCGTAGGCCTCCCACACGCCGTTGCCCAGGAAGGTGCCGTAGAGGCCGCCTCCCACTTCACCGAGCGCGCCGTTCGCGCGGCGCTCCCCTTCCGCGTACCGCTCGTAGTAACCCTGGGCCAGCAGGCCCACGCCCTCGCGCGGAGACCAGGCCACCTGGAGGTTGTTGTTGCCGAGCGTGCCCTTCAGCTCACCCTCCTCTCTCAAGAGCGGCGCGCTGACTTGATTGGGTTTGTACAGCGTGGTGGTGCATCCGGTGACGACAACGGAAATCCCCAGCGCGAAGCAGGTGCGGCGGAGTCGTCTCATGGCAGCCTCCTGCACCTGAAACACAGCAATGGCTGTGCCTGCTTTCCTGACGCAGCGGGCCACACCGCTCCGTCGAGGAGCGGGTGCTGGGAATACCCTGACACGTCACGATGCGCGTGGATGTCAATCCGCGCAACCCAGGACGCGGTGCGAAGCGTGTGACGCGCCCTCCCCTCCCCTTCAGCGCGGCGGCAGCGTGGCGAGGAAGGCGTCCAGCGCGGCGTTGAAGCGCTCTGGCGCATCCATCATCAACCAATGGCTGACACCCGAGAACACGGTGTGCGGGGTGCCCGGGTACAGCAGGTGGTAGGCATGGGGCTGGATGAAGGCATCCACGACGAGCGTGTGGAATGGACCCTTGTAGCGCTCCAGCACGCGGTCCGAGTTGAACGTGAGCATGCTCTCCAGCGCGCCGACCACCACCTCGCGCGGCGTGGCATGCAGCCAGCGCATCACCGACGCGTGCGTGTGCGGCTTCGCGTTCTGGAGGATGGGCGCGAACCACGTGTCCATGAAGGCCCGATAGGAATCAGGGCGTGTGCCTTCGCGGAAGCCTTGGAGCTGCTCGGGCGGGAGCGGCGGCATCGTCCCCGCGGCGTCCACGATGACGAGCCCGGCGAGCCGTTCAGGCCAGCCACGGGCGTACTCCGCCGCGACGTAGCCGCCGAAGCTGTGGCCCACCAGGACGAAGCGCTCCAGGTCCAGGGCCGTGGCCACCGCATGAATGTCATGGGCCATGTCCTCGGCGCCGTAGCGGCCCTGGGCGTCGAGCTCCGAGTCGCCCATGCCGCGCAGGTCGAACGACACGGAGCGCTGCTTCAGGTGTGCCTGCTGCGCGGCCCATTGCTCACGCTGGGAGGCGTTGCTGTGGACGAAGACGACGGGGAGGCCGCCGCTGCCAGCGTCGGTGACGGCGAGCTGGCCCGCGGGGCCCTGGACGGTACGCGAGGAAGAGGTCATGGCGCACAGGACGATGACACGATTCGCGGCCCGCGCACTGGGGCACCCTCCCCTGCCCCGCGCGAGTGTCGGGTTCAAGCCGCGCCGTGCCGTGACGCCACGCCGCCCAGCGCCCCCTGCTGGCGCGCGCGTGCCCGGAGCCCGACGAACGCGGCGAGCCACGCGAGCAGCGCCATGGCGGCCATGACCCCGGCCATGGGCATCGCGGTGCCATTGTTGAACGTGCTCACGGCCCACGACGCGCCAGCCGCCGCGGTGAACTGGAGCGCGCCCAACGCGGCGGACGCCATGCCCGCGCGCGCGGCGTACCGCTCCAGCGCAATCGCAGTCGCGTTGGGGGCCACCAGCCCCATGAGCGATACAAAGAAGAACAGCGAGACGGCGATGCCCCACAGGCCCATGAAGCCGGTCCACGCCACCGCGAGCACGGCCACCGCCGCGACGACACACAGGCTCAATGCCAGACGCAGCAGCCGGTGCAGCGGCAGGTGCGTCACCAGCTTGCGGTTGAGCTGCGCCACCGCAATCAAGCCCATCGCGTTGACGCCGAAGAACCAGCCGAAGTGCTCCTCCGCAATGCCATACAGCGAGATGAACACGAACGGCGAGCCCGCGATGTACGCGAACATGCCCGCCTGCGCGAAGCCTCCGGCCAGCGCCGGGCCCACGAAGTCCGGGTCCTTCACCAATGCGCCCAGCCGGGAGCGCATCGACTGCGAGCCCTCGTGCGGCGGCGCCGTCTCCGGCAGCGACTTCAGGACGAAGGCCAGCGCCACCGCGCCTATCGCCGCCAGCACCACGAAGATGGCCCGCCACCCCGAATACTGGAGCACCCATCCGCCCAGCAGCGGCGCGAGGATGGGCGCCACGCCCATGACCAGCATCAGCCGCGACATCGTCCGCGCGGCGTCGGCGCCGGACCACAAGTCACGCACCACGGCGCGCGGAACGACCAGGGCCACCGAGCCGCCCAGCGCCTGCACGAAGCGCATGGCCACCAGCATGGATGCCGACGGCGCCAGCGCGCAGCCCAGCGAGCCCAGGACGTACAGCGCCAGGCCCGCGTAGAGCGGACGCGTGCGCCCGAAGCGGTCGATGAGCGGGCCCGTGAAGAGCTGGCCCAGCGCCAGCCCCGCGAAGCACGACGCGAGCGTGAGCTGGATGGCCGGCGCGGTGGATTGCAGGTCCTCCGCGATGCGCGGCAGCGCCGGCAGGTACATGTCGATGGAGAGCGGCGCGAACGCGGTCAGCGTTCCGAGCAGCAGCTCGAGGCCGAGCGTGCCCTTTACAGCGGGCCGGGTGGAAGGCGTGGTCATGGACTCCCTGGGCCAATGGCCGGGCCCCGGCGAATAATCGGTCTTCCGCCCCCGCGCCGTGAATGCGCCGCGCGCCCAGAAGCACGATTGCTGGAAGGGAACGCCGTGGCTGTACCCACCGGCCCCCCACCCGCCGAGCAGCCGCGTGGGCCGCCACCGGCATGTCAGACCCCCGGGTTATTCCTTTTCCCGTCGCGCACACGAAGGTGTCGGGCCCTGGCGGCCCGAGCTCGATTTCGCCACTGCGCCCTCACCGCACGGAGCGAGTCCACCCATCCGTGTACGCGACACCCGATTCCCCCGCGCGCGACGTCAGCGCTGACGTCGCGCGCGGGGGAAAAGCGTGGTGCCCTGGCCATGGGGGCCGGGGGCCGCGCCAGCGTGGGG
>NZ_JAAIYB010000478.1 GCF_010894475.1 Myxococcus vastator
CCTTCACGCTGGCGGCGCTCGGGTGTGGGGGCTCGGGAATGGGGGCCCAGCTTCCGGCGATGGTGCTCGTCCTGACCCCCGCGCGCAGGTGGCCGCCCCGCCTCTGGCTGCCCTTCGCCTGGCTCCTGGGCGAGGCCGTGGCGGAGGCCGGCTGGGGCTTCTCCATGACGCAGGCGCTGCACTCCCAGTGGGCACAGCCCGCGATGCTGCGGGCGCTGGCCCTCGTCGGCTGGGCGCCCCTGTCGCTGCTGTGTCTCTATGCCGCCACCAGCGTGGGCGAGGCCGCCGCACGGCGCGCTCCCCGGCTGCTCGCGCCGGCGGGGCTCATCCTGGGCGCGCTCGCGCTGGTTCCGCCGCTGCCTCCCGCCGACGAAGCGCTGTCGGGCGTGGGCGTGGTGCATCTGGCCTCGTTGGCGCATCCGCCCCGGACGGTGCCCGCGGGGACGTCGCTGCTCGTGTGGCCAGAGAGCACCGTGCGCGGCAACCAGCGCCTGCCCGAGGGCATCCTGCCCCAGCCGACGCCGCTGGCCGCGCTCGCGGACACGGCCCTGCCCGTGGCGAGCCTCGCGGGCCTCACGCTGCGCACGGAAGGCCAGTACCTCATCGCGGCGGGCGCCTTCGACGCGCAGGGACGCCTCCTGGCGAGCCGGGGCAAGGCGGTGCTCGTCCCGGTGGGTGAGCGCGTCTTCCTGGGGCTGCGCGGCAGCGGCGAACCGCTGACGCCCGGAAAGGCTCCGCCGCTGCTGTCCGTGGCGGGGCGGCGGCTCATCCCGCTCATCTGCTACGAGGCCTTCAGCCGCCTCACGTCCTTGAAGGGACAGGCCGCCGGGGGCGACCTCATCGCAGTGCTCGCCAGCGACCTGCCCCTGGTGGGCAATCGCTTCGCGTGGGAGCAGGCCGTGGGCGCGGTCATCCTGCGCGCCGTGGAGCAGCACGCGCCCGCGGTCCGAGCATCGCTTGCGGGGCCCGCCGTCATCGTGTCGTCGGACGGGCGGGTGCTCGCGCGGAGCGAGCCGGGGACGAGCGGAATCCTCACCTGGGCCCCTGTTGAGTGGACGCAGGGGTGAGCTTGCCCCGATGTCGTGGGCAGGTGGGGGATGCGGCTTGCGGCACCTGTGAGGCAGCCTGCTCGAACCTCCCCCGAACCCCTCCGGACTCACTCAAGCGCTCCGCGACGCGATGAGCGCGAGGTTGCGCGGAGACAGGCTCGGGTCGAAGATCTGGAGGAGCTCGACGTGGAAGCCCGATTCCTCCAGGAGCAACGCGCGATCGAGCAGGAGCACGACCTCCAGCGCCCTCGCGAAGCGGTCCCTCAGCAGATGGCAGAGCAGGAGGTCCCGCGTCTCGGCGCGCACGGACACCTCGAAGGCATTCAGCGCTGCGTCCGTCATGCCGGGGTCGAGCCCCAGTCTCGCCAGGCGATCCCGCGCGTAGATGGCGAAGCGTCCGGCATAGAGCGCCCGGGGCGCGTCTCCTGCTCTCACGAAGCCGCGCTCGGGAAAGTGCCGCCTGGAGAGAAGGTCGAACGCGAAGCGCCACGCATACACCTGCTTCATCCGCGCGAACGCCTCCTCCGTCTTGTGATGACGTCCCCGCGTCGTCAACGCCAGGGCATGCGGGGTGAAGGGCAGCGGATGCGCGCTCCCGACGCGGGAGACGGGGTAATCCCGCGGGATCTCCAGTTTGTCGTAACAGCAGCCGATGTTCAGGACGAGGCCCGCCCCCTGGCTCTTGCGGAGGTGCGTGAGGGCGAGCGGCCCGCAGGTGTGCAGACCGATGGAGGCCCGGTCCCGGCCGGAGAAGAGCGAGTCGAGCTGGGGTTGGGGCCCGTCCTCCACGGAGGCCTGGATGAAGCACAGGGTGTCGCCACCGGCGGGCCGGGTTTTCGTCAGCCACCGCCGGCCCTTGTCCTGCAACGCGGCGTCCCGGTCGATGCTGTGGAAGGTCCACCCGAAGGTCCGCGCGCAGAGGCGGGCGAGATGTCCCATGCCGCCGCCGATATCGACCGCCTCCTGGATGGAGTGAGTTCTCGGCGCGAGCAGGGCGAGCACCCGTTCGAGCTCGTGGGTCTTCTTGGCGCTGAGGCCCTGCGTCTCCGCGACAGTCAGCGCGTGATGGCCCGGGTGCCAGGGTAGCGCCGTCAACTCCTGGAGCGCGCCCAGGAGCGCGCTCAGGGCCGGAGGCGGGGCGCCCGCGAGCGCTCCCTGGTCCAGCCGCCGCTCGCCCGCTTCATCGAGCGAGCGGGCATAGGCCAGCCAGTCCTCGGGATAGGCGGCGCCGGAGTCGGGCCAGCCCTGGAGGATGGAGCGGGACCAGAGCGGGGACCAGGGCCGGAGTTGGTGCGTGAGCGCCTCGAGTCGCGCCTGGAAATCCATTTCGGCACATCCTATGCGCCGCCGCGCCGACCTCCGAGCCATCACGGACTAAGGCTCGTAGGTGCGCTACTCGAAGAGGGAGCGCTGCCCCAGCGAACGTCAAGCGCCCGGCGACTCCCTCGGAACGGCCCGCACCCGGACCTGCGACACCGGTGTCGTCCCCGGAGGTCCACTTCCATGAAGGACCGCCCCTGCGCTGTCGGCGCTTCCTTCCAGCACCAGCTCGCTCATGTCGCCCGACATTCCGAAGATGCGCAGCACGGCCTTTCTCGGCACCGCGGACCGCGAGAGCGGCACGGTGACCTCCCGGACGCCTTCCTGGAAGAGCGCGGTTCCTCCGAGGTCGCCGCTGGCAGGACATCCGCGATGCCCTGGCATCCTGATGCTGCCGGTTGACGCTCCAGGTCAAGAGCGACCTGCTTGCTCGGCATTGCAGACTCCACTCCGGAATGAGAGGATTTACTCTCCCCGTCAAATCATCTCGGTCGTTGCCGTGCGCCTGCGTGGTCACCTGCGGCCCATGGGAGTCTGCATGCCTTCATTGCTCAGGCCCTTGCTGTTCGTCAGTCTGGCCTTGCTGCTGCCCATCCAAGTGGCGGCACAATCTTTCGACCGGAGCTTCGTGTACGAGGCCGAGACCCAGCTCTCGCACGGAATGGGCTATGCGCACCGTTCCGGCTGGGCCGCCAATACAGCGGCACATACCCGAGGACACCTCGTCTACGGGCCCTACGCGACAAACTGGGGGAGCGGGGCGGGGAAGGCTGTCTTCCGCCTCATGATTGACAACAACTCCGCCAACAACAGGGCGGTGGCCGCGCTGGAGGTCAACTGTGCCACCAGCGACCGTGTCATTGCCCGACAGGAAATCCTGAGAGGCGATTTCTCAAGCCCCTTGGTCTACCAGGATTTCGAGCTGTGGTTCGACCTCCAGTCCTGCGCCAACCAACGCATGGAGGTCCGCTTGGATTGGTATGCGCAGGCGTACATGAACGTCGACAAGGTCACCGTCTACCTTGACGACTACGCCGCCGGGCAACCGCCGGTGAAGAACTTCACGCAGAGCTCCGATGCCCACGTCCAATCGCTGGTCCAGAGAGCCCTCGCGGGATTGGGGTTCGGAACCTACGACCCCGTGACGTCTCGGCTGCGGCGGGATGGCCCCAACGCCAACGACCTGGTCTTCGTGGGCAAGCACTACATGGCGTGGATCGATCAGACGGGCTTCTACGGGAAGCTCAACGGGCTCTGGTTGCTCAACGGCGCGACCGGTAGCGCGCTCGCCTTCCTCCATGAGGAGTCCCCCTCACGCCGCCCGGTGAGCTTCCTGGGGGTCGCCGAAGATGGAAACGGCGCATGGATGCCGGGCTACAGCGGCGCGGAGCACTATGAACTGCCGCACGAAATCCCAGAGCCGGACGAAGACCCGAACGGCAACGGGCAATGCGACACGAACGAGTCGTGCACAGGCAGTGCTTGCGTGAAGACCATCTGCAACTGGTACAGCGTCAACGAGGCCGCGCCCGTGACGGATTCCGATGTCCCTCACTGGACCGCGTGTTCACGCAATCGCATGGCCTGGGCTCGAAAGAATGCTCCACTCGTCCAGGACGAGACCGCGACGTCCTTGCGCCTGGTGTACGCGGCGCCCATCACGAAGGAAGCGGACGCCGGGAAGGATGGCGCGCACGAAGGAGACCGATGCCATCAAGACGTCCTGTTCGCGGACGGGATACGCCGTCCCGTGTTCCTCCGGCTGGGTTATGTCCTCCACGGGGACAAGCCCTTCTTTGATCGCACGTACCAGTTCGACAACCCCGCGGGGAACCCCGCCTTCGGTCAGGAAGTCTGGTCGGTGATTGGCGGGTTGGTGCTGTCGAAGCTGCCCGCGACCCAGCCCGCCAAGAGCGGCTTGTTCAACACGGTGCGTCCGGACCAGCATTCCATTTCGGGTCCCGTGGCCCCCTATACGTTCCCCGCGGACCGGTGGACCGCGCGTCAGGGCGCCACGCCCGCGAACCAGGATGAGGTCTGGGGCTGGCTTGGGACATCGCTCTCCTGGAGCGCGCGGGGACGCGCGTCGCTGGGCGACTCACTGAAGATGGAGTCGCTCGGCCCCATCGACAACGACGACACGGGCTTCTGCCTCTGCAAGGTCCACGGCGGGATGGAGATTGGCGGAGGCGTGCTGCACCGGGGAATCTCCCTCCCCATCGCGGGCGGCACACGCTCCATCGAAACCACGCGGCGGATTTCCTTTCCGGCGGAGTACACCCTTCCTTTCGTGTACGAGGCAGAATCGAGCGCGCTCTACAAACTCGTGGGACGGCGGGATGGCGACGGATGGTCCGCCAACACCGCGGCGGATGTGCCGGGCAGTCTTATCTATGGCCCCTATGCGGCTCATTGGGGAAGCGGCGCCATGCGTGCCGTCTTCAGGATGATGGTCGACGCCATCACGACCGGCGGCACCGTCGTCACCATCGAGGTCTACGACGCGACAGCGGGGCAGATCATCGCGAGCCAGGCCGTCGCGCGCTCCCGATTCTCCCAGCCGTTCATGTACCAGGACATCAGTCTCGACTTCTCGCTGAGTGGCCGATTGGGCCATTCCATCGAGACTCGCGTCTACTGGCATGACATCTCCTATGTGAAGGTCGACAAGGTTTCAGTCTTCGACCGGTAGCCCCCCAGCACGGCAAGGGTTCCGCCCCACCTTGCTTGGGGGCGCGCGGGTCACGTCGGGTTCCAGGGCGAATCGCTTCCCCTGGACACCCGCCTGTGCGTATCACTGGCCTTCGTGCGTACGCCCACCGACCGATACCTGCCGCCGAGCCCCGACGGCTCCTCCGCCGTCACGCCCCAGCGAGGGCGGGTGGTGGTCCTCGCGCCCACGCGCGCCGCTTGTGAAACCATCGAGCTGGCACTCGGGCTGGAGCTTCGCACGTACCTGGTGGAGCACCACGGCGAGCGCCTCCTCGAACTGGTCCAGAGCGGGCAGGGGTTCGGCATCGTCGCGGGCACCGGCACGGGCAAGACGCTCGCCATCCGCCCCATCGCGGAGGCGCTCGTGGGCCGGCGGCCCCTGCGGGTGGCGGTGGTCAACCGCGAGCGGGAGGCCACCGCGGAGACGCCGCTCGCGGACGTGGTCATCGTCACCACCGGCATCGCGCGGCGCTGGTTCCAGGGCGGCGCCATCCGGCGCGAGGACACGCTCATCGTGGATGAAATCCACCAGACCTCCGCCGAGCTGGAGCTGTGCCTGGCCCTGGGCAAGCGCGTGGGCTGTCGCTTCATCTGGCTGTCCGCCACCGTGGACCCGGCCTTCTACGCGCGCTACCTGGACAGCGCGGACGTGCTCCAGGTGTCCTCCTTCGACCCGAGGAAGGCGGCCCGGGTGGAGGTGGAGCGCCGTCAGCCGCTGTCCTTCCTGGACGAGGACTTCCTGCGGGACGTGGCGCAGCAGGGGCGCGGCGTGGGCGTGTTCCTGCCCACGCGCGCGGGCGTGGAGGAGGCGGCGGCCCACGTCCGCGCGAATGCGCCGGAGCTCCACGCGGCGCACTACCACGGCGGCGAGCCGCTGCGCGCCATCCGCCCCTTCCTGGAGGGCACTGCGCCCCGGCCTTTCGTGCTCGCGATGACGGCGGCGGGGCAGAGCGCGCTCAACGTGCCGGGGCTGGACACGGTCGTCATCGACGACATGCGCTTCACGAACCTGGTGGAGCGCGGCCGCAACGTCCTCACCCGCGTGCACCTGGGCAACAACGAGCTCTTGCAGATGGCGGGGCGCGTGCACGGGCGGGTGGAGGG
>NZ_JAAIYB010000479.1 GCF_010894475.1 Myxococcus vastator
CGGCGTGGGAGGGCGGGTCGCCGCGCCCATCGCCGCGAAGTTCGCCAGTGCGCTGTAACGCGCCCGGAGAACCGCTCCCCGCTCAGGCTCCGCGACGACGCAGCGCCACGGCCAGGCCCGCGAAGGCCAGCACCACCCACAGCGCCACCGCGCCCGGTCCCGCCGCGTTGCAGCCGCCACCGCCACCCCCCACGCCTCCACTGTCATCCGGCGGCGTGCCCGCGTCGGGCGTCTGCGGCCCCGCGTCCGGCTGCTGCGTGCCCGCGTCCGGCGTGCCCGTGCCCGCGTCCGGCTGCTTCGTCAGCGTGCTCTCGTCGAAGTACGCGCCACACGCCGGGTCGTTCACTCCGGCCGCGCGGTGGTCCAGCGCCAGCGCATAGGCGCCCGCGCCGAAGCCCGCCATGGGCGTGTTGTACTTGTACGTGCCGTTCAGCTCGTCATACGTCTCCGCCACGGCCAGGTAGTTCTTCAGCGACTGGTCCGTCACCCACTTCAGCACGCGGTCGGCACGCGCCGCATCGCCGCCCATGCGCCTGGCCACCGCGCCGCGCAGGCTGACGATGACCCACTCCGCGCTGTCGTACTCGCCGCCCCAGGGGCTCATGTCCGAGCCACCCGGGTGGTCATACCGGTCATCGTTGCGCTGCCAGCCCGCCCCCGCCGGTGAGGACAGGCGCAGGTCCAATCCACGGTACGTGGCCTGGGCAATCTTCCCCGCCGGGTCGAAGAGCTCGAAGGCGAACGCGTCGAACACCGCCGCGTCCCAGTAGCCCCGGCCCGTCTTCAGCTCCTCCAGGTTCGACGCCAGCGCGAAGGTGCTGTCCGTCAGTTGCTCCGCCATCGCCCGGCGCAAGGACTCTCCCGCCTGCCGGTAGCGCTGCGCGCGCTCCGTGTCCCCCACCCGCCGCGCCAGCTCCGCCGCGTCACACAGGCCGCGCGCCGCCGTGAGGCTGGTGTACGTCCAGGAGCGCTGCCGCCCGT
Source organism: Myxococcus vastator (assembly GCF_010894475.1). Lineage (GTDB taxonomy): Bacteria > Myxococcota > Myxococcia > Myxococcales > Myxococcaceae > Myxococcus > Myxococcus vastator. Next base: position 982 of record NZ_JAAIYB010000479.1, read on the forward strand.
TCCAGTGCGTCTCCCAGATGGACGAGTCCGGACGGATGAGCCCCGTCACCGGGTCGATGAGCGCCACCAGCGCGTCCCCCACCTTCGTGGACACCGTGGGCCAGGTCTGGTCCACCAGCGTGGTGTCGCCCGTCGTCCGCTCGTAGTGCCGCAGCGCCCAGAGGAAGAGCCCGAAGCCGTCGAACTCGAGGTTCGGCCCCGCCTCGTTGAAGTCCGTCTCCTCCACGCCGAAGCCGTGGTAGCGCGTGAGGGTGATGATGTACGGGGGCATCGAATACGGCTCCAGCTCACGCCAGTGCTGGAAGCGGCCACTGTCCGCGTTGAGGTAGTAAGCCAGCGCGTCGCGGGCATCCGCCTGCATCCCCAGCGTGGCCATGGCCGCCGCCGCGTAGGCCCCGTCCCGAATCCACGCATACGTCCACTGCCCGGGAGGCAGGCTCGCCAGCACCGCGCCATGGCCCGCGTGGCGGACCGTGCCCGGCAGCGTCGCCGTCGTCCCGTCGGGCGCCTTGAAGCGCGTGCGGCGCGGCTCGCCATCCCGGGACAGCGATTCGCGCAGGTACACGTCGCGCGAGCGCACCTGCGCCATGTGCAGCACCACCGCCGAGTGCCGCAGCAGCGACTCCTCGTCCGCCGACACGCCCGCCGGCACCTTCACCGTGTCCGTCTGGAACGCCGCCCACCGCGCCACCTCCGCGTCCACCAGCGCCTGGGCGCCGGACGCGCCCGCGTACTCCGTCAGCCACTGCCGCGCGGTGGTCCCGGCCGCGGGGTCACCGTGGTGCGCGAAGGCCACGCCCACCCACCGCTCCGCGCCCGCCGGGATGTCCCCCAGGTTGAACTGGTACGCCGTCGCCCAGCCCGTGCCCGCCGAGGGCTGCGCCGTGAAGTCCCGCAGGTCCTGCCCGCCGCCACCATTCACCACCGTGTAGGCGTTCTGCGCGCCCGTCGTCGCCGACAGCCACGCCGCCTTCCGCGCCACCGCGCCCAACGGCCGCGCCACCAGCACGCCCGCGAAGCCCTTCTCCACGAAGTCGTCGCCGCTCAGCTCCACCGTCTCGCCATTCTCATCCAGGTCCGCCATCACCCCCGGTCGGCCGAAGCCCAGGTGGAAGTTGTGGAGCGAGAAGGCGCTCACCCCGGTGACGGCCGCCGCGCCGGTGTTGCGCACGCGCAGCGCCATGACGAAGGACGCGTGCGGCAGGCCCTGCGGCGCGAAGACGAACGTCGTCGCCTCCAGCGTCCCCACCCGCTGCACCAGCGCGCCCAGCCCCGTGCCGCCCGTCTTCTCCGGCGCCCACGCCGCGTAGCCGCTGGCGTCCCGGTCCGCCTCCTGCGTGCTGAGCCAGCGCTGCGTGCCCCCGGAGCGCAGCCCGAAGAACGCGTCGAAGAGCAGGTCGCGGGAGTGAATCACCTTCGGATGGCCATTCTCGAAGACGTCCTGGCCCGCCGCGTCGATGACGGGCTCCTCGGTGGCGAACAGGTGCTCGCGAAAGTGCGTCACCTTGCGCTGCTCCACGTCCAGCATCACCGCGCCATGCCCGTTGGACGAAGGCAGGCGCAGGAAGGAGCGCTGGATGGGGACCTCCGCGCGGGCGCCGGCGCCCACGGTGCACAGCAGCGCCAGGAGCAGCACGGGCGGCTGGCCGGGTCGGTGATACAGGCGGGGGGTGGGAATCATCCGGCGGATTCTGGGGCCCTTCCCGTCCCAGGCCAACGGGTGTGAAACCACCTCTCTTGCTGACCTTCCTGGAAATGGCTGTTTCAGCGACGGCTCCCGCCGGGACTCTGGCGCCTCCGCGCAACCACCTGTCGCCACTCAGCTCCCAAGAAATGGGACTCATCACGTACTGACTGGTGACGCGGCATCGGACGACCCACCACCGCCGCAGGGGACCTCATGACTTCGCTCGCCCGGCCCGCGAGGCTGACCTGGCAGAACTCCGGCACCTTCCTGCGCGTCCTGCTGACACAGGTGCTCTACGTCGCCCCGCTCTTCTGGTTCATGGAGCTGGCGCAGAACGTGGCCTGGCGGTGGATGAATGGGGACTGGGGCTGGGTGTTCCCCAAGTCGCCGTACCACTGGTTCTCCTTCGGGAGCCTCATCCTGTGGGCCGGCTGCGTGGCGCTCTTGTGGAGCCTGCACTTCTTCTGGTTCTACCCGCGCCGCGTGAAGGTCTGGCCGCGGTTGGCCATTGGCGCCGCGGTGTGCTGGGTGGGTGAGTGGGTGGGCGGCTACATCGCGGCCAACGTCTTCAACCACCCGCTCCAGGTGTGGCCCAGCTCACCGCTCGTCTACGTCCACTACAGCGCGCTGTTCTTCTGGGTGAGCAACTGCATCGTCTACCACCTGCTCACCATCGACGTGGTGGACCTCACGCCCGAGTACGACGCGCCTCCCGCGACGGCGCGCGCGCAGGTGGCCTGAGGCTCACGCGCCCTGAGGCAGCCTCAAGCGCGCGCGGCAGCCCTTGCCCTCGGGGCGGTTCTCCAGGCGCAGGCTGCCCCCGTGGGCTTCGGCAATCTGCCGGCTGAGCGCCAGGCCGATGCCGCTGCCCTGGGGCTTGGTGGTGAAGAAGGGCACGAAGAGGTTGCCGGTGTCCGTCATGCCGGGGCCCTCGTCCTCCACCCAGACCTCCACCGCGCCCGGCGACAGCACGGCCCAGGACACCCAGACGTCCCCCGCGCCCTCCGGCACGGACAACACCGCGTCCACCGCGTTGCGCACCAGGTTGATGAGCAGCTGCTCCAGCTGGTCCACGTCGCCCCGCAGCACCAGGCCGGGGCCCGCGCGCACGCCCACCTTCCGGCGCTTCTCCAGCGCGACCGCCCGGCGCACCCACGCGTCCACCTCCACGGCCCCCAGCGTCGGAGGCGGCAGCCGCGCGAGGCTGGCGTAGGCGGACATGAAGCGCGCCAGGGACTGGGAGCGACGGGCGACGATGCCCAGCCCGCTCTTCGCGTCCTCCTCCCAGTCGGACGGACGCGGCGCCATGAGCAACGTGTCGCGCAGCGCCTCCGCGATGGAGCCGATGGGCGCCAGCGAGTTGTTGATTTCGTGGCTCAGCACCCGCACCAGCCGTTGCCAGGCCTCGCGCTCCTGCTCACGCAACGCCAGCCGCAGGTCCGCCAGCACCACCAACTGGTGTGGCAGGCCGCCCTGCCGGAAGGAGCCTCGCCGCAGCTCGTAGGGGCCCCCCTCCTCCGTGAAGGAGCGCGTCAGCCTGCGAGGCACGTCGCCCGCCAGCAGGTCCGTCAGGCCCAGGGCTCCGGCGCTCTTGCCCACCAACTGCGAGCGGGACGCGCCCAGCAGCCGCTCGCCCGCGCGGTTCACCAGCCGCAGCGTGCCCGCCCCGTCGAAGGCCAGCACGCCGACGTCAATCTCCTCCATCACCTGCTCCAGGAGCGCGCCCGCCTCCAGCACGCCCAGCCGCTGCTCGCGCAGGGTGGCCCCCAGCGCGTTCACCTCCAGCAGCACCTCGCCCAGCGCGTCCCCCGCCCGCGCACCCCGGCCGCGCACGGAGTAGTCCCCTTCACGCAGCGCGGCCAGCAGGTTGGCCACCGCGTGCAGCGGCCGCATCACCCGTTCGCGCACCAGCAGGCCCACGCCCAGGAAGGTGCCCGCCACCAGGGACGTCAGCGTCCACTGCACCTTGGTGGAGAAGTCCCCCAGCCACACCAGCACGAGCGCGGCCACCGAGCCCGGCAGGCCCGCGAGCCACGCGAGCCCGAGCACCTGCAGGTCATGGGGCGGTCGCCGGCGCTCCTCGCTCACCGAGCGCCCTTGATGCCGTAGTACTGGAGCCGCCGGTACAGCGCGCTGCGCGACAGCCCCAGCCCCTTCGCCGCCTCGCTCACGTTGCCTTCGTGCCGCGCCAGCGCCCGCTCGATGAGGTAGCGCTCCACCTCCTCCAGCGTCATCTCCTCCAGGCGCGCCAGGCCCTCGCGGCCGGCCCGCTTGAGCAGCAGGTCCTCCTGCGTCACCTCGTCGCCCGACGCCATCAGCATCGCGCGCTCCACCGCGTGCTCCAGCTCGCGCACGTTGCCCGGCCACGCATAGGACAGCAGGGCCTCCAGCGCCTCCGGGGACAGCCGGACGCCGGGTCTGCCGTAGCGCCGGCCCTGTTCCGCCAGGAAGTGCGCGGCGAGCAGCGGGATGTCCTCGCGCCGCTCACGCAGGGGCGGCAGCTGCACCTCCACCGTGTTGAGGCGGTACAGCAAGTCTTCCCGGAAGCGCCCCTCCGTCACCGCTCGCGACAGGTCCACGTTGGTGGCGCTCACCACGCGCACGTCCACCCGCCGCGTCTTCGACGAGCCCACCGGGTGCAGCTCGCCCGTCTGGAGCACGCGCAGCAGCTTGGCCTGCTGCGACAGCGGCATGTTGCCAATCTCGTCCAGGAAGAGCGTGCCACCATCCGCCAGCTCGAAGCAGCCGATGCGGTCCGTCTTCGCGTCCGTGAAGGCGCCCTTCACGTGGCCGAACAGCTCGCTCTCGAAGACGCCCTCGGACAGGCCACCGGAGTTGACGGCGACGAAGGCCCGCTCCGAGCGCGTGGAGGCCGCGTGAAGCAGCCGCGCCACCACCTCCTTGCCCGTGCCGTGCTCGCCCGTCACCAGCACGTTGGCGCCGGACGGCGCCACCCGGTCGATGAGCCGCCGCACCGGCTGCATGGACCGGGACTCGGACACCAGGGCGAGCTGATGGCTGTGCCCCCGGCGCAGGTGCTGGTTCTCCTCCTCCAGCCGGCGGCTGCGCTTCAGCGCCCGGCGCAGCTCCAGTTGGGTGCGCAGCGTGGCCAGCAGGCGCGTGTTGTCCCAGGGCTTCTGCACATAGTCGCGAGCACCGGCGCGCATGGCCTCCACCGCGCCCTCCACGCTGCCCCACGCCGTCATCACCACCACCGGCAGGGACGCGTCCTGAGCGCGGATGCGGCCCAGCAGGTCGATGCCCTCCTGCCCGGAGGTGGTGTCGCGCGCATAGTTCAGGTCCATCAGGACCAGGTCCACGTCCTCGGCCTCCAGCGTGGCGAGCGCGCCAGCGGGCGACTGCGAGGTGACGACGGTGAGCCCGTCACGCTTGAGGAGCAGGCGGAGGGCTTCCAGGACGTCCGCCTGGTCGTCGGCGACCAGGACACACGGAGGCCGCGCGGCGGCACTGGGGGCATTCGGGCCGGAGGGGGCGGATTCAGAC